>CAXTSZ010000007.1:0-67213 GCA_964247125.1 uncultured bacterium
TTTGATGGCTCCTGCCATCAACGGTTAATTCTTTAACCAACTTAAGATTTAAAAGTCCGCTCTCATTGAGAGCGGGCTTTTGTTTTAGGCCAACTTATGCCGGTTTCGTGCGTGTGGCTATGCAGAATTGGTCGTCTGATATGGTTAAAATAATAATAATCAGAGTGAGTTCGAGCAGGAGCCGCTGGAAAATTCTTGATATCAGCTACCAATTTTGCATAAACTGATGTTGGGTTTCACGCCCCAAATGGTGCACTTTTCAGATATGAATGTAGTAAAAGTGGTCTATGGTGAAGTGATGACACAAGAAGAACTGCTACAAGTTATTGTCAGAGCGAGGAGAGAGAATACCGTCAGCTTAGATCTTTCTGGTAGCAAGTTGACTAGTTTGCCCGACTCAATTAGACAACTTAGCAATCTGCGTATTCTGGATCTTCGGAATAACCAGCTCAAAAGATTATCGGACGCAGTTGGTCAACTGACAAATCTTCAGGAGCTTTACCTTTACGATAATCAACTAACCAATTTGCCGGAGACGATCGGCCAACTTCAAAATCTTCAAATACTCGGTCTTTCTGATAATCAGCTGATCAATTTACCAGCTTCAATCGGACAACTTGCCGATTTAAAAATACTTTTTCTTTCTGGTAATAGCCTGACAAGGCTACCGCCCTTTATTGGTCAACTGCTGAGCCTAGTACGATTGAGCCTGTCTGAAAACTCTTTGATAGAGCTACCCATAGAAATTGGGCAACTGGTGAATTTACAACGGCTAGATGTCGGGTCTAATAAGCTCAGAAGCCTACCAGAATCAATCGGACAAATCACTAATTTACAATTTTTGGATTTATCTAACAATCAATTAACACTGCTACCGCAGGCGATCGATCAAATCATTAACCTCCAGAGCCTTAATACTTCAGGTAATCCTCTTCACCACATTCCACCAAAAAGTTCTGAATCAAGGATATTGCTAAACCAGCAATCAAAAAGTCCAGTATTACGCATGCCACTGGCAAGAGATCAATCAGCAGTATCATCATTAAATGAAGTGAAGATCATTGTGGTTGGCCAAACCAATACGGGTAAAACATCTTTAGTAAAGCGCTTGATTCATAACCAGTTTGCTCTGAATGAGTCTTCCACAGACGGAGTGAGTATTGAAAAGTGGCCTGTCGATTTTGCGACTATAGCAAATACTGATCCACCGGAAAGGAATAATCGAGGGTGTTTACATGTTTGGGATTTTGGCGGGCAGGAAAGTATTCATACTGTCCATCAACTATGTTTAACAGAACACAGTCTATATTTATTGGTAGTCGACAACAGTAAAAGTGAAGCGGAAAATTGCATTGAGTACTGGCTTCAGCTAATTGCTAGCTGTGCTAAAAGCTCTCCTGTTTTTATTGTTGGAAATAAGCAAGATCAAGCTTCCTTAGATATTAGTTACAGTAATTATCGACAGAAATATGTGAATCTCAAAGACTTTTTTTCTGTTTCTTGCCGAGATGCGCAAGGCATCACCGATCTTAATCAACACATTCTTAAAGAAGCGATGATTTTACAGTCATTAAAAGCTAGTTATCCCTCCAAGTGGCTAGCGGTTAAGACTAAATTAGAAAATCTAAATAAAGGTTACATCACCTATGCAGAATATAGCCAGCTTTGTGTAGAGAGCCAAGTTGTGGCAGAATCTGCGCAACAAGATCTATTAACCTTACTCCACAACCTAGGTATTGTCTTAGTTTTTTATCAAGATCAGCTGTTGGATGATACCGCTATTTTTAATCCTGCTTGGATAATGCACGGCATTTACCGAATTTTTAATGATCACTTTTTAATAAGTGAGTGCAAAGGTATTTTGACCGAGCATATGCTGAATCGTATTTTGACTCCTTTTCAATCTAATAAGCGAGAATTTACCTATACACCAGAAAAACATCGTTTTATTCTGGAGACGATGGTGAAATTGGAATTGTGTTGCCGGATGAAAGATCGGCGTAGCTTTCTAATTCCAGCTTTACTTCCTCACGAAGAACTACCGGAAGCCCAGCTCGATCGATGGCGAGGAGCTTTACAGTTCAGATATTGTTATGGTGTTTTTCCCCACGGACTGCTCTGGCGTTTAATGGTCCGTTGCAGTGAACTTATTGATGATAATTTTTATTGGCGCAATGGTGTCATTCTTAAATCAAAAGACAATCGGGCGTTAATTAAGTGCGATCAACAAGAAAAAACTATTTCCTTATATATTTCCGGCTCGCCTGATACCCGCCGTGATCTGTTACTAATACTGCGCCACGAATTTGCTGCAATCCATCAAATCCTGGGCGGTTTTGAGGTCGATGCTGGTGTGCCGCTCCCAGATTCCCCCTCAATAGTTATCTCTTACCAGCAACTTTTGGAGAGTAGAGCAGCTGGTATCGAGGCTATGGTGCCGCCGGGACTACGTCAAAAAATCAATGTTTGCGATCTGCTTAATACTGTTGATCTACCAAATAAGATGGGGCAAGAAATATTTAATGGTCAAACAGTTCAGCAAGTAGTGACCTCAATCCAAGAGAATAGGGTGACCGATCGTCATGATGAATTAATTAGTGTGCCACTGGCAGCTGAAAACAATGACTTTTTTGTGGGGAAAAATAGTTCTTATCCATCTGTATCTAAGGAGCAATTACAAGAGGTGCATGATATTGCATGGCGGTTGGTGCAAGGCGATTTGGTAGATGGTGAGGTCGATTTGTTGAGCGCTCATTTGCGAGAACCTTTGGCGGATGCGATTCATCATTTACTGAGCTTGCCCGCCGCCATACCAGAGCGCGCTGACTTTCGGTCAGTGATGATTGATGATCCTTTTTTGGATTGATGGTTGGTGGCTACTTGACCTTTTTACGGATCGCCATTTCGGGCATATTTTCCAGAAAATCCCGAGCCATCTTTCCTGTAGTAAAATGGAGCCTTGCTCGCGCCTGCGACACCCACCGAAAATGGGAATACAGACCAGC
The DNA here is from genome assembly GCA_964247125.1 of uncultured bacterium. Lineage (GTDB taxonomy): Bacteria > Cyanobacteriota > Cyanobacteriia > Cyanobacteriales > Chamaesiphonaceae > JAAFHZ01. The sequence continues at coordinate 3,006 of CAXTSZ010000007.1, forward strand.
ACACTAGAAAACACTTACCTGCTACCACCATGTTTTGGGCTGACAAGATTGCTGCTGACGCGCAAGGCGCACAAATAGTTAACGATTCCAAAACCCCTTCAGGCCGCGTTCACGTTGGATCTTTACGTGGCGTTGTTATTCACGATGTCATCTATCGGGCATTAAAACAGGCTGGTAAATCAGTTAAATTTTTGTACGGCGTTGATGATTACGATGCGTTGGATACCGTACCGCACTATCTCGATCAAGAAAAATTCTCGCCTTATTTGGGGGAACCACTCTGCAACGTTCCATCACCGGGCGAGGGGGCTAGCGACTATGCCAAATTCTTCATGGCCGAGTTTCTGGAAGTGTTTAACTATTTAGGAGTTAAGCCGGAGATTTATTACTTGCGGGATTTGTATCGCACCGGTCAGCTCAATGGATATATCGATCTGTTTTTAAAGAATGCTCATCTGGTACGCGAAGCTTATTTGCAAGTGAGTAAAGCCCAAAGAGCCGATAATTGGTATCCGTTTCAGGTGATCTGTGAAAAGTGCCGCAAGATTGCCACGACGGTGGTGACAGACTACAACGGCCAAGAAGTTTTTTATACCTGTCAGCCGCATGCTACCGATTGGGTGAAAGGCTGTGGTCATTCTGGCTGGATTTCACCGTTTGATGGCAATGGTAAGCTGCCCTGGAAAGTGGAATGGGTCGCGAAGTGGGCAACGGTGGGGGTAACGATCGAGATGGCAGGTAAGGATCATTCCCAAAAGGGTGGATCGCGAGATGTGGCCAATGCAATTTGTCGCAAGGTTTTGAACAAGCAGCCACCAACGCATTCGCCCTATGAGTTTATTTTGGTAAATGGTACCAAGATGAGTTCTTCTAAGGGGGTGGGCGCTAGTGCCCAGGAAGTTGCGGCTTTACTGCCACCGGAGATGTTGCGCTTTTTGATGTTACGCCCGCAACCAAAATCGGTAATTAATTTTTCGCCTAATTATGAAACGACGATTCGCTTGTTTCGGGATTATGACGGCTTAATGAATAAATATCGCCAAGAGCCAGAGCTAAATGAGAATCTGATGCCGTTGCTGTATTCGCAACCGGATGCGGAGATCAAGCCTTTCCAACCTTTCGATTTCAGTACATTGGTATCTTTGCTCCAAATGCCGCATTTAGATATTCATCAAGAGATTGTGAATCGTAGTCCGGCTGATTTTGGCGAGTTCGATCAGCAGATGGCCGAGCGGCGCATTGCGGTGGCACAGAAGTGGCTAGATGACTATGCTGATCCAGAGGAGAAGTTGGAACTGTATATGACTTCGGTACCGGCAGCGGCAGGAATGCTAGCTGAAAATCAGGTACTGTATTTGGAACAGGTGATTGAGGCGTTGGAGGCGCTGACTGTTTGGGATGGGGATACTTTGCAGACGGCTTTGTTTGCGGTGAGTAAGGAGGAGTCGTTGGGGATTACGCAGCCGATCGCCTTTCAAGCTATTTATCGATGTTTTATGGGGAAGGATCGAGGTCCGAAAGCAGGGGCTTTGTTGTCTTTCTTGGATAAATCGATGGTAATTGAGAGGCTACGGGCGGCGATCGCTTTGAGTAAGTCTGCGGTTTAGATTAATCGTTGAGGGGAACCTAGATCTGGGGGTTCTGACCCCCAGCCCCCCATTGGGGGACGCTGAGTACTTCCCCCAAACCCCCTCCACACCTAGATGATTGTGCTTGTTAATGTCGGTAACTTTCAGTGTTTATTACAACCTTCGCAATTCAATCTGTCTTTGATGATGGGCACAGCCCATCATGTATCAATCCTTTTGATTTTTGCCCCAAAACAATCGACCCATACGATGGGGAGTTTGTTCGCGGAGCTTCTCCTCTTAGGAGTGGGTCCCGCCCTTCAATGGGGGGACTGGGGGTTCTGACCCCCAGATCCAGGTTCTCCCAAACAACCAATCCCAATCTAAAAATATGATGTCCGACCAACCTAAAATTATTGTTCTAGACGACGACCCCACCGGCTCCCAAACCGTCCACAGCTGCCTGCTCCTCACCCAATGGGATATCCCTACACTCATCCAAGGCTTACAAGATCAAAGCAACATCTTTTTTATTCTCACCAACACGCGCGCCTTGACTCCCACCGAAGCAGCCGATCGCACTACAGAAGTCTGCCAAAATCTAAAAGTTGCTCTGCAAATCACCGGGGTCGCCAATTTTCTCTTGGTCAGTAGGTCTGATTCCACTCTGCGTGGCCACTACCCCATCGAGACCGATGCGATCGCCGCCGAACTAGGTGAATTTGATGCTCATTTTTTGATGCCGGCTTTCTTTGAAGGCGGCAGATTCACCCAAGACAGCATTCATTACCTCGTTGTCAACGGCCTACCGACACCAGTTCACGAAACTGAGTTTGCCCGGGATTCAGTGTTTGCGTACAGCTCCAGCTATCTCCCCGACTACGTTGTCCAGAAAACCCAAGGCCGCATTTCAGCAGATCAAGTGGAAAAGTTTCTGTTGAAAGATATGCGCATAGGTAGTTTAGAAAGATTGCTGAAATTAACTCATAACCAGTGCTGTGTGGTTGATGGTGAGAATCAGGCCGACTTCGATCGCTTTGCCGCCGATCTGCTCCAAGCCACGCAACAGGGTAAAAAATTCCTCTTGCGCAGTGCCGCCAGTATCCTCACATCCCTAGCTAACCTAGAACCACAACCAGTCGCTGCTGAAGATATGCATCAGATGGTACGCGGTCAAAAACCCGGTGTAGTAATCGTCGGTTCTCACGTCCAAAAAACCACTGCTCAACTGCAAGAGTTATTAAAAGTCGCGGGCACCGTGGGTATCGAAGTAGCAGTTGGACGATTGCTTACAGGCATCAAACCAGATCAATTAGTTGCGGAGGTCATCGATCGCTTGACCCAAATATTCCAAGCTGGCCAAACAGCAGTAGTCTACACCAGCCGCCAAGAATTACAGTTTCCAGATACCGCTACTCGGCTGCAATTTGGCATTAACGTCTCCGCAATCTTGATGTCGATCGTACAGCAACTACCTGCTCAGATCGGATTCCTCATTAGCAAAGGTGGTATCACCTCCAATGATGTTTTAAGCCACGGTCTTCAACTACCCACTGTTCGACTGCTCGGCCAAATTCATCCCGGCTGTTCCGTTGTCCAAACCGCCGCCGATCACCCCCGTTTCCCCCTCTTACCTGTAGTATTATTTCCAGGGAATGTCGGAGACGATCAAGCTTTGGCAAATGTATACCAGCGCTTACAATATCCATAGACAATGCCTTAAGATAATCACCAGCTTCACCCTCACCGTAATGACTATAGATTCGGCCAACCAACCATCTGCCCCAGAAACTAATACCCCCCGCGAACATCAAGGTTGGCATGTGCAGCTGCAGAGCGAAGAAGGAGCAATTAAGTTACTGCTCCCCAGTTTAGCCGAGACCCCCGCCGAAACTAGCTGGGTGGAAATCTGGGAGCAGCTTCAACAAAGACTGACAGGAGCCAAGCGTTTTTGGCAACCGTTCACACCAGTACAACTATATGCCCAAGATCGCTTGCTCGATGCTCGCCAGCTCCAAATAATTGCCGATGCCTTGGGGGCAGTACAGTTGCAGTTGCAAAACATTCATACTAGTCGCCGACAAACAGCAGTAGCCGCTGCCACGGCCGGATATTCAGTGCAGCAACAAGAGCCAGATCAGCCTGCCGCCAAAAAACCAGCGCTCGCTGATCCACTCTACTTACAAATGACCGTCCGTTCTGGAGTCGAAATTCGTCATCCTGGCACAGTGGTAATCATGGGGGATGTTAATCCCGGCGGTGAGGTCATTGCCGCTGGGGATATTATTGTCTGGGGACGACTGCGGGGCATTGCCCATGCTGGTTCTCAGGGGAACAACAATTGCTTAATTATGGCACTTCAGATGAATCCCACTCAGTTGCGGATCGCTGGCTATGTCGCTAGATCACCAGAGCAGCAACCGATGCAACCAGAACCAGAAGTAGCCTATGTGGTGCCCGAAGGAATTCGGATTACCCGTGCTATTGATGTCAAAGGAATCCCTGCTTTGTTAAACATCCACCAGAGATAAATCTGCTGATGGGCAGTATTAGCAAGAGATCGACTGTGCCCGATCGTGAATCCTTGCTTTTCACTGCCAATGGCACCTACAATTGAGACCTAGTATTTTCACCGTGGTCTTACCTATCAGCATCTCCATTAAACTTTTTAAAATTTTTCGCATTTCCTAAAATCACTATGGCTAGAGTTATCGTAATTACTTCTGGTAAGGGAGGGGTGGGTAAAACCACACTTACCGCCAACTTGGGCATGACCCTAGCCAAGTTAGGGGCAAAAGTGGCACTGGTCGATGCTGATTTTGGTTTAAGAAATCTGGACTTGCTCCTCGGGTTAGAAAATCGCGTTGTCTACACGGCAGTAGAAGTTTTAGCTGGTGAATGTAGATTGGATCAAGCCTTGGTCAGAGACAAAAGGCAACCAGGGTTGGTGTTATTACCAGCTACCCAAAACCGCAAAGCCGAGATGATCACACCTAATCACATGAAGTGGATGGTGGGAGAGCTAGCACATCAGTTTGATTACGTTTTAGTAGATAGCCCAGCCGGCATTGAAATGGGCTTTAAGAACGCTATTGCTGCCGCTCATGAGGCATTAGTTGTCACCACTCCAGAAATTTCTGCTGTCCGCGATGCCGATCGAGTGGTGGGTTTACTGGAAGTTAATAATATTCGACCAGTGCATCTCATTGTCAATCGCCTCCGGCCAGCGATGGTCAAAGCCGAGGATATGATGTCGGTAGATGATGTGAAGGAAATTCTGGCACTACCGTTGATCGGCATTGTCCCCGAAGAAGAGCGAGTGATCACCTCTACTAACCGGGGGGAGCCATTAGTTTTGGATGTTAATCAAACGGCTGCTTCCCAAGCTATTCATAATATTGCCCGTCGGCTCCAGGGAGAAAAGATCGATTTTCTGAATCTGGAAGAGGACCGGGACAGCTTTCTCACCCGCTTACGCAAACTCATGTCCTTTAAGTAATCCCCCAGTTTTTGTACAATCTATCTACCACCATGTTTAACGAACTGATAGAACTTATCCGCCGTCGCGATCGCAAAGATAACAGCCGTCAACAAGTCAAGCAAAGACTCCAGTTTGTAATTGCCCACGATCGCACCGATCTCAGCCCAAAGGCGCTAGAAATGATGCGCCAAGAAATTTTGGATGTGGTATCGCGCTATGTAGAGGTAGATCCCCAAGGACTAGATTTTGCCCTAGAAAGCAATGAACGAACAACAGCTTTGATTGCCAACTTCCCGGTTAAAAGAATTAAAGATGAAGACGAAATACCAGTGATCACTGTTCCGGCCAAGTAGTTTGCCGACAACTGATGTTTCATCTATTTGTCCTTATCCCGCACCCCTCGCACAATCCGAGACAGTTCAGTCTTTTCATCAATGCTAATCCGGCTAGGCGAACCACTGATTAACCCCTCGTAGTTACGGAAAGAATCCTTGATTTCGGCGCCATCTTTGCTGATGGTATATTCTCGAATGCCTTTATCATGCCAAGAACCCCGCATCTTGAACACGTTAATTGCCCGAGCCATTTCACCCCGAATTTCTACATATTGCAGCATCAAAATAGTATCGGTAATTGTAGAAATATGCGAGTCTGTAATCGAACTGGAACCCATGAATTGGTCAGAAGTATTGGTAAAAAAGCCGGTAATTTCTTCTTGCTTGGCATAGCCAGTTAAGCCAATCACAAATTGCCGAAAAGCATTGTTGCTCACCCCCCGTGCTAGAGCGGACAGCGAGTCGATCGCAATCCGGGAGGGTTTAAACTCAGCAATCTCTGATTTAATAGTTTGTAAATGATCTTCTAAACCCGCCGACTCTGGATATGTACAAATTATCTTGAGTAAACCCTGCTGCTCCATTTCTTCAAAGTCTGTGCCCCAAGAAGAAGCATTGCGCGAGAGCTGCGCCCTCGATTCTTCGTAGGCAAATAAGATCGCCCGATCACCAGACAGGTAAGCTTCTTGCAGAAATTTACTCACTAGCAAAGTCTTGCCAGTACCAGTAGCACCAGTAGCCAAAATAATCGAATCTTTAAAATAGCCACCACCGCACATTTCGTCCAGCGTTTTGACTCCCGAAGAAACGCGCACGTTGGAAGACTTTTGGGTGAGCTGCATGGAACCCAACGAAAAAATATTGATGCCATCGTTGGTAATGGTAAAGGGATACTCCCCTTTCATATGAGTAGTACCCCGCAGCTTGAGGATTTCCATTGTCCGTCTGCGCCGCTCACCCTCTAACACGTTGCGGGAAATAATTACATTATCCGAGACAAATTCTTCAACGCCATAGCGCGCCACTGGTCCATATTCCTCCAAACGTTCGGTAGTCATGATCGTCGTGACCCCCATCAATTTCAGACGCGCTACCAGCCGAAAAACCTCTCGCCTGACCACCGATGCGGCATCATACTGTTGAAAAACTGCTGTTATCGAATCGATCGAGACCCGTTTAGCTTTGTACTTATTAATCGCATATTGAATCCGTTCAATCAGAGCGGATAGGTCAAAACTACCAATCACTTCCTGTCCTTCAGGATCAGGGGAGGCATCTAGGATAAATAATTTGCCTTCATCTACCAGACTTTGCAAATCCCAGCCAAAGCTATAGGCATTTTTAATGATATCGATCGGCGACTCCTCAAAAGTCACAAATATGCCCACTTCATCAAAGTACTTGATGCCGTTATAGAGAAATTGCACGGCCAACATGGTTTTACCCGTACCAGATGTGCCACTGACGATCGTTGTCCGACCAACTGGCAATCCCCCATGCGAAATATCGTCAAATCCCTCAATCATCGTGCGGATTTTATGAACCCCTTGGGACGTGCTAGTTTCTGGGGTTGGAGATAGATTGGATTTGGTCATTGCTTCGATATCAGAACAGTTGGTTTAATCACTAGCTTCATTGGCCAGAAGTACTTTCATCTTGTAGGAACTATCCAAAATTTACTGAGACTCGCTATCAAATAGTTCTTCATAGAGTAAGTCTAACCCAATCAATACCTTCTCACGGTCTGATAAGTCGCCAATTATTTTACGTACTGGCGGCGGCAAAACCTTAGAAAGAGTTGGGGTGGCGAGAATTTTATCTTCTTCGGCCAGTTGAGGGTTTTTCAGAACATCAATTACTTTAAGAGCATAGACTCCTTTAAATTCATCATCCAAAATGGTTTTGAGCGTGCGGAGTGCCCGCACAGAGTTAGGGGTATTTCCAGCCACATACAGCTTTAGTACATAGGTTCTAGATAGACGACTCATAGAGATAACTCACGTACACTTAGTTGATGAATCACATACATTAGTTGTCGATAAAACGACTCATCTGCCAGAAGAAGTAAGTTAGTATGATCAGATTGATCGAACAGATTGGAGAGACTTGGCATTGATCGTAATCTGCTCTTTGACTATCATACCGAGAGTCGCTCCCAAAACTGGAGATTAAGCACTCATATGATACGAAGTTTAATTTACCGTAATATTTTGCTGTTCTAGTTTATTTCCGCTCTTCGGAGGGAATCGAACGACGGTACATTTCACAGATGTGGGCGATCACATCAATCAAGGTCAAGCGATAGTCTAGCAAGATATCTTCATTCCAGCCTTCGATCTTTAATTGGTTGGCAAAATCTTCCATCAGATCCATATGGATTTCCACCACCTCCGAAACCGACAAGTCAGCAAAAAATACCAAAGCAACAAACTGATCTAACAAGTCGTTGAGCTTGCTTTCTGAGGTGAAGTAAGTTAGCGCAATCTGTCGATACTGTTCTTTTAGAACAACTCTTAGATCTTGGCGTTGCTGGTGCGGGAGATTACGAAAAAAATTGTGAGGATTGCGATTGTAATAGACAGCAAGATAGCCTAATCGCTCCTTCAGTTTTTCGGATAGACGACGCTGCTGTTGCAGTAAAAAAACAGCTGGCTGTTGCTCGGGGGCAGTGACCAGATCACGAGATTTGCTAGGAGGTAGGAGGGGGGTTAGGTTCAAAAATTTGGATATCGCCTGATCAATATCTTCGCCAATATTCACCAAATTGATATCTGATACAAATACTTCTGAAGCGTGGTAAAGAAAATCTGGCCACTCATCGCCAACTACAGCGCGGGGCTGTTCTCCGTCTGTGCAAGAAATATTATCGGTGGCCAGGGAGTGCAAGAAAACGACAGGCAGTACTGTACAACGCTGATACAAGGTATTGACTGTAGTGAGAATTTGGTCATGAGCCTGAAAAATTAAGCAATCTACTTCATCTTTTTGCTGCTCAATGAAATTTAAGAAATCGGCATCTCTGGAAAAATCTCGCACACTGTAGCGATCGCCTGCTAACGCCTCTTTTAAAGACTGCGTAAGAGCTGGTGAGTAGATCAAAACAGCAAGGGTTAAGGGAGAAGACAATCCAAGTTACGCGACTAGGGGTGGATAGCTAAAATCATCTGCGAAAATGGTCATTGATTCTTAATGTTTAGGGTCTGATAGTGTCCCAAGTCCATAGTACCACGGATTCCTGCTGTGATTTAGCGACTGATCCCCATGGCTTTATTCCAGATTTAAATGGGGTGAGGCATTTTTTCCATGATGTAGAATGATGCGATTATCGTCGGGATCATAAATATAAGTTTCGCGTCCGTGGCTAGCAGTGATAATACTGGCGGGCAATGAGCAGCCGCCTCGAACAGCGCGCTCGATCGCCAATTCCAGATTATCTACTTCGAAGCACAAACTCATGGCTCCCCGACCGGGGATAAACAGGCTATTGGCCTGCGGTCGAAAGATCCCCAGGCGGATCCCCGGCAAATTGAATTCAGCATAGATCTGGGGGGTAAAGGGCTGCGGCTCTTGCGCCAGCAGCTGAGCATAGAACAGCCAAGCTCGATCGAAGTTGGCCGTAGCAATCGTCACTAAGCCAGCAGAATAATTAACCACATCAAGTAAACACCAATTTTGGTGAAGAACTAAGTTTATATTGGCCGACAACTAAGCTTATAATTGCTAATCTTGGGCATACTTTAGTCAAGATAACGTGGAAAATTCAGTCCAGTCAGCCAGCCAGACAGCCTTGTCAGATGTAAACAAGGGAAGTGCTTTAAATATGGAGTTAGCCCAGCGCATCCGGGAGGTTAAACCCTCTGTCACTCTCGCCATTGCTGCCCAAGCTAAGGCTATGCAAGCCAGTGGCCTAGATATTTGTAGTTTTAGCGCCGGGGAACCAGATTTTGATACCCCTGAGCATATCAAAGCAGCGGCGGCAGCGGCATTGGCCATGGGGAAAACCAAATACGGCGCAGCAGCTGGGGAAGCGCCGCTGCGGGAGGCGATCGCCCGCAAGCTCCAGACCGACAATCAGTTGAATTACCAGGCCGCCAATATCTTGGTGTCCAATGGTGGTAAGCATACGCTGTTTAACTTGATGATGGCGATCGTCAATCCCGGCGATGAAGTGCTGATTCCGGCTCCTTTTTGGTTGAGCTATCCCGAGATGGTGCGGCTAGCCGATGGCACACCAGTGGTGATGGATACTAATGCCAGTACCGGCTACAAGATCACGCCGGCGATGCTCGACCAAGCAATTACCGCCAAAACTAAACTACTGATTTTAAATTCGCCCTCCAATCCCAGCGGCATTGTTTACAGTCGGAATGAACTACAAGCCCTGGCAGAAGTCATCGTCCGGCGCAATATTTTGGTAGTTTCGGATGAGATTTACGAAAAAATTATCTATGGCGATGTGCAGCATTGCAGCATTGGCGCGTTAGGTGCAGATATCTTCGATCGCACAATTATCAGCAACGGCTTTGCCAAAGCTTATTCCATGACGGGCTGGCGAGTGGGCTATCTAGCCGCCCACCCAGATATTATTAAGGCCGCTAGTGTGATTCAGGGACACAGTACTTCTAATGTTTGTACTTTTGCTCAATACGGGGCACTGGCTGCTTTAACTGGTTCGCAAGATTGCGTAGAAAAAATGCGACTGGCTTTTAGCGACAGACAGCAAGTAATTGTGAATTATTTGCGATCGATCCCCGGCATTGAATGTGCCAAACCAGATGGGGCTTTTTATGTATTTGCCAATATTGGCAAGACTGGTCTCGGCTCTCTCGATTTTTGCCAAAAGCTTCTAGAATCTCAGCAAGTCGCTGTGATTCCGGGATTGCCCTTTGGGGCTGATGATCATGTGCGCATCTCCTATGCTACGGATCTGGATACCATCCGCAAAGGAATGGAACGCCTCGGCAACTTTGTTGGCCAAATTATTGGGTAGGGTTTCAACTTCGCTCAACCCACCTCAATAATATGAGAGTTGAGCGAAACCGAAACTCGTTTTTCACATCGACTTTCTAATATCTGGTGCGACTAAAGCTACTGGCGTAGCAGCCCGGTGGGCAATTGTCGGCACCGACTGTCTTAGATGCGCGGTCAGCTGTACTGTCGTGGAGTCATAAACCTGGGTGAGAAGCTTGGGATAACAACCCACTGCCACAATCGGGATTAATAAACAGACCACAATAAATACTTCGCGTGGTTCCGCATCAATCAGCGCCTCATGTTCGACCAGTTCTTTGTTTTCATCACCAAAAAAGATTTCTCGCAACATCGATAGCAGATAAATGGGCGTGAGAATCACACCGACGGCCATCAATAAAATCATGACGACCTTAAACTCATTGTTATAGGCATCGCTGGTGGCAAAGCCGACAAACACCATTAACTCAGCCACAAAGCCACTCATCCCCGGCAAGGCCAAAGAAGCCATCGAGCAAGCCGTGAACATGGCAAAAATCTTTTTCATGCGCTGACCAACCCCACCCATCTCATCCAGCATGAGGGTGTGAGTGCGATCGTAGGTAGCACCGACTAAGAAAAACAAGCTCGCGCCAATCAAACCATGGGAAACCATTTGCATCACCGCCCCACTCATCCCCAAATCGGTGAAGGAGGCAAAGCCAATCAGCACAAATCCCATGTGGGAAATTGAAGAGTAGGCAATCTTCCGCTTTAAGTTCCGCTGGGCAAAAGAAGTGAGCGCTGCATACACAATGTTTACCACGCCGAGGACAATCAAGGCCGGTGCAAAGAAAGCATGAGCATCAGATAACATGCCAGCATTCATCCGAATCAGTGCATAACCGCCCATCTTGAGCAGAATGCCAGCCAGCAACATATGAACAGGAGCTGTGGCCTCGCCGTGGGCATCGGGTAACCAAGTATGGAGCGGGATAATTGGCAACTTCACGCCATAGGCAATGAGCAAACCCGCATACATGAAAATCTGGAAATTCAACGGATAGTCTTTGTGGGCGAGAGCCGTCATGTCAAAGGTGGTAGTACCACCGTAGAAGCCCATGGCCAGAGCCGCGACTAAGATAAATAATGAGCCCCCAGCTGTGTAAAGAATAAATTTGGTGGAGGCATAGAGGCGTTTTTTACCACCCCAGATGGCCAGGAATAAATAGACGGGAATTAATTCTAATTCCCACACCAAAAAGAACAGCAGCATATCCTGCACAGCGAAAACTGCAATCTGGCCACCAAACATCACCAGCATTAAAAAGTAAAACAAGCGGGGCTTGAAAGTCACTGGCCAAGCAGCTAGGGTGGCAAGACTAGTGATGAAACCAGTCAGCAATACCAGCGGCATGGAAAGGCCATCCACGGCCACCGACCATTTCAAATCTATTTGGGGCACCCAGGTATAGCTTTCGACCAGCTGCATCCCAGCGACACTGGTATCGTAAAAATTAGCAAAAACATAAACAATTAAAGCAAAATCAATCAAAGCGACAGTTAGAGCGTACCAGCGCACTGTGCGACCATTGGTATCTGGCAACAGTGGAATCGCCAAAGCAGCCAGTACGGGGAAAAGGATAATTGTCGTTAACCAAGGGAAATCAGCCATACGGGCAGTCTGCATCTACTAAATGACGCGGCGAGAATGCAGTCTAGCGAAAGACTACTAATTGCTCATCCTGTTCGTCAGTGTAGCCCAGCCTCACTTTATATTCTTTGGACGGTTGATATTTTGTTATTTTCAGGGATCCTACCGCGATGGCAAAATCAGGGGGATCATATGATGTGACTAATGCGATCGACTTTCCGTAGACCGATCGCCCCGCCCGCATTCACGTAATGATTTGTTAACAATCCTTATTACCCCCAGGACGAGCCACAGTATATGATAGTTATCTTCCGCATCAGATTAATCCTATTGCTATCGACGGCAGCCGATTTTCGAGGCTGTTAAGAGAATTTAAATTTTTATGACTCCTCCGATTACTACCGACAACACTGCCCTGGATTCATCACTACCGCCAGCAGATTCCCAGAAACGGGTTAGTGCTTTCATGCGCCAAGTGCAAGATCACATCTGTAAAGAGTTAGAAGAAACCGATGGCGGCGGCGAATTTCGGGAAGATGCTTGGGAGCGGCCAGAAGGGGGTGGGGGTAGATCCCGGGTAATCCGGGCAGGTAATGTCTTTGAGCAGGGCGGCGTAAACTTTTCGGAAGTGTGGGGAGAACACCTGCCACCATCCATTTTGAAGCAGCGGCCAGAAGCAGCTGGGCACGGTTTCTATGCCACCGGCACCTCGATGGTATTGCATCCGCACAATCCCTATATTCCCACTGTTCATTTAAATTATCGCTACTTTGAAGCCGGTCCGGTCTGGTGGTTTGGGGGCGGCTTAGACCTGACACCCTACTATCCTTTCCGAGAAGACGTAGAGCATCTCCACCAAACTCTCAAAAATGCTTGTGACCAGCACAATCCACAATACTACCCAACCTTTAAACGCTGGTGCGACGAATACTTTTATTTGAAGCATCGTAATGAGACCAGGGGTGTAGGCGGACTGTTTTTTGACTATCAAGATAGCCGTGCCGATGAACTATATCGCGGCGACCAACCGCAGGGACCAGCGGGTATTTATAGCCACCAATTGGGTGCCCAGCCAACACGGAGCTGGTCAGAAATTTTGGCTTTTGTTAAAGACTGCGCCTATGCTTTTGTCCCAGCTTACCGCCCGATTATCGAGAAGCGGAAAGACACACCCTATGGCGATCGAGAACGCAATTTTCAGATGTACCGCCGGGGCCGCTACGTAGAATTCAATTTGGTCTACGATCGCGGTACCATTTTTGGCCTCCAAACCAATGGCCGTACCGAGTCAATCTTGATGTCACTGCCACCGACAGTGCGATGGGAGTACGGCTACCAGCCAGAACCAAATACGCCCGAAGCGGCATTGTATGAGACCTATCTTCAACCCCAAGATTGGTTAGGTATTGAGAAGTAGTTGCTCCTCACCAACCAAGCTGTTATTTATCTAAGGCTGAGGAGTTTTCCAGACCCCACTGGTGTTTAAGTAAATTTTTGTACGTGGATTCTTGCCAAATCATTTGGGTATAGAGCTTTACCAGGAAATCTTGGGCTTGTTCACGACTCATTTCTTGGATTTGAGTCTGGAATGAACGCACGTTAAATTGCTGCTCTAAGGACAGTTCAAAAGGCTGAGACATAAATCTTTTCACTCCTTTGTTGTCGGGGATGGTCGAGAAACAAGATGCACACCACAATCAGCCATAAATTATTTAGCTGGGTTGTGAGCAACCACTCATCGCTAGCACGGTACAACGGCACATATGTAAACAATTACAACAAATGTTTGACGGTTCGACCAGCTTGTTTAAAGTAGTATACCCAAAGACGCTAATTGATCTAAACATGTTTCACTAATGCTACTAAGTCATAATATTGTCGATGGCCGCCACTCTCCAGAACTGTTCATGACTAACAATTTGGTGCCGATCGCAAAAAAGGCCATAAAAAACCAGCTGCTTTGTTTATTAAGCAGCTGGCTAAATCCAAAAAGGATTCAAGCTAATTAGTTCTCCGCAGTAGCAGACTCGACTATTCCCAAAACAACCGTAATATTGTCGCTACCGCCGTTAGTTTTGGCCGCTTCAATCAGCGTTTCTGGTAATTCGGCAACGGTCTTGGACTTTAGGTAAGTTGTAATTTCTTCGTCAGAAACCTCTTCGGTCAGACCATCACTACAAAGCAATACCAAATCACCCGCTTTGATGTCCACCGTCCGAATATTTACCTGCCGCAGGTCTCTTCTGCCCAGGCAGTGGGACAAAACGTGCCGGAGCGGATGGGTACGCGCTTCATCAGCCGTTAGCTGATTCATTTTCATGGCTCTCGCCACCCAGGTATCATCCTCGGTGATCTGAGTCAGCACATCATCTCGGAAACGGTACAGGCGGGAATCTCCCACATGAGCGGCCCACGTCTGATCACCTTCAAATAATACTAAGACCGCTGTTGTGCCCATATCAGCACGCTGCGGATGACTCATTTGATCTTCGACAATCGCGTAATTGGCGGCCAACAAAGATTCTTCTAGCAGCTGGTTGACTTCAACAGTATCATTCCAGTTTTGCTCGATATGTTCTTTGATCGTTTTAATGGCAATTTGACTGGCTTCCTCGCCACCGGCATGACCACCCATCCCATCAGCCACGATCGAGAATCTGCCAGCTGGATCGACATAGTGCGAATCCTGGTTGCCACTGCGAACCATGCCTTTATCAGTAAGATCCAGAAAATTAGACTTCATACATTTGCCTATGACACAAATTTCGAGCGACAGGGGTCAGAAATGATAAACACTTCATTTTAAAATTAAACCAAGTTGAATGATATGCCAGTTTGGTACTCTTGCATAGCCATTCTGAGTAGTTGGACAATCCTAAATTTAGGGATTTTAAAGAATCGCTGGTTAGTTTAGCTAAAGGTGCGATCGGATTTTTCGATCCGGCGCAGGTGGCGAATCAAGACAATAGCCAACGAGAACGCCAACATGGCCATCACGCCAGCTGGTATCAAAAAGTCTTTGATGTACAGCATGGTAGCCGATAGGGTGAAAGCACCCACCAGCAAAGCATAGTTAGTGCCTTGTTGCATGGCCGCTAGGCGGCGGATGATTCGATCGGTTTCAGTCGATCGCACTCGCACCCGCAGATCGCCCCGCTCTAATTTGTCGATCGTATCTTCGATCCGCCGAGGGAGTCCCAGCGCCGAGGTACTCACTTGCGCTGCTTGCCGACCCAATTCTCCCAAAAAACTGCCAGCATCGGGTGTGATATTACCATTGGTCATAAGTTGTAGGGCATAAGGTTGTGCCGCCTCCATAAAATTAAAATCGGGATCTAAACCCTTACCGACCCCTTCAATGGTAGAAAAAGCCCGCATCACAAAAGTGAAAGTGGCCGGAAACCGAAAGGGCTGGTCGTAGGCAATTTCGTATAAATCATCACTGATCTGCGTGATGGATTGCGCCTCAAAAGGCTTATCCATAAAATTGTCCAGCATGTACTGAATCGAGCGCCGCAGCGGGCTAACATCACCAACTGGGGCAATCACCCCCAAATCCATTAAGGAACTCAACACTTGGTCGGCATTGCGCTGCACGATACCACTCAGGGTACCCATTAGCTTATCTTTAGTTAATTTACCAATTTTGCCCATCATGCCAAAATCATAAAAAATCAGCTGGCCATCGGCACTAACGGCCACATTGCCGGGATGGGGGTCAGCGTGGAAAAAGCCATCGGCCAGAATTTGCCGGAGATATGCCTGGGCACTGAGCAAGGCAACTTGCTTGCGATCGATACCCGCTGCTTCTAAGGCTTCGTAATGACTGATCTTAATACCCGGTAAATACTCTAAAGTCAAAACCTGCGGCGAAGAATAGCGCCAAAAAATTCGGGGCACCACCACCCAATTTTCTCCGCGAAAGTTACGGCGAAAGGTATCGGCATTTTGGCCTTCTAGTAAATAATCTGTTTCCTCCCACAAGATCTTGCAACATTCATCGTAGATGCCCATCCAGTCTCGACCTTTGCCCCATTTCCGATGATTTTGAAAGTACCGGGCAATACCCCGTAAGATTTCTAGATCGATCGTAAATAATTTTTTCAGTCCCGGTCGCTGAATTTTAACCACCACATCTTCGCCACTGTGTAGCTGCGACTGGTGTACTTGACCGAGGCTCGCAGCGGCCAAAGGTACCGGGTCAAAGCTAGCAAAGAGCGCCGCAATGCTTTTACCCAATTCCCGTTCCACAATTTGCTCTACCGTATCGTAGCCAAAAGCAGGCACCCGGTCTTGCAGTTTGCTCAATTCTTCAACATATTCCGCTGGAAAAAGATCAGCCCGGGTTGAAAATAGCTGACCCAGCTTGATAAAAGTCGGGCCAAGTTCCAGAAAAGTGTCCCGTACCCAGATCGCCTGCCGTCGCCTGCGGCTATTGAGCTTGGCTTCCGTATAACCACCTAAATAACTCCATTTCTTACCAGCCAGCCAAGAGCTATTCAAAAAGCTGAGGACGAAATACCAAATATCAATGTAGCGGCGCTGCCGCGAGTAATTTTCTTGGTTCCAGCGATAGCTGTAGCTATGGTTACTGTCGGGTAATTTTTGAGGCATATCAAGACCGGGCAACTCCAGAGTGGGGTCTTGAGGTTGCAGAGACAAAGGCAAGGGGGTGGTGGCAGACACGCTGGCTGATTACTGGATAAAAGGGTTAAGCACGATTTCGATAGCGCTGTATTTCGGCTCGTAGTCTGGCAATTTCGGCACGGAGGTCATCGACGGTCTCTTGCAAATCAGTAATACCATCTTTATTGTGCCCAGAACGAAAGCCAGTCTCTTGTTCGGCACGGGCAATTACTTCTTTGGTAAACTGGCGGAGTTTCTCCCGCTGCTCGGCATCAAACTTGCCTAGCTCGCTCAAACCCACGGTCAGAGTCTCACTCAATTTGTCATTGATGGCTTGGGCGCAGGCTCGGCCGATAAAAAAGCTGTTAGTAACTGGGTTTGTCATGGCGGCTGGTATTGTCTACAGGCTCGTAAAGAATTATAACGCGGTGCCGTAGAATTTTGGGGAGGAATCCCGATCCGATTAATTTTTTAGCCTCAACATTGAAATTGTTATGTCATCGGCTTAAGCTGGTTTCTAGGCCACCTGTATGCCAATTCCCCTGTTACCTATGTTTACTGCCGAAAACTCCACAACTATTGCTATTTGCCTAGTCGCCATCGGCATTCTAGGCTGGGGTTTTTACCGCAACCGCCTCTACGGCAAAATTGGCATTCTGGCTTGGCTCCAATCCGTAGCTTTGATGTTACCGTGGCTGGTTTTTTTTGGTTCCTTCGCCCTAGGTATTTATATCAACTTGGCCGCCGTGTTAGTTTTGTTATTAATTTCTACTGGTTTATATATCTGGTTAGGTCAGCGCCTGCGGTTGGCGGCGCAAGACCCCAATACCAATGCCGACATGGTAAAAAAGCTAAATCGTTATCAGCCGGAGACCGAGGCCGTCCCCCCACAGTCGGCTCAGAGCATAGCGATTCCCCACATCTCCAACGAAGATTTAGAAAAAATCCGGGGCATTTTTGGTATTGACACCTTTTTTGCCACTGAAACTATTCCCTATCAGCAGGGAGCGATCTTTAAGGGTAATTTGCGCGGTGAGCCAACCCTGGTTCACGATCGCCTACAACAAAAGTTGGTTAATATCACCGGAGACAAATATCAACTTTTTCTGGTAGAAGGATTTGAAGATCGACCAGTAGTGGTGGTACTACCCAGCACCATTGACCAACTAGCGATGACCACCACCCAAAAAGTGCTGGCCATTGTGTTGCTGGTGGCGACGATCGGCAGCAGTTTGGAAACAGCTGGGGTATTTTTAGGATTTGATTTTTATGCCCATGTCGATCGCTGGCGGGAGACCTTACCGCTATCTTTAGGACTGTGGACGATTCTCATCAGCCATGAGCTAGGTCATTGGATCGTGGCGCAGTCTCAGCAGGTGAAACTAAGCTGGCCAAACTTTTTACCAACCGCCCAAATTGGTGCCTTTGGGGCAATTACTCGCTTTGCCTCGGTGTTGCCCAATCGATCGACCTTGTTTGATATTTCGATCGCTGGTCCAGCCGCTGGGGGGCTGCTCGCGATCCTGATGCTAGTCGGGGGACTATTGTTGTCTCATCCCGGCTCTGGCCTAGAAATTCCGGCGCAGTTTTTTCAGAGTTCCATTTTAGTCGGTGCGATCGCCAAGGTGGTTTTGGGAAATGAGGTACACAAAACCCTGGTGTCGGTTAATCCATTAGTAATAGTTGGTTGGCTGGGCATGGTCATTACGGCATTGAACTTAATGCCCGCCGGTCAATTAGACGGCGGGCGGATGATTCAAGCAATCTATGGCCGCAAAACAGCCCAACGCGTGACCATTGCCACTTTGGTGATTTTGGGCATTGTGGTTTTAAGCAACCCCGCCAACTCCTTGATTCTTTACTGGGCAGTGCTGGTCGGCTTTTTGCAAAGAAGCCTCGAAAGACCCAGCCTTAATGAATTAACTGAGCCAGACGATGCCCGAGCGGCCCTGACCCTGCTCGCGCTATTTTTAATGGTTGCCATCCTGATCCCCTTCAGCCCAGAATTAGCTGGCCGCTTTGGGATTGGCGACTAGGCTTCAATGATGACGCGCAGGTTTCCCCGCTTGCGTACCACGCGGCAAGAGGTCGCTGTCGTGGAGAAGGCTTGTTCCATCGTGGACGTTTTTTCCCGGATAAATTCGACATCCAGCACAGTGGCGCCAACCCGCAGATTTTTAATCGAGAGCTGGTGCAGGGACTGTGGCAGAGCTGGATCAATAATCCGCAGCTGATTGCTTTCAATGTTGGGAACCAGATTGACCATCATCTGAATCAGATGAAAGACGGTACCCGTTGCCCACGCCTGCGGCGAACAGGCCACTGGGTACTGCACGGGTTTACCCTGGGTGCGCGGATAACCACAGAACAGTTCTGGTGGCCGATGGTAGGGCTGGTTACTAATCATGCTAAACAGACCATCAGCCACTTCTAGGGCTTGCTCCGGGTAGCCACTGGAGCGTAAGCCGATCGCAATTAAGCTATTATCATGCGGCCACACCGAACCAGTGTGGTAACCAATCGGGTTGTAAGCAGGTGAATGGCTGCTCAGAGTGCGAATCCCCCAACCATTGAACATATCGGGGGCCATTAGCCGCTCGGCCACACTCTCGGCATGATCGGGGGTTAAGATGCCCAGATCTAGACAGTGTCCGGGATTAGAACTAATTCCATCGACCTGCTGGTGTTGACCGTCTAAGGCCAAAGCAATATATTCTAGGTCTGGAATCCAAAAGTCGTGATTGAAGCGTTCTTTGAGTTCTTGCGCCGCCTGTTCCCACTGATCGGCTAGAGCGTCTTCCTTCCGGATGCTGCGGGCAATTTCACTGAGGCGCATTTTGGCAGCATAGACATAGCCCTGCACTTCGCACAGAGAAATAGTGCCCTCGGCAATTTTGCCATGTCGATCGACAATACAGTTGCCGGAATCTTTCCAGCCCTGGTTTTGTAAGCCCCGCTCAGATTTTTGGTAATAGCCCAAATAGCCACCATTCATGGCGCATTCTTGATCGATCCAATCCATCGCCGCCAGGGCATGATCCCAAAGTTGATCGAGTGTTTCTCGATCGTGCGTCCAAGAGTAGTATTCGGCATAAAGCATCAGCCACAGCGGGGTCGCATCCACCGTGCCGTAGTAGGGAGTATGGGGAATTTCCTGACAGCGAGCCATTTCGCCTAGGCGTAACTCGTGCAAAATTTTGCCCGGTTTTTCGTCCCGCCAGTCATTGTGTTCGGTACCCTGATACTGCGCTAGCACAATTAGCGTTTCCTTGGCGATCGTCGGATCTAGAATTAGAGTTTGGGCCGCTGCAATAATGCCATCCCGGCCAAAGAGCGTACAAAACCACGGCACCCCTGCCGACAAGACCTTGCCGCGCTCGAAGGTCTGCCGCAGCAAATAAATATCTTGCTCGGCTCTAGCAATAATTTGATTAAGTTCGGGGCTATCGGAGCGAATTTGAGTGATTTCGGCACGCCATTTTTCTTCTTCAGCTAGTTCCGCCGCTTTGGCCTGCTTCAATTCCCCCGGTAAGCGCACCTGGGAGACGGGCTTGCAATTCATTAACATGGATAGTCGATAGCCCAGCTTGATTTCGGCGTGCGAAGATAGCAGGATATTCCAGACAGCGGTGTAGCCCTTGAGGTAGTTGGGCAGTTGATGCGTGAATTCAATATGTGATTCTAAAACGGCATCATCCAGACCGCGATAGGCGAGGGTCAATTCCGTCGGCTGATCGACTAAATAGTTGGATTGGTTCTTAGCTAAAGATTGCTCGGTCTCTGGCACCCGCCGCAACAAACTACCACGGTTTTGGCGATCGAACCCCCGAATCTCAAAAATATCGGCAAAGTCGGCATCGAAGCTCAGGCTTAACTGGAAGCTCACCGGGTCGGGGCCGTAGTTGTGTAGCACTAGTTCTTCAAAGAGGCCACCATTGAGGACAATTTCGCGCTGAATACTGACGGTTTCTGCCGGGACACTGATTTCTGTGGGGCGGTCTTCATCCCACAAAACAGGATTGGTGCAGAGCGCCGATAAGGCAAAGCCCTGATCGGCATTGCTCGTTAAGACAATCGGCGATCGATTATTGATTTGCAGTTCGAGACGGTTTAAGAAGCGAGTATCCCGACAAAACAATCCCATGCTGGTAATCGATTCGTCCCGCGTACAACCAGCAATGTTGCCAACGGCATCAGTAATTAAAAATAGATCATCGTCTTTGAGCGTGAGCGTCTGCTGGGCTAAATCACTAATCACGCAGCCCCATTCTGGAATGGGTAGTTCAGCTGCGGGGACAAATGCTCTGCCGTCCAGATCTACAAAATTGGGCATGGATTCACCGATGTTGTGTGATCTGTACTATTCTGCCCGATCCGATCGCATATTGCGCAGCAATCGTTAATTTTAAACATTTTCATTAGGTTAATGTGCGAAGGAAATTGTACTTCAGATTCAAATTGGCGCTTTTGTAGCAAAATATCACGAGTTAAATTGGTGTTATTCTAAAGAAGTTTTTAAGATCAATGGAGCAATATAAAGATGGATTCAAACCCAAGAATAGATTATCTCTATAAAGAATACACACGCCTTAATGAAAAGTCTGAGGAATATCTGAAAAGTTCTTATGAAGATTTTAAATTCTTGGGAGCAATTGGGGCAATTATAGTTTTCTGGAAATCTATTGCTGATATAATCGTTTTATCGAATGCTAAGGTGAACTACAGCAGCATCTTATTTCTGGGCTTCTTAAGCCTTCTTTTCACTGTCGCTGTGATTGGATTTATGAACCTAGTCAAGCAATCCTATATATTTTTCTTTATTGATAATCTCCAGGGTTATGAAAAGGATATTAGAAAAGAACTTGCGATAGTAGAAGACTCTCGCGCTTTCTCTCTTAATACTGAAAAAGTTAAAAGAGGTATCAAGACTTATTATTTAACATTTGGAGCATTCATAATAATTACATCTTCAACAATCACACTGATCCCATTTATTGTTTTACTTAATTCTAGTGTTACTAATGCTGTAATTTATTTATTGATTGCAATTATGATTTTGGTATTCTATCTTAAAGTGCTCAAAAGAACAGTTAATCAATATTTTAAATAAGGTAGTTTTATTGCAGTCGCTTTAATCTGTTCCTGATTCCGCACTAATAACCCACAAACGTCCCAATCACCGGTCAGGAAACTTTGTTGTAACTGAGTGGGTAAATCAATTTCTGCTACTAAAGCACCACATTGCACTTTTTTATTTTCTAGATCGACCAATATTTCTTGACTGGGATTGGCCGCGATCGCCGCTTGTAACTGCGCAATCACTGCCGCTGTCGCCGTCGCACATGGTAAGCCGATCGCCTGACAATTTGCGAAAAATATTGCCGAAAAACTTTCCCCAATAATCGCCTGAATCCCCCAGCGCAAAATACCTTGAGGGGCATGTTCCCGACTGGAACCACAGCCAAAATTCTTATTTACCACCAACACCTTGGCCGATCGATAAACGGCGGCTTCAAAAGGATGTTGACCACTAAGCGCCTGTCGATCGTCGGTAAAAACATGCTCACCCAAGCCATCAAAAGTCACCGATTTTAGAAACCGGGCGGGCATAATGCGATCGGTATCAATATCATTACCCACCAAGGGGAGACCGCTACCGGTGATCGATTTAATCTGTTCGTTGGCCATAGTCTGAAAATAAATAAACGGTCTAGAAAATATTACCGGGATGGCTAATTTTTTTCGCCATCCCGATTGCCAGTCATGCTAAAACCCGAAGGATCGGCGGAAGTTCGTGATCGATCGGCGGGTATCATTCACCCCATCCGTGACAGTATTCACGGTACCCGTTACCTGACGAACGGATTGCAAGGTGGTTTGAATGTTATCAATCTTATCCCGAGGATCAGGCTTTTTCCCAGCGACATAGACGGCACCAGCTTCCGGTGCCGGTGAACTATCCGCTTGCAATACATCCGGATCAATTCCCGCCGTACTCGCCTTGGTTAAAAAGATACCAATGGGTATGGCATAGTTAAAACCTGGTTTAATTTTAGCGGCCAATCCGATCGCCGCCTCCTGACTTAATCCAGATTCTACCAGTTGACGAGTATCTTCCTTGTCACCCAGGCCATGAATACCAACTAAACGACCCGCTGTATCCAGCACTGGACAACCACTCATCCCCGCTCTGGTAACATTGGTATAGATCATGCTGTAGCCATTCAATGGCCTGGGCAGAAATCCAGAGATACTCCCCGAGGTAAATTGTCGCACCAGTTCGCCACCAGCGGAATTACCCACTGAGCCATTCACCGGCCAGCCTGACACAAATACGTCTTGCCCCTCCGTGGTTTTAGCTGTGCCTATTTTGGCGACCGCATAGTTTTTGTCGCTGGTGAACTTGATGATCGCTAAATCCACCCCGGCGATGCGTTTAACCTTACTGTAATCCACGGCATAGGCTTGCTGATCGGCCGTGACAATTTTAAAATTATCCTGCTCCCGCACCACATGTTCAGCGGTTAAAACATAGAATGTATTACCCGTTTTTTGAATGATTACCCCAGATCCCTGCCATCGATCCCCCCGAATCAATACGGTTATTTCACGAGCAATAACATTGATTTGTGTACCGGGCAAGGCATAGGCCGGACTGGGAATGGTCATAACAATGGCGCTCATCACCGAGGCTCCCGCCAACATTGTCGTCAAGTGATGGATGTTATGCATAATATCGTTGAGAAAGTGTGTTTATATAATATCTACAAGGCAGGGGAGATTGTTTCCGATCGAATTGTGAAATCGACTAGATCAATCACTAACCTTACAAGATGAGTTCACGGACATCCGTGACCCGACCCATTATTGCCGCAGCGACCACCATTGCGGGCGACATCAACAGCGTTCGACCAGATTTAGAACCCTGACGACCTTTAAAGTTGCGATTAGAAGAGGACGCACTGACCTGCCGTCCCACTAACTGATCGGGATTCATCGCCAAACACATCGAGCAACCCGCTTCCCGCCATTCAAAGCCCGCTGCTGTAAATATTTTATCCAGACCTTCCGCTTCAGCCTGCTTCTTCACCTGTTCCGATCCCGGTACAATCAGGGCTTTGACTCCGATCGCCACCTGTTTACCTTGGGCCACCTTGGCTGCTTCGCGCAGATCGCTGATGCGACCATTGGTACAACTGCCCACAAAACAAACATCGACCTTCAGGCCAGTGAGTAGTTGTCCTGGCTGCAAATCCATATATTGATAAGCTTCTTGGGCGCTGCCCCGCTCGGCCTCAGGGAGCTGATCGAGAGTAGGAATAGTTTCATTGATGCCGATGCCTTGACCGGGCGTAATGCCCCAGGTGACGGTCGGTGCAATAGTGGCCGCATCGATCGATACCACATCGTCATAAACAGCGTCCGCATCACTCCGTAAGCTCTGCCACCAAGCCACCGATTTTTCCCACGCCGCGCCAGTGGGCGCAAATTCTCGACCTTGCAGATAGTCATAGGTGACTTGGTCAGGATTGAAATAGCCACAACGGGCACCACCTTCGATCGCCATATTGCAGACCGTCATCCGCTCTTCCATGTTCATCTGGTCACAGGTTGTCCCGGCAAATTCGTAGGCGTAGCCATTGCCCCCAGCCACGCCCAGTTGCCGAATAATGTGTAGCACCACATCTTTGGCATAAACTCCTGGTGGCAACTGGCCATTAACTGCAATCTTACGGACTTTCAGTTTTTCCATCGCCAAAGATTGCGCAGCAAATACGTCCCGCACCTGACTAGTACCAATCCCAAAAGCGATCGCCCCAAAAGCCCCGTGGGTAGAAGTGTGACTATCACCACAAGCGATCGTCATTCCCGGTTGAGTTAAACCCAGCTCGGGCGCAATTACATGAACAATGCCCTGTTTTCCAGAACCGACGTTGTAAAAGAGAATGCCTTGCTCGGTGGTGTTCTGCTCCAGGCACTGCATCATTTCTTCGGCAAGACTATCCGCAAAAGGACGGGACTGATTATCGGTGGGGACAATATGATCAACAGTGGCGACAGTGCGATCGGGATAAAGCACTTTTAGACCTAATTCTTTCAACATGCCAAAGGCTTGAGGACTAGTGACTTCATGAATGAGGTGGAGGCCGATAAATAGCTGGGTCTGACCAGAGCGCAAGATGCCGACGCTATGCAAATCCCAAACTTTATCAAACAATGTCCCGTGGCTCATGGTCGCTCTCTATCCAGCTTGGTACAAATCGGTAATGCCATTCTAGCGATTTCTGGCACAAATCAACAGTACCAGCGGCTCATCTAGATATTAGGATAAAATCTAAACTTTAAGATCAGCGATAATTCTATGCCTCAACACCATCTATCCAAAACGATCGTTGCCCTGGGCTGTACCGCTGGCCTGCTATTTCATTCATTACCGTTAGCGGTAGCAATGCCGAAGACAACGGCACCGCCTCGGCGTAATGCCTTGCAAAGTGTTGATTTCCAGCGACACTTTCGCGAACTAGGCGTGACCGGATCGATCTTGATTTACGATGCCCAGCAAAATCGAACTTACCAACACAATCCGCAGCGCAATGCCACGGCCTTTTTGCCAGCTTCCACCTTTAAGATTCTCAACTCCCTCATCGCCTTAGAAACCAAAGTCATTGCTGATGAAAATGCTATCCTCACTTGGGATGGCATCACGAGGGAGGTGCCAGAATGGAATCAAGATCTGAGTATGAAAAAAGCCCTGAAGCTTTCCGCCGTATGGTTTTATCAAGTCCTAGCGCGCCGGGTTGGCCACGCCCACATGCAACAATGGGTCACCAAAGTGGGGTATGGCAACCAAAACATTGGTGGCAAAGAAGATATTGATAAATTTTGGCTGGCCGGGAAACTACGCATTACACCACAGCAGCAAATTCAGTTTCTGCGCCGTCTCTACCAAAATGATTTACCTTTCTCGCAGCGTTCGATCGCGATCGTCAAAAACATGATGATCAATGGGCAAACTCTAGACTTCACCATCCGGGGAAAAACAGGTTTAGCGGGAGACGGGAAGGTAAAACCGCAAATTGGCTGGTATGTGGGGTACCTAGAGCAGAACGAAAATGTTTACTTTTTCGCGACTAATATCGACATCCGTAGCCAGAAAGATCGCGCAGCGCGGCTGGAGTTAACCCGTCGTTGTCTTCAAGATCTGGCCTTACTATAGAATTTAAAGCTTCAGACTGGCGATAATTTTCATGAAACCACATCATCTCCCCACCGCCATCGTTTTGACCGATTCCAATATCACTGTGGATAAGCTGATCCTCGATTGGGTTCCGCACCCCGGTGACTACCTAGATCATGAAGGCATTACCTATGCCGTATTAGAGCGGCGGCATCGCTACCAATACAAGACTGGTCGGTATCGATTAGAGGGAATTGGTTTGTATGTACAGTTAGCCGATCGCCCCACCGAGCGCACCATGATTGCTGGTAAATGGGTGGTTGGTGATGCCACTTGTCTATACAATGCCCAGTCAGAATTGTTGCGCTGTGCGGTGGTACCGACTGGCCCCTGTGCTAACTGTAACCACTACCAGCTTAGGCCAGCGACAGCTCCAGCAGCTCCGCTGACATCTCAAAGTTAGCAGTGACATTTTGAATATCATCGAGCGCTTCTAAAGTTTCTAGTAACTTTAGTAACTGCTTACTTTGTTCTGGATCGGTGATTTCTACCGTGTTGCCCGGAATCCAGCGCCATTCTGATTCTGCCACCGGAAAACCCTGAGCTTGGAGAGTCTGGCTGAGTTGTTCGAGGTTCGCTGTTGCGGTAAAGACTTCCGCACCAGGTTGCTCGGCATCATCCAGTATTTCGTAGACATCCGCACCTCCGGCGAGGGCGGCGACTAGCAGCAAGTCTTCATCGACCTGACCATTGATAATACACACGCCTTTCTGGGCAAACATCCAGCTCACGCAGCCAGTTTCACCTAAATTGCCACCGCGCTTACTCAGAGCGGCGCGCAGGTCAGCCGCCGTGCGATTGCGGTTATCAGTTAGTGCTTCCATAATCAGCGCCACGCCACCGGGGCCATAGCCCTCGTAGCGCAACTCTTCTAGGCGATCGGCTTCCCCCGCCAGATTACCCGCACCCTTGGCGATCGCTCGATCAATATTGTCATTGGGGATACTGGCGGCTTTGGCTTTATCGATCGCCGTTCGTAGTTGAAAGTTACCCGCCGGATCGGCACCACTGCGCGCCGCCACAATAATCGCCCGCGATAACTGGGCAAAGGTCTTACCACGCACCGCATCGGTGCGTGCCTTTTGCCGCTTGATGGTTGCCCACTTACTATGTCCTGACATATTTTGGCCAAATTCAACTAACTGAAATACATCAATAATATCAATTCGCCATCAGCGCGCTACACCATAGCTCAATACTGCCATCGGCTCCGCCAATCGCGATCGACCTACCATCCGCACTAATAGCCGTAGACATCACAGAACGACCCGGCTCACCACGCAGTGTCTTGCGGGGCTTTTCTCGGAAAACCTTACCAGTTTCCTTTGCCCAAATCCGCGCCTTACCATCCACACTACCCGTTACCAATGACTGGCCATCGGGGTGGAAAACACAAGCATTAATTTGGCCAGAATGCGCCTTGAACTTTTGAATGGGATTGCTAGTTTTAATATCCTGAGAGTTGACTGCCCACACCACAATTGAACCACTTACAGTGCCAGCCACCACCGCATCCGAGGCCGGGCTGATAGCCAAGGAACAAATACAGTTACTATTGCCCGTGAGCTGGGCAATGATTTGCCCTGTACTTACTGACCACAGTCGGACTAAGCCATCATCACCAGTACTAGCCAAAACTTGACCAGTATGATTCAGGGCGATCGCGGCAATCGGCTCGCTTTGAGACATAGTAGTCAAGAGATCGCCAGAGCCTAGTTGCCACACCCGAATACTATTATCGAAACTGCCACTAATCAGCAGTTGATTATCGGGACTCATTGCTAGCGATCGCACCGAAGCACTATGGCCTTCTAAATTCTTAATAAGTTGGCCAGTTTGAATATTCCATAGTTTAATCGTCTCGTCCCAACTGCCACTAGCCAAAGTGCAACCATCGGCACTGACAGCTAAGGCAAAAACCCCCTTGTGATGATCCTGTAAATCATGAATGAGTTGGTGACTATCCAGGTTCCAAAACTTAATTGATTGATCAAAGCTACCACTAATCAGGGTATGGGTATCCGGGGTAAAACTCAGACAGCGTACCCAGTCGGTATGCGCCTTCAGGGTGGTTTTCAATTCCCACGATTGGCGTTGCCCGAGATCGTTGCCACTACCTAAATCGCCAGAAGCCAAGTCGCCGGAAATCGGGTCGGAGCCTAATAGATCGCCAGAGATCAGATCGGCAGCAATTTTATCAATACTGAGTTCATCACCAGAAGTTTTACTGAAGAAGCCAGAGTCTAGACCCTGAAGCCTAGTGGATTCGGGCTGATCAAAATCAAACCCGAAACTAATCGATGGATCTGGATCATCTAGACCTAGATCATCCAGACTAAACATGTCCATATTGGCCGCCACCCCTACTGCGGCCGAGCTAATATTGCTAGGGACTAGGTTTAAGATATCACCAGGATTGATGCCCGCTTTCTCAGAAAGCTTGACAATGGCCTGTTCCAAATACTCTACTCGCGCCGGAATAGCGGCCCCATCCAGAGCTTCTACAAAATTATTAATAGTGCCTTCGACACCCACAATATGGCTTTGAAAAGAGGTCATCAGGCGCTGTTGATCGACCACCTGTTTTTCTAATACCTGTAGATTAATTGGCTCACCATTGGCCGCTGGCAACTCAGCTTTTTGAGTAGCCAGAGTTTGCTTAACCAAAGCAGTAGAAAAACTCCGACTTTGCACAATTTCTTGTTGTAGTTGTTCGTACTGTATTTGTAAGTCATGGTTCATCCTCACAAAGCGCCGTCGATAGCTTTGGTCACTTTGGTATCGATTCAAAACACTTAAACATAGAGATAAAGCCAATGGCACTACAGCAATTAGCCAATTACTAGTAACAATGGCAGCGATCGATCCGATGGCTACGCCAATGGCGGCGACGTACTCAGCATATTCCAACGGTTGGGGAGATTGCGGCATAACCCTATAATTTTTGTTAGTTTCCAAACCAATGAGCCATTATAATGCCTAAGCGCACACTCGCCACGCCTAACACGACGCTGCCGATGGCATAAGACATGCCGAGAATCCACTTTTCTGCCAACAGCTGCACGACCCCCAATCCATAAGTCGAAAAAGTCGTGTAGGCTCCCAAGAAGCCCGTTGTCAGCATTATATATAATTCTGTCGGTATCAGGATCACCCGCAGCGTCATCAAACCATAGAGTAATCCCATCAGCCAGCACCCCGTGATATTGACGACCAAAATCCCCCAGGGAAAGCTCGTCCCCCACCAGCTACTAATCATTAATGCCAAATAGTGGCGGCCCAAGGCTCCGGCGATCGCACCCACACTAATCGCGATCGGAATCCGCAGACTAGGATCAATCGACATTTTTAATTTCTTCTGGCACGAGCAGTTGAATAATTTCTTGGGGTTTATGAGCCAAATGATCTGGCTGATACTGGGTTAAAATATCTATCCCATTAAAACCCCAAGTCACGGCAATCACCGGGATTCTACTCCGCCGCGCGGCATCGATATCCCGAATTTCGTCACCGACATAGATGGCCTCACCCGATTGGACATGATGCGCCCGCAAGGCCGAGCTAATCGCCCGACTTTTCCCAAAAATCGAGCAAGAATGGACAAAGCTAAATAGATGATCGACTTGATGCCGACACAGCACTGTATAAATATTCTCAACAGAATTAGAGCTAATAATACCAATTTTGTAGCCGGCATACCGGAGGGTCTTAAGCATCTGGGTTACATCCGGAAAAAGCTGCACCTCATCGGTCTTCTGCCGAAAAGATAGCTTAAAGCGACGCAGCAAAAAAGGAATCTGCCACCGGGAAATTCCGGCCACTTTCACTATTTCGCGGGAGCTAAGTCCTTGTAGCTGGGCAACTTGCTGTTCATCCACTGGTCGATAACCAAACTCTGGTGCTAACTCATTAGTGATTTCGATTAAGATTCCCAATGTATCGGCCAAGGTGCCATCAAAATCAAAAATAATGGTTTTAGTCATGAGCCAGACTATCCAAATTAGCTTGGGCGTTACGTCGCAACATGGGTGGTTTAATCCGTTTCAGAGCTGACCCAGCAAAGCGCTGTTGCCAGTTGGCATCGTTGAGGTGAGCCAAGTCTGACAATGTTACATTAATACGCGCCGGATCAGGTGTGAAATCAGTCACATCGGTAGGTTTAGCAAAGCGCTGATTCCAGGGACATACATCTTGGCAGATGTCACAACCCGCTACCCAACCCGATAGTTTGTCAGCGATATCTGGGGGCAACCGCTCAGCACGGTTCTCGATCGTATGATAAGCAATGCAACGATTGGCATCCACCACGAAGGGCGCGACAATGGCCTGGGTCGGGCAAGCCGTCAGACAACGGGTACAAGTGCCACAGTGTTGATGGTGTGGTTGATCCGCAGTGAGTTCTAGATCAGTTAAGATCTCACCCAAAAACACCCACGAGCCGTACTCGCGGGTGATTAAGTTCCCATTTTTGCCAATCCAGCCCAGACCAGCGGCTTCGGCCCAAACTTTATCACCGATCGGACCAGTATCGGTGTAGAACTTCAAACTAGACGTGGGTGCCGCTGTTTGCAGCCACTGCGTCAACAGTTTCAGTTTTTTTTCCAAAACCTTGTGGTAGTCTTTGCCCCAGGCATAGCGGGATATTTTGGCATAGGCATCGCCGCTAGGCCGAGGATCGGGTTGATAATAATTAAGTGCCACGGCGATGATCGATCGCACGGTCGGCAAAACTAGGCGGGGGTCACGGCGGTGCGGATTGGTCATCCAGTTCATTTCAGCCTGATAGCCTAATTGGAGCCATTCATCTAATCGCTGAGCAGTGGCGGCAATGGCTGGACTATCGATCGCGGCCACCCCGACTAAATGAAAGCCCAGGGCTTGGGCTTGAGCCTTAATGGCCGCACTATCAATTTTGGCCATAGGACTAGCGATTTTTTAGTACCTGAAAGGTTCTTACTTGGAAAGGCTTCCCTACTTGGCAAGTCGTTACCAAGTCCGTAGCGATGGTACCCTGCACCTTCACGATGAAGCCATCTTGTTTGGGGAATTCGCCCTGTAATTCATAGTGAGTATTATCCGTGGTAATTAGCTGATAGCAGCCCCCTTCCACATCGATAAACTTTACTTTGCCCTTGATGGTGATGTATTGATCGGGGGCAATAGTTGCGGCCAGTGCTGATGTGTCGATCCAGCTACCAATGTTTGGTAAAGACATCCAAGCTATTAAGCAGACGAATAACAGGCTGAGAATTTTTTTGATCATGACTTTCACCATATTAATAAACCAATTCGCCCCGACTGATCGCTACTAGTAATACTAGGCCAATACAAATTAAAAATGTGCCGCTCAGTAGCAAAAGGACAAATATTTCGCCAGCAGAGAGTGGTCGATCAATCGGGTCTAAATACGCTGAGTTAGACTGATATGGAGAGTCGTGAGCGACAGGAGCATGCATCACCCGCACGCGCGAATAGCCAATTTCTTGGTCGTATAGCAACCGCCGGGTGGGATTAGTCAAGGTAGCATAAGCTTGATTCAACTCTCGAAATTCCACTTGAGCGGCAACTATCGGTAAAGTGGTGGTATCGGGGTGATAGGTTTTGCTTAGTCTCCGATAGGCACGCCGAATCTCGATCGCTGAGGCCGAGGGATGCAGTTGCAACCGATCATAATGGTTGACTAGCGATAGCTGGTGAGGGGATGAATGATTAGTCATCGGAAGTAGCCGCATCGAACTTACCCTCTATTCTAAATTTAAAGCATCGGCAATTACCACCCGATCGAGAGTGGTAAAGTTGAAATAATCGCTGTGAAGATTTATTATGATTGGCCAGTTACTAGCCGGACGTTATCAGGTATTACAAGTATTGGGGGCAGGTGGATTTGGCCAGACCTACATCACGGCAGATCTCCATTTACCCGGTCAACCAAAGTGCGTACTCAAGCACCTCAAACCGGCTAGCACTAGTCCCGAGGTGTTAGAAATTGCCCGCAAGCTCTTTCAGAAAGAAGCTGAAACCCTCCAACGACTGGGCAGCTACGAACAAATCCCCCGCCTGCTAGCTTTTTTTGAAGAAAAGCAGGAATTTTATTTGGTGCAGGAATATATTATTGGCCATACGCTGTCTCATGAATTGGGTGTCAGCCAAAAATGGTCAGAGTCTGGGGTGCAAAGACTACTACGAGAAGTTCTGACTATTTTAGAATTCGTGCATGGCCAAGGGGTAATTCATCGTGACATCAAGCCCGATAACATTATGCGGCGGGCTACCGATGGCAAACTAGTGTTGATTGATTTTGGGGCGATCAAGCAAGTCCGGATTCAGCAGTATCCCAATCAAGGAGAAGTTACTAGAACGATCGCGATCGGGACACCTGGTTATATGCCATTAGAACAAGCTGGTGGAACGCCCCGCCCCAGTAGCGATCTCTATGCTTTGGGTATTATTTGTATTCAGGCACTGACTGGCCAATCTCCTACCGAAATATCAGAAGATGAGGCCACTGGCGAGTTGCAATGGCGGCATCTCGTCAATATCAGCCCGTCGCTGGTGGCCTTTCTGACGAAAATTACTAGCTACCACTTTAAAGATCGCTATGCCACGGCTCATGAAGCGTTGCAAGCCCTCCAAGAGTTAAACTCCGGCACAACTAATCAGCCGCCGATCTCCACTCCCGAGAGTTTCAGTCCGCCAACGGCGGCAACACAGGTGGTCTCACCAGAGATCTTTAACTTTAAGCCATCAGCCACAGTGCAGTTTCCGGTGAGAGCCTCTCGCCCGGACGAACCGCGCAGACAGCGTCCGGTCAATAAATTTTTGGTGGCCGCCATGCTCCTCAGTGGTGGTGCTGGTTTGGGCTACTTTTTAATCCTGCCGCAGCTCGTGGCCGATCAGTTTGATACATTGGTGACGACCGATCGGTGCCGAATTGCCGCCCCCAGTAAGACTTCCGGATTTGTGACGAAAGTAAGAGATGTACCCGATCGGACTGCGGCGGTGCAGGCTAAGCTCACCCAGGGAGAAAAGCTGTTATTTGTATCGAGCCAGGCCGAGTTTGTCCAAATTGAGCAGCGTGATGGGAGAAAAGGCTGGGTATTCAATGACCAAATCGGCGGCTGTAATGTGGTCATCCCATCTAGTCCACCACCAGCGACTACTCCAGAACCTCAAAACTCTAGTCCAGCCAGTCCTACAATCAAGCCATCCAGTCCGTCGCCATCGCCCTCAGGCAGCGATCTTGATACCCCTTCTTTAGATTCTGACCCAGCAGTTTCACCTACCGCTAGCGAATCTATGGGAGATCCAGCGAGTTCTTCCGCTTCCCCGACCCCTTTTGGCGTCCCGCTGGGAGCGCCCCTCGGTGCCCCACCATCCCCCGAAAACAGTCCATCATCGCCAGCAACGACAGAATCACCTACTCCATCAGTAAGTAATAGTCCACTTATGTCCGTTACCCAGTAGTTATTAGGTTTTTCGGCTTTCCAGTTTAGGATCTTCTGCCTGCGGCCTGTTAAGATGGAGGATATCCCTATTTTATAATGCGCTCATGCTGTCCAAACGCCCGCAGTTCGACTCTAACCTGGTATCTCTGCGTGCTGAAGAGCTAATTAAAGCTGCTTCTAACCGTTATCGGATCACTGTACAAGTGGCTAGTCGAGCTAAGAAGCGCCACCGCTATGAAACAGAAAATGTGGATGATCCAATGCTGAAGCCGGTGATGCGCGCCATCATTGAAATGGCTGATGAGTTGACTCAGCCAGAAATTTTGGGCGATTAAGTATTCTCTGTAGGGTAGGTAGTGCCCACCCTCAGACATTTCATGGAAAAATTTTTAAGGTCTGGAGTGGGTTGGCGTTTAGGCTGGCGATCGGCTGTTTCCGATTATCCTGGCTTAGTGGGTAGCGACGATTGGGCGTTAGAACTAACGGCTCTAGAGTTAGCTGATTTCTGTCGTTTAGTGCAGCAGCTATCTCATATGATGGCTCAAATGACCGATGAGCTAATGGTAGAAGAGAAGATTGACTGTGAAGCGGAAAGCGATCTACTGTGGTTGCAAGTTTCAGGTTATCCGCATAGTTATAGTTTGCGATTGTTACTAAATAGTGGTCGGAAAGCTGAAGGAAATTGGGTAGCAACAGCAGTACCAGAACTCATTTCTGCTACTGTCACTTTGGGTTTGTTTTAGAGATATAGCCAGTTTCTATGCGTTCTTTTCTTCGTCTATTCTTTGGGTTAGCTTAGCTCGACTTTATCCATTTTGAATCCGGGGGCATCGTCAGTGTTGGCTGGATTGTAGACATACTCTCAAACTTTTCAGATATCTATCGTTGACACTGATATCAAGAAAAGTCTTGAGAAAATCTGATAGCCCATAACTTTTACCCATTAGGGGTTTCGGAAAATGGATAAAGTCGAGCTGAGCTTAGTCTTTGGAAATCCACCGAAAGTGATTTGGCTTCGTCTCGGAAATTGTTCGACATTAATCAAGTTGAAAATTTGCTGCGCCGGGATTTCAATACGGTTAAGTTATTTTATGAAGATGATAATTTATCACTGCTTGCTCTCTCATGATGCACCGATCACTAGTCCTTAAGATTATTAGTGGCAATTACACCATCATATTTGGCAATGAAAACGCCAATCATACCCCGCCGCTTTATGTAATTATTTTGTCACTACGCTATTTGGCGGATGTCTGGTTACAATTAGGAGTGGAGTAGTGAACGGCCGCCCAATTTGGCTGTGTTAGATTGGGCGCAGGTCTTTTAACCAATAG
Source organism: uncultured bacterium (assembly GCA_964247125.1). Lineage (GTDB taxonomy): Bacteria > Cyanobacteriota > Cyanobacteriia > Cyanobacteriales > Chamaesiphonaceae > JAAFHZ01. The sequence continues at coordinate 37,637 of CAXTSZ010000007.1, forward strand.
ATTTGGGTAATACAATAAAGCATGATGACGACCAAAAATCGTAATTTAGCCATTGGCGCAACCATCGGATTGTTGGCTGCTGCGATGGTGACTGTCGGCGGTAGCCATTTGCCCAAGGGTATGACGCTGTTGGCTACCAATCCCAAAGAAGTGGTGGAAGAGGTTTGGCAAATTGTTAATTTTAGCTACGTCGATGGCACCTTCAACAAGAAGGATTGGAACGCCATCCGCAAAAAGTATGTGGTTAATGCCAATTATAAAACCGAGGCTGAAGCTTATCAAAGCGTGCGTAAAATGATCCAGGAGCTGGATGATCCGTACACCCGGTTTATGGACAAAAAAGATTTTGAATCGATGCAGTCCGATAACTCTGGCAAGCTGTTAGGAGTGGGTCTCCAGCTCACCCAAGATGAAAAGACCAAACAACTAGTCGTAGTAGCCCCGATCGATGATACCCCAGCGGCCAAGGCTGGGATTGTTTCTAAAGATGTGATCATTAAAATTGATGGTAAAAGTACCAAAGGTTTGGACTTGAATCAGGCTGTCCAGCTCATGCGCGGCGCTGCTGGCACTGCGGTAGTATTGACGGTGCAGCATGGCGACCAAATTGTGGAGCATAAACTACTACGTCAAGAAATTGAGTTGCACCGGGTCAAAGCCGAGTATCGTGCTCAGGAATTGGGTGGCGTGGGCTATATTCGGCTCAATCAATTTAGTGCCAATGCTCCCGAGGAGATGCGCACGGCGATTAAACAGATGGAAGCCAAAAAAGTTAGTGGCTATGTGCTGGATCTGCGATCGAACCCCGGTGGATTGCTATATGGGGCGATCGATATTGCCAAGATGTGGATCAATGAAGGCACGATCGTTTCCACCCGCAATCGTGATGGTGGCTGTGATGGCCGGACTACCGATTGCAAACAAATTGCCGATCACACCGCCCTTACTACTAAACCCTTAGTGGTTTTAGTGGATGGTGGTTCGGCCAGCTCTAGTGAGATCTTAGCTGGAGCGCTGCAAGACAATAAACGAGCACGGCTCATTGGTAGTAAAACTTTTGGCAAAGGCTTAGTGCAGTCGGTGCGGCCTCTCCATGATGGTTCTGGATTAGCGGTCACCACGGCCAAATATTTTACGCCTAACGGCAAAGATATCCACAAGCTGGGGATTGAACCAGATGTGAATATTGCCCTGAGTAAACAAGATCTTCAAGCCCTAATTAAGAATCGCCAGCGGGTGGCGACCAAGGCTGATCCCCAATACGCCCAAGCATTGGTAACGCTGCAAAGTCAGATTGCGGCTCAAAATGTGCCCCCCACGGCGATCGCCAAACCCCGCATTGCCAATAACTAATGCATTGGTTGTGCCGCCATTTAACAATTGTGATATTGAATGGCACTTTTACGAAAAAACTTGGTCATAATGGTAGTTAGACTTAGTAATCTGCCCAAACAGCCAGTGGGCAATTTGAGTGTGTTAATGTGGGCTAAAGCTGCTGTGACCAACATAATTTGGGTAATAAAAAAGCATGATGACAATCAATAAGCGTAACCTAGCCATCGGTGCGACAACCCTACTGCTAGCTGCTACAGCAGTGGCAGTCGGTGGTGGCCATTTGTCTAAGAGCGTAGCCTTACTGAAAGCAAACCCGAAAGAAGTAGTGGAGGAAGTTTGGCAAATCGTAAACTTCAGCTATGTTGATGGTACTTTCAATAAGAAAGATTGGAATGCGATCCGAAAAAAGTATGTAGTGAAAGCTAATTATAAAAATGATACCGAAGCCTACAAGGGCATTCGCGCCATGCTCAAGAACTTAGGCGATCCATACACTCGGTTTATGGACAAAAAAGAATTTGAGGATATGCGGTTAGATACCTCCGGTAAATTGGTAGGCGTGGGCATTCAGCTTGCCCAAGATCCCCAGACTAAGCAGTTGGTGGTAGTCTCACCGATCGATGACACCCCGGCATCTAAGGCCGGAATTATGTCTAAAGATGTCATCATCAGAATTGATGGTAAAAGCACCAGAGGGATGGATGTTAACAAAGCCGTTTCGTTAATTCGGGGGAAAGAAGGGACATCAGTGGTCTTAACAATCCGGCAAGGTGATCAAACTATCCAGCACAAGCTGATTCGTCAGACAATTGATATCCATCCGGTAAAAGCAGAGTATCGGCCTAACGATTTAGGTGGCGTTGGTTATATTCGGTTGAATCAATTTAGTGCTAATGCCCCAAATGAAATGAGTGCCGCCATTAAAAAAATGGAAGCTAAGAATGTCAATGGCTATGTCTTAGATTTACGCTCGAATCCTGGTGGATTGTTGTATGGCGCCATTGATATTGCCAAAATGTGGATGAACGATGGCACGATCGTCTCTACCAAGAATCGCAGTGGTGGTTGTGATGGTCGGACGGCCGATTGTAAGCAGATCGCTGATGGCACCGCCTTGACTAATAAGCCCCTGGTAGTGTTGGTCAATGGTGGTTCGGCAAGTGCCAGTGAGATTCTATCGGGAGCGCTGCAAGACAATAAGCGTGCCCAGCTCGTCGGTGAAAAAACCTTTGGGAAAGGTCTAGTGCAGGCTGTCCGCCCCCTCCGCGATGGTTCTGGTTTGGCGGTCACGATCGCACACTACTACACACCTAGTGGTAAAGACATTAATAAGCTCGGCATCCGCCCCGATGTCAATATTCCTCTAACCAAGAAAGATATTCAAGCTTTAAACAAAGACCGGAAGCGCTTGGCGACTAAGCAAGATCCCCAATATGCCAAAGCTTTAGAAGCTCTGCAAGGCCAAATTGCCAACAGAGCTAGCAAGCCGACTGCGGTCATGCCTACTAAATAAGCAAGAAATTTTGACTTAGTTTTTCCTCTGTGAGCTGTAAGGCTGGCAGGGGATTTTATTAGAGATCAAGTTGTTCGGCTAATTCTCTTTGGAGGGAGGATTTATAATAGTCGAAGATTGCTAGTCTGCCCAATTTACCCAACATCAACAAAATGATCGAACTATACCAATTTGAACTCTCGCAGTTTTCTGAAAAAGTGCGCTTAATCCTAGATTACAAAGGCTTAGAGTACAAGAAAATTGAAGTGGTACCCGGCGTTGGCCAACTGGAAATCTTGCGACTATCTGGCCAAAGACAACTGCCAGTTCTGAAAGATGGTAACACTGTGGTGGCCGATTCGACAGCGATCGCCATGTACCTAGAAAAAACCTATCCCCAGCGACATTTAATTCCTACTAATCCGCAATCGAAGGCTTTGTGTTTGATCTTAGAAGAGTGGGCTGATGAGTCAATCGGTACCAAGAGCCGCAAGTTGCTATTTGGAGCATTGAAAAATAACAGTCTACGCTCTTCGATATTGCCCAGTAATGCGCCTGGATTGCTGCGGAATTTGGTTAATGGGATTCCCAATGAGCTGATCGATGCCGTGGGTTTTGGTGTCGGCTTGGGTTCAACGACACTCCAAGAAGTCCAAGATTCTTTGCATCGGAATTTGGAATCAATTTGTTTGCTCTTGCAGCAACATCCTTATTTGCTAGGCGATAAGCCAACTCTGGCCGATTTAACGGTAGCAGCGCTCAGTCTGGTGATTAAAATTCCAGATGGACCCTATCTCAATATTCCTAGCAATCTAAAAGGCAAAGGGATTCCGGGCTTTGCGGACAACCCCGCCTATGAGACATTTTTTGCTTGGCGCGATCGACTGTATGCCGAATATCGCAAGCCCCATGTGGAGAATAATTTTCCACCGACGGCTGGTGCGCCGACTGCTATTGCGATTGATTAATTAATGAGACTATGGCAAATAGTTCTTGACGATCGCCAAAATTCTTTGGGAAGCTTGGCCATCACCAAAAGGATTAATGGCATTGGCCATTTGCTGATAAGTGGCTGGGTTCTGTAGTAATTCTGCTGCTGTCGCTGATATTTTATGACTGTCTGTCCCGACTAACCGGGCAGTACCGCCGCTGATTGCTTCCGGTCTTTCCGTGGTTTCTCTCAGCACCAATACTGGCTTGCCCAGGCTTGGTGCTTCTTCTTGTAAACCGCCAGAATCGGAGAGTACCAGGTAACAGCGTTGGATGGCTCCGACCAGTTGCGGATAGTCTAATGGCTCTGTCAAAAAAATGCGAGGATGATCGCCCAATAATTTTTGCAGGGGCTCGCGGACGGTGGGATTTCGATGCAGTGGCAAGAGTAAGGCGGTATCGGGGAACTGTTCTAGGATTTGCAAAAAGCCCTGGGCAATATGCTGAAGCGGTGCGCCCCAGTTTTCGCGGCGATGCACGGTGGCGAGAATAGTGCGATATTTTGACCAATCTAAGCCCGGAATTGGGCAAGCTGGCTGCTGGGCTGCGACCGTCAACAGGGCATCAATGACTGTATTACCGGTGAGATGCACCTGGCCGGTTACTGCCGATTTCTGAAGATTAGTTACCGATAAATCCGTTGGGGCAAAGTGCAGTTGAGCAATTTGTGAAATCAGCCGCCGATTAGCTTCTTCTGGGTAAGGATCAAACAGGTTGTCGGTACGCAGACCCGCTTCGACATGTCCGATCGGGATTTGCTGATAAAAAGCAGCTAAAGCAGCCGCAAAAGCGGTAGTAGTATCACCTTGGACAATCACAAGTTGGGGTTGAATCTCTTTAAATAATTTTTCTAAACCCTGTAAGCTGCGCTGGGTAATGTCGGTGAGGGTTTGTCCCTGCTGCATAATATCCAAATCGCGATCGGCTGTCAGGCCAAAGATACCCATCACCTGCTGTACCATTTCGCGATGCTGGCCAGTTAATACTACTAGGGTCTGCAAGTTGGGCGATTGTTGAAAAGCTTTGATAACCGGGGCGAGCTTAATCGCTTCGGGTCTGGTACCAAGGGTAAAGCAAACAGAGGGTTTTGAGCTATCCACGATCGATGCTGGGTTCACAAAATATCTTTACTATCATAGCTTTTCAAGGATTAATCAGAGCAGATAGTTTCTTGCGGTGGCTGGTGATAAATCGATGGAGCTGTATTACTTTGTCGTGAGTAATGACTAAAGATAGATGCTGGGTGTCATGACTCACGTTAAAATCGATGTCAATTAATATAAATCAGTGGTTGCTGTGCAAAAACATCATCGCCTTATTGTTGGTATTGTTGCATTATCTATCGGTATTCTTTTGGCTGGAGTTAGTGTTTTTGAGTCGCCCGCAGTATTTATGGCCTTAGATTTCCCCCGTTCAGCGGCCAGAAATATGGCCCTTTTGGGGATGGGCGCAATTGGACTGGGGGTGTGGCAGTTGTTTCCATTACTGATGAATTGGCAGAGCGCTCATACCGATTTAGTGAGATGGGCAGAATCAGAAAGGGGTCAATCGCTGCTGATCGGACTCAGTTGTATGGCGATCGGATCGATATTATTGCTATCAATGGTTTGGGCAACGATTGATACGGCTAGTTTAGTTATTCCTACCAAGGTGAAATCGATCATCCTGGCGATTATTACTGGTGGACTGATAGCGGGGCTAGGCGGGACTCTCGTCAAAATATCGATCGGTCATAAACCTCGATGAATAGGCAGTAACTAAAAAGACAATTAGCAAGATCCACACCATCACTGGCTACCATGCGATCTTGTCTTTTTTAGCAAATTTGTTATTCTAGAATTAGTTCATTAATAAAACACTATGGCCAGGATGCTCAAGCGTTGGGAGTCACCGCGCAAAGAAGGTCGCAATGACAAAGGAAAAGGTGGATCTGCCCGCCAGCGACAAGTCAAAAAACAAATGCAAATGCTGAGAAAGCGCCTCAAAGACCAAGGCCAATCCAGTAAGCAGGGCGACAGCCCCCGGGAGAGTTCATCACTCTCCTTATTTTTTGGGCAATTTGCGGTAGATTAAGGATCATGCGCCATTATCCCCACTGAATAATTATGGCTAAATGGAATTTTCATAGCCTTTGGCAAACCCTGGTCTACTTTGAGGCCGTGCCGTTGCTCAAACAAATTCGCCAGCTCCAGGGGCGAGACGTAGCCACTTACCATAGTTTTATGAAGCAAGTAGTTTTGGTAATTGGCGGTGTTGATCACCTCAGCCAACGGATAATTAAGCAACTTTGGCAAAAGGGCTACCAGCCTCGGCTGGTAGTGAGTGATGCTGAGACCCAGCAAGCGCAGCAGCTTTTTCCCCAGGGCGTAGAAATTGTCAGCGGGAACCTGACTATCTTACCGGTCACGATCTGGCAGCGAGTACGAGCTGTAATTTATTGCCCAGAAACAGTTCAGCAAAAAGAATTGGATGCCTTAATTCAGTTCACCAATCAATATTTACCTACCAGCAGCGATTTAGAACTCTTTGACTTTACTGATGTGCGACCAGAACCCATCGCTGCTTGGGGGGCGATCGATGATGTGGTGATGGGTGGCGTGAGCGCCAGCAGTCTAAAAATGTCATCCAACTGTGCGCTCTTCACAGGTAATATCTCTACCGAAAACTCTGGTGGTTTCGCCTCGATCCGCACCCGCAACTTTGAGCCAGCCATAGATTTAAGCAACTATCAAGGGATTTCCTTGCGGGTGCGTGGTGATGGTAAACGCTACAAACTATTTTTACGCCCGGGCGCACAATGGGACGGCTTGGGCTATGCCTATTCTTTTGATACCAACAGCAGCATGGGCAATATCACCAATCTGCGCATTCCCTTCCGCAATCTGGTGCCCGTGATGCGGGCTAAAACCGTGCCCAATTCTCCACCGATCGATCCCAGTTCGATCGCCTCTCTCCAAATTATGCTCAGTAAATTTGAGTACGATGGCAACCTTAATCCTAACTTTCGGGCTGGTGATTTTGCCTTGGAACTATTCTCGATGGGAGCCTATGGCGATCGCACTTTACCCCAGTTAATTGTCGTGGCCCCGCTGACCACCACCATTGGCAACATCACCCAGCCGCTGGCTGGTAGCTTTAAGCCTTACACCACTTTACAAATGGGTGCGGTCGTCGATCGCCCCGGTGGCCAAAATTTAGATTTTTCTTTGCAAGAACTATCGAATGGCTCGGTCAGCAGCGAGGATTTAGCCGACCTGTGCGTGCAGCTGCTCAATATTCCCACGGCTTGTAATCAAACCATTAATGTGCGGGAGCTTGGTCAACGGGGTGTCAATACCTGGTCTAATCTGGTGGAAAAAGCGGTGCGACTCTAGCAGAATATGGCCAAGCAGGTTTGGGAACAATCTATCCAGATCAATACCAGTGCAGTGGTAGTCGATCGATGCATCACGGAGCTGAATTTGTTGCGGCAGTGGATGAGTAGCAGCTGTGAACCAATTGGTGACTGGAGTGTGAGCATCGGTAGCTATAGTCGCCTAGTGGTCAAGCTGTCTCTGTTTCAATTCAATTTGAGCAGAATTGTAGTTGTCAGAGAACCCGGCCTCATCGTGTGGGGATTTGATGGATTAATCACTGGTCGCGATCGGTGGGAATGTCGGCCACATGAACAGGGGACACTATTAGTAAATCGCTGGGAACTCCAAACCAGCAACTTGGCCGGTTGGGGCTGGCGGCGGTTGGCTAGTAACTGGACGGCAGATGAGATGGCCAATCAGTTAAGGCGCTTGAAATATCTGGCAGAAGAGCTGCACTATCGATCGGGGTTTTAATCGACTCCGCAGTGGCCTTGATTTAATATTAAAATTAGAATAAATATTTAGAAGGAACTAGAAACTAGGGATGCATGATACTGCCATGGCCTTTGGCCGAAAATTTTTTGAAACATATGTTAGAAACAAAAGTGATCTGGTAATTATTGATATTGGATCTCAAGATGTTAATGGATCTCTGAGAACTGTTGCACCTCTAAATAATAAATATATTGGGGTCGACTTTGTTGAAGGAAAAGGCGTTGATGTTGTAATTTCCGATCCATATGTCCTGCCATTTGCAGACAATACAGCTGATGTTTTAGTTTGCTCATCATGCTTTGAACATTCTGAATTCTTTTGGCTGCTATACCTTGAAATGCTCAGAATATTGAAGCCTACCGGTGTTTTCTATCTCAATGTTCCCTCCAATGGCTCATTTCATAGATATCCTGTCGATTGTTGGAGATTTTATCCAGATAGTGGTTTAGCATTGCAAAAATGGGCAAGGCATAGTAACTATCAATCAGTATTGCTTGAATCATTTATTGGTGATCAAAGAAATGATGGTTGGAATGATTTTATAGCTGTATTTTTAAAGGATGAGCAATATGTAAATATGTATGAAAAAAGAATGATCGACTCCATCTCGAATTATACGAATGGTCATATTTTGGGAAGTGATGAACTCCAGAGATCTTCTGGTAGACAAGAGGATCAAGATGTATTGAAGAAACTGAGAAATCTTTTAATGAAGGTCTATTGGCTATTTGATTAAAGCTTTATCAAAAATAATTGGTCGCCGTCTACAATATAGATGTAACTTGCGGTGAGTAGCCGGAGGTCTCAATTTGTTAGTGATAATTACCGATCGACAGATTATTTGTCCGCCACATATCTGTGGCGGTTGTCTTTGGGCAACAAGGCAAGGCCAACCGCGTTGGCGGCAAGGTCGGCTTTGCTGTGGGCAACAAATTAGCCCCCGCACTACCGACGGTCAGCCCTCTGCCTATGAATGTCAGATGGGTTTTCGATTGGTCAACATTCAAGATTAAATTAAGATTGGCATTGGTTAGTAAGTTCTAAATAAATATGCTCTAAGCGCACTGGCTGGCGACTGATGGAATCTAGCTCAATATCAGCAAATAGCTCAAGAATTTCTTTCAACTCCAAATGTGCTGGCAGCCAAAACGCCAGTTCGTGACCATACGAGCGATGACAAAAGCCATGTTTGCTGGCAATTTGAATAGCTTGCTTTTCTTGAGAAGTATGCACCATCACGATTTCTTTGGCGGGCATCGCCGCCCGCAGTTGAGCAATTGTTCCTTCGGCAATAATACGCCCGTGCTTCAAAATACCAATCCGTTGACAGAGTCGTTCGGCTTCTTCCAGTAAATGGGTGGTCAGGAGAATCGTAATGCCCTGTTGCTGCAAAGTCCGAATCAGTTCCCAGATTTCGTAACGAGCTTCCACATCCAGACCCGTGGTTGGTTCGTCTAAAATAATCAGCTTGGGATGATGCACTAGAGAAATGGCAATATTTAAACGGCGCTGCATTCCACCACTCAACGTTTCAGCCAGTGAATGCGCGCGATCGAGTAAATTGACCGCTATCAAACACTCCTCAATCCGCTGGCGGCGTTCTTTGCGCCGCAGACCATAGATTTGGCCGAAAAAGTTTAAATTCTCCGCACAGGTCAAGTTGCGGTAGACCAAGTTTTCCTGCGGGACGATCCCAATGTAGCGTTTGGCAGCGGCGGATAGCAATTGACCGGCAATGGTAACTTGACCACTATCTGATTCCAACAAGTTACACAGAATGTTGATAGTTGTTGTTTTACCAGCACCATTGGGTCCCAACAGTCCATAGACCTCGCCCGCAGTGACATGGAGATTCAGATTGTTTAATACCTGTCTCGTGCCGTAATTTTTGCACAGGTCACTGATTTTGAGCATGGGGTTCAAAAAGTCGATGCTAAGTTAGCCTTGATATCACTTTGACATGTTCAAGCACATTACTATAATCTTTTTTCACTTTTAAGCATGCGGTTGTAAGAGAACCAGGCTACCACTAAAGTAGCAGTGGCAAAAGCGCACAAAAAGCTAAAATGCTTGCCAATCGCCCACAAAGAATCACCATTGTTGCAGACCCTAACGAGGGCTTCATTCATATGATAGACAGGATTAAACTCCGCCAGCTGCAGCAGCGATTTGGGAAAGAAAGAAGTCGGAAAAAATGCTCCGCCCAAGATTAGCAGGGGAATCCCAAAAGCGGCGACCACAGAATTGACATCTTCCGTCCGCTTGGCTAGTTGGGTACTCAAGACAAAACCCATCCCGACGTAGGAAATAATGCTTAAGATGATAATTGCTCCCACCAACAGGCAGTTGCCCTGAAATTTCGCCCCCCAAAGCAGGGCGATGGTATAAACCAACAGCGCTTGACCCAATCCAATACAGCTGTGGGCAATAAAAATGCCAAAAAAGTAAGATAGACCACTCAAGGGGGATAAAAATAGCCGTTTCAGGGTCAGATGTTCCCGTTCAGCGACGATGGTGGCCACTGTGCCCCCGAGGCAGCTAAAAAATAGCGCTGCCCCAATCAGGGCGGAGGGGGCAATTAAACTCAGGGCTTGTCCGATCGAGATTTTCCCTTGCTCCGAGACCACCAAGCTATTGATACTGAGGAGGGTGAGCGGAAACATGATCCACAAAATAAGGCTGCGCCGTTGCCGCACCAATTCAATTAAAATGCGCTGCGCTACTGCTAGGCTTTCGTACCAATAATTCATGTTGCCAATTCCAGTAGGTAGAACCTCAGTTTAGGTCAATGATCGATCTCTCGGGTTAAAAACACCGAGAACAAGGCTAAACCAATCGCCGAAAGCGCTTCTTGCCCACCTGTAAGATCTTACCCCGCAACTGATTGGCCGACTCTAGCACCCAGTCAATATCCTGCAAGGACTCACCGTCTAGTTTTACTGCCCCACCTTGAATTTGCCGCTTGGCATCATTACTGCCAGAGCATAACTCCGCTGCTGCTAAAACCTGAAAAATCTTGATAGGGAAAGTCATGGTGTCCACCGAAAATTCGGGAATACTCTCCCCCGCTGTGGCTTGACCACCAACAAGCGCGATCGAATCGCGCTGGGCATTCTCAGCTGCCGCTTGACCATGAAACTGACTAACCACCATCATGGCCAGCAGCTTTTGAGCCTCCCGCGGATTAGCCGGAATTTGATCCAGCGGCCAAGCCGTCAACAGCTCAAAATAATCTTTAATCATACTGTCCGGGGTTTTCTCCAGCTTGGCATACATCGTCAGCGCATCCTCGCGTAGTCCTACGTAGTTGTGGAGAGACTTAGACATTTTTTGCACACCATCTGTCCCCAACAGAATCGGCATCAAGAGGCCAAATTGCGGTGTTTGACCGAAGTGCCGCTGCAAATCTCGCCCCACCGCCAGATTAAATTTTTGATCGGTTCCCCCAATTTCAACATCTGCTTGAATAGCGTAAGAATCATAACCCTGCATCAAAGGATAGAGAAACTCATGTAAAAAGATCGGATTTTCCTGGTCATAGCGTAGCGCAAAACCTTCTTTAGCCAGCATCTGCCCTACTGTCATGGTGGAGAGCAGATCGACAATTTGTCCTAGATCTAGCTGTGATAGCCAGGTGGAATTGTAATGTATCTCCAATCGACCAGGCGTGTCAAAATCCAAGATCGGCTGCATTTGGGCAATGTAAGTCGTCGCATTGTCGCGCACCTGCTGATCGGTCAACTGCTGACGCACATCCGATTTACCAGTAGGGTCACCAATTTTGGCCGTGAAATCACCAATGATCAGCACTGCGGTATGCCCAGCGTCTTGGAAAGATCGGAGCTTGCGCATGGGAATACTATGACCAAGATGGAGATCACTACCCGTCGGATCGATACCGAGCTTAATCCGCAGTGGTCTGTCGAGTTGAGCGAGCTGAGTACCTAAATTTTCTTGAGGTGTATTGCCCTGATTGGGAAAAATTTCATTAGTACCCCGTAATAACCACTCCGGTTGACGAGAATCAGATATGCTTACAGTCATAAAACGTTCATAAATTATGGATAGGTCAAACTTCGGCCAACTCAGAAGCAATCAAACTCCGCAGGACAAGTATAATAAACAACATCACTGAATTCCGCTAATTTCCCACAAACATTTCTAACTAAATCGATCGCAATTTACCATTAACGCGATCGGCCTCTCCCATCTACCCATCTTAGAGAAAAAACAGAGTGTCTTCTAGAGCCATTGATGAAAAACGATCCACTACCGAAAAATCTACCGCTGGTAGCTTTTTAGGCGGTGTCTTTAAAACTGCTGGCGGCACAGTCTTGGGTGTTACCATGCTGACCAGTGCGGTGTTGGCAGGTAGCTTGGTGGGATTGGCACTCAGTTTTCGGAATCTCCCGGATGTCCGCATCTTGCGCAGCTATGCTCCCACCGAGACGACTTATATTTATGACGTGAAGGGCACTCAGTTAGCCAGTCTCCACGGCGAGGCCAATCGAGAAGTCGTCCCCCTCGATAAAATTTCTCCAAATTTGAAACGAGCCTTGCTGGCGATCGAAGATAGTAGTTTCTACTATCACAATGGAATCAATGCCAGTGGGGTCGGTCGGGCCTTGGTAGCCAATATCAACAAGGGTAGTAGCGCCGAAGGTGGTTCGACTATCACGATGCAGCTGATTAAGAACTTGTTTCTATCCCAGAGAAAAGAATTCACCCGTAAACTCGCTGAGTCAGTACTCTCCATTCGCCTGGAGCAAATATTTCGGAAAGACCAGATTCTGGAAATGTATCTGAATCAGGTCTATTGGGGACATAACAACTATGGCGCTGAAACCGCTGCCCAAAGCTACTTTGGCAAGAAAGCGGCAGATCTAAATCTGGCCGAAGGCGCGATGATGGCGGGTCTTATTCAGTCACCAGAGCGCTGGAGTCCTTTTCGGAGTCTAGAAAAATCGCAGGAGCGGCAGGCTGAAGTTTTGAAACGGATGCGGACTCTAGGCTGGATTACGCCGGCGGAAGAAAAAGTAGCCAAGAATTATAAAATTAAAATCGGCAAAATTAAAACTTGGCAGCGCAGTAAACTACCATACGTAACCGATACCGTCATTGAAGAGTTGAATCAAAAGTTTGGCCGGGAAACTGTCCGCAAAGGCGGGATGCGTATTCAAACTACGGTGGATTATAAGTTTCAACAGGCCGCCGAAGAAATTGTGGCCAGTGCGGCTCGCAATTATGGTCAAAACTATCAGATCAGTTTGGCAGCAGTCGATCCGCGCACCCACTACATCAAAGCCTTAGTGGGTGGTACTGATTACAAAAAAAGTAACTTTAACCGGGCGATCGAAGCCAAGCGCCAACCAGGTTCTTCTTTTAAGCCGATCGTTTACTATACAGCCTTTGCCACGGGTCGATACACGCCCGAATCAACGGTCTATGATACCCCTGTGCGCTATCGAGATGGTTCTGGTTATTACTCACCCCAAAACTACGGCAAAAACTATTCTGGACCAATCAGCATCCGCACGGCAATTAAGTTTTCGGCCAATGTTCCCGCTGTCAAAATGGGGAAAACGGTCGGCTTAGATAAAGTCATTCAGACTTGCCGCACTTTGGGCATCAAGAGTCCGATGGACCCAGTAGTGTCGCTGCCCTTGGGGGCGATCGGAGTTTCCCCAATGGAGATGGCTGGTGCTTTTGCTACGTTTGCAAGCAATGGCTGGCAATCGGAGACCACGAGTATTATTCGGGTGACGGACAGCGAGGGGAGCGTGCTGTTAGATAACTCACCGGACAAGGAAAGGCGCAAGCTCGTCCTCGATCCGTGGGCTTCGGCGCAAACTACCAGTGCTTTGGAATCGGTTATTTATGGCAGTGGTGGTACTGGTCATAATGCGGCGATCGGTCGTCCGGCGGCTGGTAAAACTGGTACGACATCTTCGGAACGGGATGTGTGGTTTGTGGGATATGTGCCGCAACTGGCGGCGGCGGTGTGGATTGGGAAGGACAATAATGGTCCTTTGGGGCACGGGGTAACGGGTGGTACCTATGCTGCTCCGATCTGGCGGCGGTTTATGAATGCTGCTTTAGAAAATACTCCGGTGGAGAATTTCCAGCCGCCGAGTAAGTTTAAGCGCCCTAACTACAATGGTAAGAAACAGGTTAAAGATGAGACGGTGGAATAAAGCCTAAGCGATGCGATATGACATGTTGGCGGTGATGAAGACCCATGAAAAACCGAGTGATTGAGCCGTATTCACCATGATGGGTGAGGCGCGTTAGAAGCAAAAGATTTGATTGCCAAAATGGTAACGGCTGGATAAATGATAGCTAAAGTCCGCTAGTATTGTGGGTATTGCAGTCTGACTCAGAGAGTTTTGCTGCTTTTTACACATCAGCATCTCAATTATTATGAAACTCCGATTGCGTTTAGCGCAAGTTAAACTATCGTTTCTGCTTATTCCCACTCTTATTCAAGTATCTGTAGTTACGCTAAATCAGAAACCAGCTACTGCGATTGTCCAGCAGGTGGATGTTGCCCAAAAAGCACGAGTAGATGAGCTGAATGCCGAGGGAAGAAATTTATATAGAAAGAGTGAATATTTAGCAGCTTTGGATAAATTTCAGCAAGGATTATCGCTAGCAAAAAAGATCGGGGATAAATCTGGAGAGGGCACTATTTTGGGTAATATTGGTGTAGTTTACCAATCGTTAGGACAATACCCGAAGGCACTGGAGTCCTATGAACAATCCCTCGTGATTAGCAAGGCGATTGGGAATAAATCCGGAGAGGGCATCACTCTAAATAATATTGGTGAAGTTTACCAATCGCTAGGACAATACCCGAAGGCGCTAGAGTACTATCAACAGGCTCTCTTGATTAGCAAGGCGATTGGGAATAAATCTGGAGAGGGCACTATTTTGGGTAATATTGGTGTAATTTACCAATCGCTAGGACAATACCCGAAGGCGCTAGAGTACTATCAACAATCCCTGGCTATTAGTAAGGCGATCGGAGATAAATCTGGAGAGGGCACTATTTTGGGTAATATTGGTGCAGTTTATGATTCGCTAGGACAATACCCCAAAGCGCTGGAATACTATCAACAATCTCTCACTATCAGTAAGGCGATCGGGGATAAATCTGGAGAGGGCATTACTCTAAATAATATTAGTTCAGTTTACCGATCGCTAGGACAATACCCGAAGGCACTGGAGTACTATCAACAATCCCTCGCGATTAGCAAGGCGATTGGGAATAAAACTGGCGAGGGCGCTACTCTAAATAATATTGGTGCAGTTTATAATTCGCTAGGACAATACCCGAAGGCACTGGAGTACTTTCAACAATCGCTCACTATCAGTAAGGTGATCGGTGATAAATCTGGAGAGGGTAATACTCTAAATAATATTGGTGAAGTTTACCGGTCGCTAGGACAATACCCCAAGGCGCTGGAGTACTTTCAACAGGCTTTCGTGATTAGCAAGGCAATCGGGAATAAATCCGGCGAGGGCGTAACTCTAAATAATATTGGTTTAGCTTATGATTCGCTAGGACAATACCCCAAGGCACTGGAGTACTTTCAACAATCTCTCACTATCAGTAAGGTGATCGGGGATAAATCTGGAGAGGGCGGTGCTCTAAATAATATTGGTTTAGTTTATGATTCGCTAGGACAATATCCGCAGGCGCTGGAATACTATCAACAATCTCTCGTTATTAGAAAGGCGATCGGGAATAAATCTGGTGAGAGTAGTACTCTAAATAACATTGGTGCAGTTTATAATTCGCTAGGACAATACCCGCAGGCGCTGGAATACCATCAACAATCTCTCGTGATTAGCAAGGCGGTCGGGAATAAAGATGGAGAGGGCACTACTCTAAATAATATTGGTGCTATTTTATTAGCTCAGAAAAAACCAACCCGGGCTGAAAAGTCACTACGGGAAGCGATCGCTATTTGGGAAACAATTAGAGGCAGTAAAAACAACTCAGGTCAAGGACTGAGCGATAGCGATAAAGTTTCTTTTGCCGATCGAGTAGCTATCACTTACAAACTCCTACAAAAAGCTTTAATCCAACAAAACAAACCTCAAGCAGCTCTAGAAATATCAGAGAGAGCCAGAGCCAGAGCCTTGGCCGAACTATTAGCCAGCAAAATTATCACTACCAATACGACCAGTAGCCAAGCGATTCGGCAAGCGCCCAGCCTAAGCAAAATCCAGCAAATTGCTAAAAACAAACAAGCCACGCTGGTTCAATACTCCATTATTGATGATGACCTTATTTATATTTGGGTGATCAAGCCCAATGGTGAAATTGTTTTTAAGCAAAGCAAACTCCCGGCCAAAACTAAACTCAAAGACTTAATCGTGGCCACTCGTCAAAACATTGGTGCTGAAACCAGACCAGATAATATCTCGGAGGCTCCCGGCGATCTAAAGCAGTTGTATAAATTACTGATCGAGCCGATCGCGAAAGACCTACCCACCAACCCTGAATCTGAAGTCATTATCCTGCCGCAACGAGAACTATTTTTAGTCCCTTTTGCAGCTCTGCAAGACGCTCAAGAAAAATACCTAATCGAAAAACATACTTTAACGATCGCCCCTTCCATTCAAGTCTTAGGTCTAACCAATACCAAACGCTCCCAGCATTCCGGTAAACCAGTAGTGGTCGGCAACCCCATTATGCCCACCGACTATAAAAATCAAGCAGGGGAACCAGTAGCCCTAGCAAATTTACCAGGTTCAGAAGCCGAAGCTAAAACCGTTGCCGAAATATTGCAAGTCGCTCCCCTGATTGGTAAAGCTGCTGACAAGCAGCAGGTGGTGAAATTCTTGCAAGATTCCCCGATCGTCCATTTAGCCACCCATGGTTTACTGGGCACCCTAAAAGGAGATATTCCTGGTGCGATCGTTTTGACTAATGGTTTCCTGACTGCTAGTGAGATTTTTGATATGCAACTGCAAGCAGATTTAGTAGTATTGAGTGCTTGTGATACAGGTAGAGGCGACCTGACGGGGGATGGTGTAGTTGGATTGTCACGCTCTCTAGCAGTAGCTGGCGTGCCCTCTGTGATCGTATCGCTCTGGGAAGTGAGCGATGATGCTACCAAAGCCTTGATGTCGGAATTCTATCGAAATTTACGGGTCAAGAAACTAGCTAAGTCCCGAGCTTTACGCCAAGCGATGTTAACCACTATGCAAGAATATCCCAAGCCTGTCTTATGGTCGGCATTTACGCTGGTGGGAGAAGGGCATTAAACAGACCGAAATTTTCTGATGGCTACCTAGGTGCTGTCGATCGCGATTTTTATTTCTTGCAGTTCCAGTATGACCAGACTTAACAGATTATTCTCGTTATACGCTGCTCTTTATTCTTGCCGATTCAATTGAGCCGCTGCTCAATTGAATCGAGATACTTGACAGCGCTATGGGGTGGGGTATCACGCCAAGTATAATAGTGACAGCCCTCTAGCTTTCACCGACATGTTAGAAACTCAACGGCTAAACACTGCTTTAACCAGCGACCCACAATACCTACCACCTAGCACCGAGTTGCCAGACTCTGACGATATTCCTGTGGATAATGAAGATCAAAACTGGATTCCCAATGTCTTGCTGATGTTGCTCAAAAATATTTGGCGCGATCGAACAGATTGGTTTTTCGGTGTGGACATGGGAATTTATCACACCACGGGCAAGAACGTGCGTGTTCCGATAGTGCCCGATGGCTTCTTGAGCCTGGGTGTAGCTCGTCGCAAAAACGATAAATCACGTCGTAGCTATGTCCTCTGGGAAGAAGACAATATTCCGCCGATCCTTTCTTTAGAAATGGTTTCTTGGACACCTGGCGGTGAATATGATGACAAGATGGCTATCTATGCCAAGCTAGGAGTCCTTTATTACATTATTTACAACCCAGAATTTTGGCGGCGAGATGGTCATCAGCCTCTGGAAGTCTACAAATTAATTGATGGCGGTAGCCCTGTGCGTAAATACCAGCTACAAATTGGTGAGCCATTTTGGATGCCGGAGGTGGGTTTAGGCATTGGTCGTTGCTCAGAGTCCCTTTCAGATTCCAAGGAAGAAGTGCTGTCTTGGTTTGATAAGAAAGGCGATCGGTATTTGCGGCCTGAAGAAGAATCTATTTTGGCCAAGGAATCTGCGGTTCGATCTGAACAGAGAGCTAACGCTGCCCAACAAGAAAACGATGTCCTCCGGCAACGGCTGTGGGAACTAGGGATAGACCCGGATGCTGTTAAAAAAATATGAAAGAAGATTTTATGGTATGTTGATGCCAGTGGTGTAGATTAGCTTTCTAACTTTAAAAAATGCTGCAATTGTTCGCTTCTGGTTTAGCTAATAACTGGCTGAATAAAGCCCACATCCTAGCGGCACCCTATGACCCAGCACCGCTGGTTAGCACTTGGCAAGGTCTTCCTTTACTCAACCCCCCTCAAGCAGCTGAACCACAAGTCAAAAAGTCGATCGAACAATATCTGCAAACCCTCAAAACCATGGGACTAGATCCACAAAAGCAGGGTATTTGGCTGCAAACCGACAGTGTTAACTTGATCAATCATCAAGGCCAACTACCTCTACCAGCGGCCTCTTTAACCAAAACTTCCACCACCCTCGCTGCTCTAAAAACCTGGCAGATTACTAAACATTTTGATACCAATATTGGCATTACCGGCCAAGTGCAACAGGGAATTTTAGATGGCGATTTAGTGATTCAGGGCGCTGGCGATCCCCTCTTTGTTTGGGAAGATGCCCAGGCTTTAGCTACCACTCTTCATCAAATGGGGATTCAACAGGTGAATGGCAACCTCGTAATTATTGGTAACTTTGCCATGAATTACCAAAAAGATCCCCAAAAAGCCGGAGAATTGCTCAAACAGGGCTTAAGCGGTACGGCTTTGCCCCAAAATTTGCTGAAAGAACAGCTCAAAGATGTCAATGTCATCAAGGTGCAGCCGCCCAAATTAGCTGCGCTAGGGAAATTCCCGGTCAAAATCATTGGTCAAGTCCTGCCCGCCGATCAATTACCGCCCGCAGCCAGAGCTATTATTCGTCACCGTTCTCTGCCTCTCTTAGACATTCTGCGGGAAATGAATATTTATAGTAATAACGAAATTGCTCAAATGCTGGCTGATCAAGTTGGTGGATATCAGGCCGTCATGCAGATTGCGGCGCAGAGTGCCGGTTTTGCCCCCGCCGAAATTCAGCTCACCAACGGTTCTGGTCTCGGTATGACCAATCAGATTGCCCCCCACGCTGTCAGCCAAATCTTTCGGACGATTCATGGCTTAGTGCAACCCCTGGGATTAACTGTTGCGGATTTGTTCCCATCCGCTGGTCTAGATGCGAAAGGTAGTATGCTCGATCGACATCTCCCGATCGGCACCACCGTCAAAACTGGTACCTTAAATGAGGTCAGTGCCCTTACTGGTGCATTACCAACTCGCGATCGAGGGTTAGTGTGGTTTACAATCATTAATCGAGGCACAAAAATCGCCGAGCTGCGCCAGCAACAGGACAAATTGCTCCAGACCCTGCTTGGTCACTGGGGTAAAACCGCCACCGTTCCTAGAGGAATTAAAAGACAGAACACGATCCCGCCCTATCTGGGAGATCCGCAGCGCAATAAGATTTTGGTAAAGTTGCCAGCTTTTAGTCGGTAACCTTCCCCCCGCCATAAAATTCAGCTAAGGGTATTTAGACCATGACTTCGATAAGTACAGCGGAAAATGTCGATGCCCTTAACCAGCGTGCTCTCGCTACACTAGCGCGCTCCATTACTGTGTCACAGGGACGCTTTGCCCTAACTTTAGTTCGCTGTAACTATACAACCCTCCAACACCGTCTGGCTCATAGCTTAAAAGCCATTTGCCCAGTCCAAATTCAAGAATTAACGCTGCCATCTCAGAGCGAAAATCTGTGGCAACTAATCCTGAACGCCTCAGATCACCATCTGCCGACAGCTTTAATGGTTTTTGGCCTGGCCGATGTTCATGATTTGCCCACTTTGCTACGCAATTTAGACGTAGAAAGAGCCGAATTAGGCACCCACCACTGTCAATTGCCAATTGTCTTGTGGCTCAATGAAGAAGCTCTCAGCTATCTAGTGCAGTTGGCGCCGCATTTTTACGCCAGCACTATTACGGCCATTACCCTATTGCCCAGCACCACCGAACTCGATATCCTGTGGCGGGAGAGTTCTGATCAGTTATTTGGGACAATTTTGACAGCGGGTTTAGACCGCTTTTACACCAATGCCCAGTTGGGATGTGATCTGCCAGCCAAGTTCCGTCAAGAACTCAAGGCGGCGACCAAGGATTTAAAAGATCAAGAAGCCGTGCCTTTAGCGCTAACAGCTACTTGGCACTTAATTCTAGGTCGTGACGATCAGGCTCAGGGCAACTTGGGAGCGGCCTTGGTGCATTATCAAAAGAGCTTGCAAATTTGGGAGCGGCTGCTTGACCAAACGGTGACTGGCGAACTGGTGACATTTACGCACAATACTTTGCAAACTCGCTGGGCACTGGTCAAGTTACACATGGGGTTGTGTTATCACCAGCAGGCCGCAAGTGCCGCAACGCATTGGCAACTAGCTAGAGATACTTTTCTATCGGTCACTAGAGTTTTTGAGCAGCAACAGCGCTGGGATGCTGTGCGGCAAGTGTTGACTCTGACTGGCGATACGTTGCGGGCGATCGGAAACTGGCTAGAGTTAGAAAATATTGCTAATAGTGTTTTGGCTGATACCGAAATCCAGCGTCAGCCACTCAATGTGGCTCAGGCTTACGGCTTTTTGGCAGAAGTAGCCCTGCACAATAATGACTTCGATCGGGCGGCTGATGCCGCTCGTTATGCTTTGAATCTCACTCAGCAACACCAAGTAGCGGCTCCACCGGGCAATATCAATTTAGCCCGGTACTTATTACTGGTGGCCAAGGCCGAAGCGCGCTCGGGCGCATTTTCGATCGCACTGGCTCATCTTGAACAAGCCCAATCCGAGGTACTACCAGATTCCCAACTTTTCTTGGATATCATCCAAGAATTACGCCTGCTCTATTATCATACTGGCCAGTTTTGGGAATCTTTTCAGGCCAAGCAACAGTATCAGTTATTGCGACATCAGCAAGGTTTGAGTGCTTTTGTGGGCACAGCGGCCTCTCTCGATCGACCGACAGTGCTGGGACGAGAACGAGATGTGCAAGAATTGGTCGATCGCTTAAGTGACCAAACTCAAAAACTAGTGGTTTTACATGGTGAAGGTGGCATGGGCAAAAGCTCGTTGCTGTATGGTGGAGTCATTCCCGCTTTCTATGGTCGGGTAGTTGACGATCGACAGGTAGCGATCGCCACTCTGCAAACCTATCAAAACTGGACAACTCAACTGTCTGACAGTTTAGCCCAGCTGGTTGGTCAGCCCTCCCACCCAGGTGCTGCTACCTTAGAGCAAATTAAGCAGCAGCTGCAAACCAACAGCGATAATCAGTTGCTGACTCTCCTGATATTTGATCAATTTGAAGAATTTTTCTTAGTATCGCCATTGGCCGCCCAGCGCCAAGAGTTTTATCGGTTCTTTCAAACTTGTTTGCTGCTTCCCCATGTCAAAATTGTGCTGGCGATCCGGCAAGCCGCTTTACATCAACTACTCGAACTGGAGCGCTTCAATGATTTGAGTATGATTGGTGGGAATATCCTCGATCGCCAGATTCGCTATCAGCTCCGCAATTTTAGTACGGCTCAAGCTCAGGATGTAATTAGTAACCTCACTAGCAATTGCCACTATTACATCGAGCCAGCTCTCGCCGAGCAGCTAGTGAACGATCTAGCAGATGAATATGCTGAGATACCACCCACACAGCTGCAAGTCATTGGGGCGCAGCTCCAAGCCGAAAACATTAAAACTCTGGGCCAATATTTTTATCTCGGTCAAAAGCCCCAGCAATATTTAATTGAAAGAGCGTTAGAAGAGGGCATTCGGGACTGTGGTAAAGAAAATATTGAATCTGTTTTGACGGCGCTGTTTTTACTGACCGATAGTCGCGGCAATCGACCCCAGCGAACTTTTTCACAGTTGTTACCAGCCACTAATCCCCCGCCACCGGCTCACAAGTTTCGGCGCGCTAAACATCAAGCTCTACCATCTGCTCAGCATAACTACTATGCCCAACTTTTACTGCTACTGAATATTTTAGGCGGTTCCGGCCTGGTGTCTTGTACTAAGTCTGAGCCAGAGCATATCTATCAGCTAGTGCATGATGATTTAGTTGCAACTATTCGATCTAAGTATACCGATCAGCAACAATCTCCGGTGGTTGTCAAAAAACGCAAATGGTCGAATGAATCGATGGCCAGCCAAGCCAAAGTCTATAGTAGAAAAGCTTGGCATCAATGGGTGCAACCAGCTGGTTCAATAACCCAAAGATTAGTGGGCACAGTGGTTGGACAGCCGTTGTGGAAAAACATTGGCACTTGGATGGTTGTTTGGAGCGATCGTACTGGTCATGGTTTGGCTAAGATGATCAAGCCCCTGATGGCACGTTTAATCGGAAAAAAATCTTAAATGTGTTGGCTAACAAAGACATTTAAGATTTTTGTGATGGAGTCCAGCCGATGGCTATTCTGGCAATTGATTTTTGAGCGAGGCCAAACTACCCCAACGCCCATCCAAGGAGACCACCGCAGAGCTTGGTGATGCCGGTTCTTTAGTCAAGCCGGGGCAATTTTTGTCACACAACTGACGCTGCGGAAAAGCCAAACACAACTGTTCATATAACCACTCTTCTGGGGCAAAATGGCCATTTGGTGTCAAAGACTCTATTAAATCATCGAAATCTACCCGTAGCTCGATCGGGCCCTTATAATCATCATCGGCCGCAGCATCTAACCAAATAATTTCATGGGCATCTAGGCTTAAGCGCTGATTGTACTGATTTAAACACCGATCGCAAGTCAGATTGATAATAGTATCTGCTGTAGCTGAAACATTCAGGAAAGTACCCTGATGTTTGATTACCAGTTCACCTCTGACCGGAGTAAGAGTTGCTAAATCTAACACCGATTGATCGATCGGTATTTTGAGGGTGTGATCTTCACAGCGCAGCAGATGAGGAATGAAAACTGTTTCCATATAATTAAATTATTGGCACTAAGTTAGGAATTCTCTGGGCTGCCAGCTAGTTTTACTACTAAACGTCGATCGGCTTCTAAACCACGGCTATAAGTAGAAAGATCAGCGTAATCCGATTCCAATTCAAAGAAGCTGTGCAGTTGACGACGCTCGGCTCCAGACAATGGTGGCATTACATATTCTTCGGTGGTTTGACGCACATGGTCAGCCGCTTGATCGGCAATGACGCGCAGTTCGGCAGTACGACGACGGCGATATTCATTCAATTCCACCACAAATGGCACGCTGCCTTCACCACTGGGCAAAATCGTATTAGCCAGGTGTTGAATGGCGTCGATCGTCGCGCCTTCCGCTCCGATCAAGCTATCGACTTGCAGTGATGTGAGCGGATCGTGATCGATTGTTAGCCACAAATGATGTGGATCAATAGTCGGTTGCTGAGTAGCGACAGGGGTGGGGATGCCCGCTAGCTGTAATAGCTCGGTCAACCACTGTTGACCCTGGGCAAGACGTTGTTGGCTCATGATGCAGATTTCTTTTTAGTGGTGTTTTTCTCGAAGGGGAGACTTTCTCGGCCTTCTTTAGCTTTCTGCTCTTTTTCTTGAGCATCCACGATCTTCTGGAGATCATCGGGTAAAGGCTCTTTAGAAAGAATATAGGTTTGTGCTGTCTGGAAGACGTTGGCAATTACCATATACATCAAAACGCCGGCAGGTAAAGGGAAAAACAAGAACATCCCTGAAAAGATAATGGGTGTAAACTTGGTAGCGGCCTGTTGGCTAGCAGCCAGTTCTGGATTAGCTGAACCACTGCTACTACTTTGGCTGTTGGTGAGATTTTGGCTGACATACAGACTTAAGCCAAAGAAAATAATCATCCCCAGCACGTCCCAATGGATTTTTCCATCAGGATCCATCGCACCGACGTGACCGAGGGCATCAATGAACAGGAATCCAGTATCAGCAGCAATTCCTGGGACAGTGCCTTTGATGGTTACATCTCCAGCAGCGATCGCTTCGATACTACCATCAGCCGTAATCTTCGCGTTTTCTTCGCCTTTGGTAATCGTCCAAGTCGGGACTATTTTAGAAGCGGGGTATTGAGAAACAACATCAGCTAATGGTTTACCATCAACTGTCTTAAAGCCAATCTTAGCGATCTTTCCGACATCTAATGTACTACCAGTAGCTAATTCGGCAATCACTGGTGCATGGTAGTTATCACTAAAATAAATACTGTGTGGTTCACTTATGAAAGGCACCACCGGCACTGTCGCGACTGCTGCTGGCGGCACTACTTGCAAATTGACGGTGTAGTCCACATTCGAGAATGGCGATCCGCGCAGGGTGGCAAACAGTGCAAACAAAACGGGCATCTGAAATACTAAGGGAAAGCAGCCCGAGAGGGGATTGCCAAACTCTTTGTAGATGGCGCTCATTTCTTCTTGCTGCTTCGGCGGGTCGTTCTTATATTTTTCTTGAACTTCCTTGACCCGCTTTTGCATCAACGGTTGGGCGATCTTGGTGCGGCGCATACTGCGAATCGAACCCGCACTGAGAGGATACAGCGCAAAGCGAATCACGAGCGTGAGTGCGACGATCGCTAGGCCATAGCTCGGTACAATCCCGTAG
The DNA here is from genome assembly GCA_964247125.1 of uncultured bacterium. GTDB lineage: Bacteria > Cyanobacteriota > Cyanobacteriia > Cyanobacteriales > Chamaesiphonaceae > JAAFHZ01. The sequence continues at coordinate 62,096 of CAXTSZ010000007.1, forward strand.
AAAAAATCCAGGATCGGCAACATGATGTTGTTTGAAATAAACCCAATACCAAAATCCATGAGTTCAGTCTACTGTAATAGGAAGAGGGCACACCACGATGGGAAAGCTGGTCGTGGCCACAGCTATTAGCTAGCTTTTGCTAACGATTTGAAAGGTTCACCAGTTTTGGATTGAACTCTTTCGTTAATGTAGTCAAAAATTTCTACATATTTGGGGATGGCGCGCAATTCTAGACGACTACCGTCTTTCATTACTAGTACCATATCGCCCCACATACCCAGACCGCGCGGGATTTTGATGGCATCTACAATATCGGCATAGATAATATCAGTCCGCTCGCGTCCCATCCAACCGCCGACCACTGACACCCGCCGGTCGGTGATCTTGAACCGGAGCCAAACCGCTCGGGCGATGGCACCCACGGTTAGTGGAATAAAAACAACAAAAGCAGCTAGAAAGATGTTGAAAAGCAGATCCCCGATGTGTGGACCACCTTCATAAAAAGTTTCTTCCCGAATCCCCATCAATCACCTCTACTGCTACCAATATTTTTTTTAATTCTCGCAAAATTTCAGCATAACTGCACTGGGTAATGCCCGATCGACAGCCAATGACCACCATTCTACCTGGTAAAATTTGATCCGTTAGCTGACGTAAAGCTGCTTTGATACGACGTTTCGCTAGGTTACGAATAACGGCCTTTTTACTGATTTTTTTACTAATTACAATGCCGAAGCGCGTAGTTAGCGGTATTTCAGATGACCCAGAATTAACATAGGCTAAGACCGACATGTTGGTACTTGTCCGTCTTCGCCCCTGTTGATATACGTGCTGAAAGTCCCGGCGATGGCGCAGCCGATAGGCGCGCGGCAAAGACATGAAAAAGCTAGACCGCTAAACGACGACGACCTCTAGCTCGGCGAGCGTTGATGACGTTTTGGCCGTTGCTAGTCCGCATCCGCGCTCTGAAGCCAGATGTTCTTTTTTGCTTGCGGTTTGTTCCGCCTAGAGTACGCTGTGTCATAATACGTTGGTTCTACAAGTATGCGATTTTGGGCGAAAAGCCACAATTCACTAATATAGCAAATTTTCCCAGCCAGTGCTGGATCTTTCCTTGTCAATTTTACCCCCTCTTGCCGCCAATTCACGACAAACAGCCTTGGCCGCCCTCCGCGATGTGGTGCGTGGTGCTTATGCTGACACTGCTCTAGAGAAAAAATTAAGGCGCGTAAATCTCTCGGCGCTCGATCGACAGCTGACTACCGAATTGTTCTATGGCACCGTCCGGCAGCAAAGAACGCTGAATGCGTTGATCGATCGACTGACCCGCAAGCCCGAAAAAGACACCAGTGATCTACGCCTAATTCTCCAGATTGGTCTTTACCAATTGCGCTACATGGATCGCATCCCGGAGTCAGCCGCCGTCAATACGACGGTGGAATTAGCCAAGCAAAATGGTTTGAAGGGTTTAGCCCCAGTGGTTAATGGTATTTTGCGTCAATACATTCGCCAAGCCGATGAGTTTCAGGGTAATTGGGATAATTCTAATAGTTTAGTTGGCCAAATTGCGGTAGCACAAAGTTTCCCAGATTGGTTGATCGCCCACTGGCTGGAAATATTGGGGCAAGAGAGTACCCTGCAACTCTGCCAAGCTTTTAATCAGTCCCCGACGATCGATCTGCGGGTAAATCAGCTACAGGTGAACAGCGATACGGTGCTAGATGCTTTGACGGCCGTCGGCGTGACCGCTATCCCGTTAGATTATTTGACGCATGGAATCCGGCTGACTGGCAAAGTCGGCGCAATTCCAGCACTACCGGGTTATGACGCAGGCTGGTGGACGGTGCAGGAAAGTAGCGCCCAGTTAGTGACCCAACTACTGAACCCACAGCCCGGAGAGATAATTGTCGATGCTTGTGCCGCCCCAGGTGGTAAGACTACGCACATCGCTGAATTAATGGGCGATCGGGGGGTGGTCTGGGCGATCGATCCCACGCCATCGCGGCTGAAGAAAATTACCCAGAACTGCCACCGGCTAGGTTTGACATCGGTGCAAATCAGGGAAGGTGATAGTCGATCGCAACCAGATTTAGTTGGGATGATCGATCGAGTGTTGTTGGATGCTCCCTGCTCAGGCTTGGGCACCCTGCATCGGCGCGCCGATGCGCGGTGGCGTAAGACTCCGGCAGACGTATTGGCATTGAGTCAGCTGCAAGGGGAGTTGTTGGCTAGCTGTGCTAGTTGGGTCAAGCCCGGTGGGGTCTTAGTCTATGCCACCTGTACGGTACATCCCGCCGAGAATGAAGCCGTGATTGTGCCATTTCTCCAGACTCATCCCGAATGGCAGATCGATAAGCCCCAGAATGAATTCATGGCTAGTTTAGCCAGTGCCGATGGTTGGATTAAGACTTGGCTCCATGAGCACCAGATGGATGGTTTCTTTATGGTGCGGCTGGTGAGAGGCGGGCTACAATAGTAACCAGGTTCATCATTGCCCAATTATTTTCATGAATGGTAAAAGAGTTCATTTTGCGCGCAGCCGCAGATCTTACAATAGTTCTCAGCCCAGAACATTCCGCCGCCGACCGCTACCAGCTCATTTCCTGGCTCCGGATGAGTCGGCTAACGCGAACCCGAAAGATTCCACAATCTATGATGGTTTAGTAGATGATTACCATGATTATGATGAGGATCTGCCGGAAATCTCTTTTTGGTGGGATTAATAGTCTTTTGAAGTTTGAGCGCGGTCAGAACATAGGTGTCGAACATTACGCCTACTGCCGCACAGACGAGCGCGATCGTCATCATGCCGCCAACTGGTGAACCATTTCCAAAAACTGTCAAGAAACCGACAATATGGTGATTGCCTGCTAATCCTAAACCGCCGACTCCGGGCAAGTATGTCCAAATCTGCATCCCTAAACACACGGAGCCAAATAGCACAATTGGCGCTAAGAAACTAGTAAGAGCAGCTAATAGTAAGGATCGAATAGAGGTAGAGACTAGCTTCATGGAGTGACATCCGAGAATTAACTGACGTGATTCGAGTCGGTGCGCGCGGAGTTTAATCGAAAATATGACCACATTCAACATTAAGCGGTTTTGAATTAGCCTGGTTGGTTCTGTGAAGAATCTTAAAACTTCCTTAAGTTTTTACAAAAGTTTGTGTAGTTTCTTGATCGGTATTTATATCTGACATATTAGTTTTGAACAAGATTAATCAATGGTTGCGTTAAGCTAAAGAGAGTCTAGTTCATATTTCTTCATCACTAGGCTTTACTAACATGGCGGGGCAACTGAATCAGGGCGGGGAGACCCCCGGTCCAACTCAAGACTTGGCAGCTTTACGCGGAGTTTTTCGACAGGTAGATAGCCATAGCTGTCCCAACCGCTGCAATTTTCACATGCACACCATTTGTTCTGATGGTCGCTTAATGCCCGCCGAACTGATTAAACAATCCGTTAAAATCGGTCTGGTGGAGATGGCCATTACTGATCACCACAGTGTGCAGGGTTATTTGCTAGCAGCAGATCTATTGGCACAATATAAAGTCCCTAATCGGCCACGGCTCTGGATCGGCGCCGAAATTACAGCTTATGTAGCCGATGTTGATATCCATATTTTGGGATATGGTTTTGATCCCCAGGCTCCTCAGCTCGCGCCTTACTTACAGGGTCGCGAAGCCGATCGAGCAGCAACAGCAGCGGAACAAGTAATTACCGCGATTCATGCAGCTGGCGGACTGGCTGTATTGGCGCATCCGGCACGCTATCGGCGATCGGCAGAAGAGCTGGTGAAGGTGGTAGCAGATTTGGGTATTGATGGGCTAGAAACTTTTTATGCGTATAAAAATACCGATCCTTGGACTCCCTCTCCCAGTGAAACTAAACGGGTGCAAGAATTAGCCCACCGTTATGATTTGTTTAGTACTTGTGGCACGGACACTCATGGCATCGATTTAAGCATTCGCCGCTAGTAATGCAAAATCCCGATGACTGCTAAAATATAGTTTTTTCGTCCTACTATAGAACAGCTGTTCTATAACTTTCCCATGTTGAAACTGCATCAATTTGCTCCTGCCTTTGGATTGCCTAATGCTAGTAGTTTTTGTCTGAAGCTGGAAACCTATTTGCGGATGGCGGAAATTCCCTTTGAGTCGGTCTATGGGATGGATATGGGAAAGGCACCGAAGGGCAAAATGCCCTACATCGTCGATGGGGATAAAATCATTGGGGATTCTAATTTCATCATTGATTACTTGAAGCAGACTTATGGCGATCGCTTAGACACTCACTTGACGGCTGTTGATCGAGCTATTGCCTTAGCCATGCGGCGTTTAATCGAAGAAAACCTTTATTGGGCAATGGTTTACAGTCGGTGGCAAGAGCCTGCTAACTGGGAAAAAACCAAAGCTGCTCTGTTCGGTGACTTGCCTCCCCTGCTTAAATCGATTGTGCCGAATATTGTCCGCAATAAAACTCGCCAAAAGTTGCAAGGCCACGGCATGGGCAAGCATAGTGCCGCAGAAATTTATGCGATCGGCAGTGCTGATATTACGGCTCTATCAGATTTCCTGGCTGATCAACCATTCTTCTTTGGCTCCCAGCCGACTACTTTGGATGCCTCGGCTTATGGCATCTTGACGAGTATTCTCCGCACGCCCTTGGAGTCACCACTGAAAGATCAAGCACAACAGCTGGCTAATTTGACCGCTTATTGTGATCGGATGCGCGATCGCTATTACCCCGCAGCGCACTAGTGATTGAGCCAGTTGATCGATACATTGATGTCGCTGGAGTGCGCACGCGCTACTGGCAAATGGGTGACCAGGGCAGTCCCCTAATTTTGCTGCATGGTGGCAATGGTTCGATCGAGTTTTGGCTATCCAATCTCGCCGCATTGGCCAAGCATCATCGGGTTTATGCCTTTGATATGTTTGGCTGTGGTCGTTCTAGCATCCCTGACACCATTGATTATTCTTTGGCTGCTCAAGCACGATTCATTCAAGAATTCATAGTCAGTTGTGAACTAGAAAGAGTTAGCCTCATCGGCAACTCCATGGGTGGTGGAGCTGCTTTATGGTTTGCTCATTTGTTTCCAATGCAGCTCGATCGGCT
>CAXTSZ010000007.1:67313-74706 GCA_964247125.1 uncultured bacterium
GTGGTGGAGCTGCTTTATGGTTTGCTCATTTGTTTCCAATGCAGCTCGATCGGCTAATTTTGTCGGCCCCACTGGGCTGGGGGCGAGAAATTAATCTGGGTTTGCGGTTATTGACTATTCCCGGCTTATTGCATTGGTTGCGCCCCAGTCGGGCAATGATCCCGGCCATGCTGAAATGGAATTTTGCCCATTCCGAAAACTTGCCACTAGATTGGATTGAACGGCGTTATGAGGTATTTGCGCTGCCGAAGCGGCAGCGGGCGATTGCGGCACTGGCTCGGACTAATCTCAATTTGTGGGGAGTGCAGCGGCGTGTTTATGAAGCCACCATCGCCCAGTTGCCTACGCTGCGGCCACCGACTTTGGTGATCTGGGGGACACTCGATCGGGTTTTGCCAGTGGCTCATGCCCAGCAAGCTCGCCAGATTCCCAACCATCAATTAGTGATTTGGCCAGACTGTGGGCATCATCCTTTCTTAGAATTTCCCGACAGGTTCAACCAGCTAGTGCTAGACTTTTTGGCGAACTAACAATCCAGATCAGCTGCTAAATTTTATGCCTCCATTGGTCAGTACGTTTCTGCGGGTGATAATTCTATCTACGACTATCTCGATCGCTATTAAGTTTGTCGCACCGCAGTTCGCCATCCCTGTCAATGCCACAACTGCTACAATTGGGGTCTTTCTGCCCGTGCTGCTGATCGCAATCGTCTTAGGGTGGCGACAAATGCAAGCGGGTATACCTCGGAGTGAGCAGTGAAGTTTGGTCAATGGCTGGGTTTAATTGTTTTGGCAATCAGCTTATACGTGATTTGGCAAATTCGCCAGCTGTTGCTGATGGCTTTTGCAGCCATCTTGTTAGCGACAGCACTCCATCAGTTGGCGCGGCTATTGCGCGATCGCTTTCAGCTAAAAAAGGGCACCGCCACCGTTGGGGCATTGGTAATTTTCTTGCTCACACTGGTCGCTTTTGGGTGGTTGATCATCCCACCTTTAGTTACTCAATTTCAGGAAATTGCGGCTGATCAGTTGCCCCGGTTGTTAGCTCGCTCCGCAGACTGGCGGCAGCAGTTGAGTCTTTATTTGCCAGCCCCAGTGATCGCCGCCATGCCAGATGCGGCAACCCTCCAAGAGCAAGCCCAGCCGATCGGCAAAATATTGCTCGGTGGATCTTGGACTGTAGTAAATGTGCTCCTGAATTTGCTATTGCTATTAGTGTTGACCATCATGCTGCTGGTACAGCCTGCTGCTTATCGCCAAGTATTTGTGATGCTTTTTCCCCAATTTTATCGCCGCCGAATAGAAGAAATTCTCGATGAGTGCGAAGTCTCCCTGGGTAAATGGGTCGTTGGGGCCCTGATTAGCATGTTGGCGGTGGCGTTAATGAGTACGGTGGGCTTGGGGGTGCTGGGCATTCCCTATCCACTGGCACAGGGGGTATTGGCTGGTTTGCTGAACTTTATCCCCAATGTGGGTCCTACTTTAAGCGTGGTTTTACCGATGGGGCTAGCCCTGTTGGATAATCCTTGGAAACCCCTGCTGGTATTAGGACTATATTTTATCATTCAGCAAATTGAGAGCAGTTTACTTACGCCCTACATCATGGCGCAGCAAGTAGCTCTGCTGCCCGCTCTGACCTTGCTTGCTCAGGTGTTTTTCGCCAGTTCCTTGGGCTGGTTAGGCTTACTGTTGGCTTTACCGCTGAGTGTAGTGCTAAAAGTCTGGTTTAATGCTGTTGTGATTGAAGATATCCTTGATCGCTGGCGGCAGCGTCCCAGCAGTACAGACTTAAACGAAAAGCCGGTGGTGTTAGATCCCTGGGAGCTACCATCGCTCGAATCTGAACTGGTAATGATGAAACTGGCCCCGACCGATGGAGAAAGCTAATGCGCACTATTGCAGAAATTAACGATCGCATTCTTCACAAAAAAGCAGTAGTTTGTTCGGTCACTGAGTTTAAGGCCAAAGTCGCAGAGATCGGGATAACGGCAGCGGCTCAACAAGTTGATGTGGTGACCACCGGCAGCTTTGAGCCCATGGAATCATCCGGTGCCATTCTGAACTTAGGCCATACCGATCCGCCGATTAAGATTCGCACCTGCTGGTTGAATGGGGTGCCTGCCTATGCTGGTTTTGGGGCGGTGGATTTATATCTCGGGGCTACTCAGCTATCCGATGAAAATAATGAGTCTGAAGAAAAGGGTGGTGCCCACGTTATTGAAGATTTAATTGCCGGGAAATCGGTCACGCTCAAGGCGATCGGCCAAGGTACGGACTGTTATCCGCGCGCGAACTTCAATACCACGATCACCAAAGACACCATTAACCAGTTTTATCTTTATAATCCGCGCAACCTCTACCAAAACTTTATTGTGGGCGTGAATGGTGGCGATCGCCCGCTCTATACCTATCTCGGTCCGTTGCAGCCGCGCTTAGGCAACGCGGTCTTTTCTAATGCTGGGGCAATATCACCGCTCTTTAATGACCCGGAGCTACTGTCGATCGGCATTGGTAGCCGGATATTCTTGGGTGGGGGGATTGGTTATGTGGCTTGGGAAGGCACTCAGCATTTCCCCTTGCAAAAAAGGTTGGATAACAAAACGCCAATTGGTCCCGCTGCGACACTAGCCTTAATTGGTGATGCCAAGCAAATGACGGCTGAATGGGTGCGGGGTTGTTATTTTAAAAACTATGGGCCATCGCTGATGTTGGGAGTAGGCGTAGCCATCCCGATTCTCAATGAGCATGTGGCCGCCTGTTGTGCGGTGACGGATGAGGAGATTGTAGCGCCGATCGTTGATTTCTCGATTCCCCGGCGGGTGCGGCCCACGTTTGGCTTGGTGAACTATGCTCAACTGAAAACTGGCAAAATCAAGATTGATGGCCGGACGGTGCGGGTGGCACCACTGGCTAGTCTGCATCGATCTTTAGCGATCGCGGAATTATTGAAACAGTGGATTTTGGCTGGTGATTTTACGCTGACCGAACCAGTGGCTCCTTTACCAGTCGATCGCACTTTTATTCCTCAAGATCGGCGCAGTAGTGAGTTGCTGAATGATGAATAGTTATCCCGCCACAAAATCAATGCTGCCGGCTTTTTGAAAATCCCCATGTTGGCAATCCAAGGATCGCTTGGTTCTGGCGATCGATCGCTGGGTACATCGATATCGATGGTGACTAGTTTGCCGTTTTTGAACTGAGCATTGAGGATACTTTTGAGTCGTTGGCGTAGCCTACCGGAGGTAATCGATGGCCTCTTTTTTGGTGATGCCGTTGGCGGTGAGATTTGGCAAGCCAACGACGGAAGCCATGAATGTGCGATCGGTAGGGTTTTGGACAAAGACCTGATATTGCATCGTCGTGACCTACTGTGAGAATTGGAAGGGCGGCTATGACTATATTTTAGCTGAATCTAAACTAAGCTCAATAATCGATCGAACTAATACAAAAATCGCAGATGTTCAACGGCTGGGAATAGAATCTATAGCTATTCCACCACTTGGTTGTGGTAATGGTGGACTGGATTGGAATGATGTCAGACCACTGATCATTCAGGCGTTTGAGAATTTACCAGAAATAAAGATAATCATCTTTGAGCCTAACGATGCGCCTACCGTTAACAAAGTTAATCTATTGCCAGTCGATCGGCTCTGTCAGACTGATTATCTCTAAAACTTCTATTTGCTACTGCATCTCTACGAGATTTCAATTCCTTTGTCCACCAATGGTTGTCAGAATCAAAGCGCATCGTAGATTCTGAGAGGAAACCACCTTGGCGAATCATCACGCCATTATAAGGACAATCATCATAGCGGCAATCATGTTTTGAATAGCCTCCAAAATTGCGATGTTTGATCTTTTTGCCTTTGAGGATCTTTTCTTGATTGATGCGGACATTTTGCCAGAGTTGGCGTTCATCAGCTTTGGTCAATGTTTTCCCGATGGTGGATAATTGGATATAGGTGTATGGATCTTTGAGCTGCAAAAATTCAAATGTTTTGAAGAATTTAGTGTGGGCTAATTCCCTAATGGCGATTTTTTGATCCAGGTCTAGTTTGTCATTTTCGAGGATCGATCGATACAAGCCTAGTGTATTAAAATCAGTATATTTTTGATGATATTCAATAATTTGCAGATATTCAGCATAAGTCAATTGATTGAATTTAACGCCGATCTTCATGATGGTTATGATCCTGGTTTTAATCGCTTAACTACAGCTAAATGTACTTAATAGACTTATTTTTTGTGGGTCATCCGTTCGCGTAGTATCTCTAGAAGAGAATCGATTTTAAATCTTCGCTGCAATTAACAAAACCAACACCAGAAAACCTAACCCGCGCCGAAAGTAATTAACCCCTTGAAATAATTCTTCCCACGCCCAAGTAAATAGACAGCCAAATGAGATGGCATCCAATCCTAACTTAATTTGACCTGTGGTAAAAACGAACTGGAGTAAACTAGCTAGTATCCAACCAATCAAGGGTGGGTTGGGGAATTGAGCTAAGACGATCGTCCCTTCACTATCTCGAAATACTCGATTCTCCTTTAGAGACGCTACGCGAACAAGCAATGTATTCACCATAAAGTAAAATTAGTCTGGGGTTTGACTGTCAGTATAACTCAGGGGAAATAGCCTTGAGATCGATCCCGTTGGCGAAGCCTACCGGAGGTAATCGCATCAATCCGTCTGTCTGGGGATCGATCGACTGAAATAGATTTTCCAGTTGAGGCGGAAACCCTTGATGGCTTTGGCTGGATAGTGAAGCAATTGGGTTTGTAGATTGCAAACCCAATCGGGGTCGTGAGTAGAACTCGATTTTCTAGACGATTTTTTGGTTGTGAATACTAGTGTGAATATTTTCAGCGTCGATCCCTGTCGCAATCAGTATGGATGTCAATCCTTCTTCAAAATTATCCTCCTCAATGGTGATATTACCTTCGACTAGGTGAGCGTGGAATAAGATTGTATTAATCCAAGATTTTTTATCCCATCCAGTCGCCAGAATTAAGAAGTTACCAGAATCTCGATCACATACAGGATAAAGCCGAATTGACTGAATCCGAGGTTGATCTTTTGTGGCTTCTTTGAGAGTCTGTTCGATGATATCTGCGTAGCTTAATGAGTTATCCATTGGATGATTACCTCTTGCTCTGGTTCATAAACTAATAGATTTATTTTGTTGCGGTTGAGAACGAGTTGGAAAATAGGTTTTTGGAAGTGTTTCAGATAAATGGCTTCACTTACTGCTAAAAACAATTGACGATCTGGCTCTTGTCCTTCCAGTGCCTATTAGTAAAGCTGTAGTTGCCCCATTTTCTTTTCTAGTTCGCTAATGACTGAAGGAGTGTCAAAATCTTTAATTTCAATGGCAATCTTTCGATTATCTTTCTCTGCCGTAAAGAACTTCTCAGCACCTAAGTCTGCTTTTAGCAGTATTTTTTCTAGGACTAATATTAATGGATCGTCTGTTATTATCCATCCATCTTTTTCTAATGTGCGACGTGCGGCATCATGCAAGCTATCTCGTCTAGACATCGATCGAAACCTGATCCGAGGTAGAAGACATCTGTTTAGTATAGCTGGGCATAGATATCATCCTCATCGTTGTCCCAGACAGAAAAAGCGATCCAAGGATTTTGTGCTTGTAGTTTAGCTCTCAGCACAGCTATCACATCTTCTGGGTTCAATCCTTCTCTGTTATCTAGTTGCGCCGCTGCACTATCGATTTTTTCGCGAAGTTCTGTCGCTAATCGTTCACGAAGTGCGAGCTTCGCTCGATCGGTAGCACTCTTGGATTTTAGTAGGTGCAATGCTGCTTCGTTCACGGAGTGTAAGTTTTGCTCGATCGCTTCGTCGGGGCTAGCGGAGGTACCTGTGAGGATTTCTTGCTGGATAAATTCTGTTAATTCGGGTTTTAGAGTTAGATTCATAGGAGCGAAAATCAGTCTAAAGTCTTACTGTGAGTATAACTCAGATGGAATAGGCTTGAGATCGATCAATAGGTTAAAATAGATCTTAGACAAATAGCATAAGGATGGCATATTAATATCATGCTGACTTTACTCGAACTTCGTCTCGAAGGGCTTCGCCAACGAATCAATCAAAAGCTGCCACAAGCACCCGAGTCAATCTTGGTGCAAGTCTGGACTATTCTTAATGCTGCTAATGAAGACGACTTGTATGCTGAATTCGCGCGTTGGGAAGCTGCTAGTGATGAAGACGAAGCTCAAATCGAAGCAATATTAGCAACAAAAGGTGTATAAATGGCTATTGCAAGCGAAAGGTTTTAAACTAGGAGTAGGCAGCTATAGGTGAACAAATGAGTCCACAATTACAACAAGTATTGAGTGATATAGATCGCTTGTCACCAACAGATCGAATTCAAGTGATGAATCATGTAATTGAGAGTATCAAAGAATATGTACCAACAGAATCAGTTAAGTCACATCGAAAATGGAGTGACTTGAAGGGAATGGCTACGGCTCCATTGATGGATGAAGATGCTCAAGAGTGGGTATCTCGGACGAGAACGGAAGGAGACGAACGCCGTGAAAGTCTATTAAGAGCGGAATAATGAAGATTGAGGAATCGTTAAGGGGTGTTAAGCGGCTATTTTTGGATACAGCACCAGTAGTTTATTTTGTGGAACAAAATCCTGAATTTATTGCCAGGGTGGAACCCATATTCGATCGATTAGATCTGGATATAGTTGGGATAGTTTCAGCGATAACCTTAGCTGAATGTTTAGTTTTTCCAATCAAGCGTGGATTCACAGATATAGAGAAAGCTTTTGAGGAAGTTTTCAATAGCGACCGAGTAGAGTTTGTTGTGACGGATCGAAAGATTGCCAATCTTGCAGCTAGAATTAGAGCCAATTACAATTTTCAGCTTCCTGATTCAATTCAGATTGCTACGGCAATAGTGTCTGGTTGTGATGCTGTTTTGACTAATGATATTGCGTTAAGGAAGGTGACGGAAATTAGGGCGATAGTTGTGAGTGAGCTGGAACTATGATGGTGTTATCGATCGCCGTCATATCATCCTCGCAGAATCGAGCATCACATCGAATCATCGAGATAAATTTTCCAGTTGAGGCGGGAACCCTCGATGGCTTTGGCTGGATATTTGGATAGTGAGGCAATTACCTTGCTGCGCGGTCAAAGACTAACGGGTTTGTAGATAGAAAAGTGGGTAGAACATAGCTAATTCAAAATAATTAGTTATGTTCTACCCACTAATAATCATAGATTATCTACATTACTACTTTATTCATAAGCGTTGAGACATTTAAGCTTCTGCGTATGTATGTAAAATTTCGCATCTATTTTTGCTAAATTGTGAACTGTTGCAGCACGATCAAAACCAAGTATGAAGTTTCGATCCATACCATCTA
>CAXTSZ010000008.1:0-68830 GCA_964247125.1 uncultured bacterium
CTGGAGGCGGTTTCTACGGGTCAGCCGCTCGATGAGTGTCTGAGTGCGCTGTGTACCTCTATTTCTAAACTCAGCCCCAACACCCGCGCCTGTGTGCTATTGACCGACGATCTGCGCTCGAAGTTTCTCCGATCGATTACTCCAGATTTTCCACCGTCTTTGAGCCAGGGACTCAAGGATGCGCCAATTAACGAGCTGGCGATCGGGACGTGTGGGACGGCGGTATACTGCGGTGAGCCTGTCACTTGTCCCGATATTGCGAATGACGAATCCTGGTCGCAAAGCTGGCGGGATGTATGTATCGCACATGGCATTCGGGCTTGTTATTCCGCACCGATTATGGATGTCGATAATTTACCCCTTGGTTCGCTGATGTTATGCTTTAGTGAATCCCGATTGCCGACCGATTGGGAAGATCGATTGGGCGAATTTGGGACTAAGATTGCTAGTATTGCGATCGAGCGTTTACGCTCGATCGAGAACTTGTCGGATAGTGAAGAACGGCTGAGTTTGGCACTTACAGCCGCAGAGATGGCGACCTGTGATGCAGATCTGTCCACGGGTGGAACCATCTGGTCTGCCAAACACTTCGAGATTTTGGGCTATGCTCCAGCTCCTGATGGCGCAGCTACCCTTGAGATGGTGATGAGCCTGATCCATCCTGACGATCGCGCAGCGGTGATGCAGGCGTGGGAAACTGCCCAGCGGGATCGATCGATCTTTCGCAGCGAAAATCGGTTCGTTCGCGCCGACACTGGAGCAGTCGTGTGGCTGGCCGCAACCGGAAGATTCCTCGACAACCAGGCGGGGGAAGCCATGCGGTTTATCGGGGTGCTGTTCGATATATCCCTTCGCAAACAAACCGAAATTGCTTTGGTCGAAAGTCAGCAATTCGTGCAAAAAGTCGCCGCAACCATGCCAGGGATGCTGTATGTCTACGATCTCATCGAGCAACGCAACATCTATAGCAATCGCCACTCCCTAGAACTGGTGGGCTATACACCAGAGCAACTAGAAGAGCTGGGGACAGACATCACGCCGAGTATCGTACATCCAGACGATCTGCCCCGTGCAATGGCGTATCAGGCACAATTCAACACTGCTCTCCCTGGCGAAGTGCTAGAGATCGAATACCGAGTGCGACAGGCAAATGGTGAATGGTGCTGGTTACTCAGTCAGAGCACTGTATTTAACACCACGCCAGCAGGAGATGTCCAACAGATTTTAGGGGTATCGATCGATATTACCGATCGTAAATGCGCCGAGGAAGAGTTACGTCAGAGTCAAGCACTCGTGCAACGACAACTGATGGAAATCGAGGCAATTTATCAAACCGCACCCATTGGGCTAACAATCTTCGATCGCCAATTGCGCTATGTCCGCATCAATCAGCGGTTGGCAGAAATTAACGGCATTACGGCTGAAGATCATATCGGGCGCACGCTGCGCGAAATCGTGCCAAGTGTGGCAGATGAAGACGAACCGCTGATGCACAGCGTCTTCGCCACCGGAGAGCCACTGCTGAATCTTGAAATTAGCGGTGAAACAGAAGCGCAACCTGGAGTCGAACGGACTTGGATCCAAAATTGTTATCCACTCAAGGATGCTACCGGACAAGTCGTGGCGATTAATATCGTCGTCCAAGAAATCACCGATCGCAAACGTGCTGAATTAGCCATCCAAGAGGGTAAAGCAAAGCTCAACTATTTGTTAGCAGCAGCCGAGTTTGGGGACTGGGACTTGAATTTAGCCGATGGGACAGCGTTCCGTTCCCCCAAACACGATCTGATTTTTGGCTACGAATCCCTGTTAGCCGAGTGGACTTACGACATGTTTATCGAGCATGTTATACCCGAAGATCGCGCAGGAGTCGATCGTCAATATCAATATGCGATCGCCAATAACGAACCCTGGGATTTTGAGTGCCAGATTCGCCGTGCCGATCACCAGGTGCGCTGGATTTGGGCAAGTGGATACGTTTATCACAATGCCCAAGGAGTAGCTACGCGGATGCTCGGACTGGTGGGAGATATTACCGATCGTAAAACCACCGAACTAGCTCTAGCCGAACGCAACAATGAGCTAACCAGCTTCGCACATACCGTCTCTCACGATCTTAAGTCTCCCTTACGGGCGATTTCTAACTTGTCAGTCTGGATTGAAGAAGATTTAGAAGGCAAGTTGCCACCAGACAGTCAAGCCCAGTTCGATCTCCTCCGCACCCGTATCAAACGCATGGAGTCGATGATTGACTCTCTGCTCCTGTACGCCCGCGCAGGCAGGCAGGAAGCCCAGTTAGAAACCTTCGACCTCGCTGAACTCCTAGCTGAGATTATCGACTCTCTCGCCCCACCAGAGGGCTTTAAGATCGAGATCCAGCCATCCCTACCGACACTTTCGACCAAGCGAGTATTTTTGAGCCAGGTTTTTACCAACTTAATTAGCAACGCCATCAAGCACCATACTTCTGTCACCGGACATCTGCAAATTTCGGCGATCGAACATCCCGACTGCCATGAATTCATTATCAAAGATGACGGCCCAGGCATCGCCCCCGAACATCACGCCAAAGTCTTTGCGATCTTCCAAACTCTCGCAGGTAAGGATAATAGCGATAGCACTGGAATTGGGTTAGCGATCGTCAAAAAGATCGTCGAAACGGAGCAGGGTACGATTCGGCTAGAGTCCAGCTTAGGACAGGGGACAACTTTTTATGTGACCTGGCCGAAAAGTCACGGTTAGCAATCGATAGTGGTAGGGGCAATTCATGAATTGCCAAGGGCGAAAATTTTGACCGTCAAGCATTTATCGATACAGTCATTATGGATCGCCCATGAGTTAGCCGCTCGTCAAGTCGAACTCACCGATTTACTCGATCGCATTACCCCCATCTGACCTTTGGTCTGCCTTTGGCCATCGATACTAAATCATCTTATGCAAACTTTAGCTATCCAACATCTTTCAGAAGTTAGAGCCACTATCATTCAAAAGGTAGATCTTTTGAATTCAACTTCTATACCCCTTTGGACTGCGCGTTGATAAGCGGGACGAGCATGAATGCGATCGAGCCAATCCATCAATTTCGGACGGCTAGAGTTTAAACTAGCCCGCTCCGCAGCAGCTGCGAGGGGAAAGCTCATCTGGATATCGGCAGCGGTAAATTCATTACCAGCAAACCAGGAGGAATGTTCTAGCTCCAACTCTAAATAGTCCAAATGTGTCGTAATTTGCGGATCGATAAAAGAGCTTTTAACTGGCTGTGAAATTGCCCGCACGATCGGACGTAACAAGAATGGCGATCGCTCTGCCATCTGGTCGAAGACTAACTTAATTAGTAGTGGTGGCATCAACGAACCCTCGGCATAATGTAACCAATACCGATATCGCAATCGTTCTGGTACATCGAGTGGCGGCGCCAATCTCCCATCACCATACCGCTCGACTAAATATTCAATGATCGCGCCAGACTCAGCTAATGTGAGTGTGTCGTCGGTAATAACTGGCGATTTGCCGAGAGGATGTACTTGACGCAGGGATGCTGGAGCCAGCATGGTTTCTGGGTCGCGCTGATAGTACTTAATATCGTATGCGAGTCCAAGTTCTTCTAGGAGCCAGAGGATACGCTGAGAACGGGAGTTGTTGAGGTGGTGAACGGTAATCATGTTGTGATTAGATAAGATCGGTTTTCAGCGGTTGAAACCGCCGCTAGTGTTGCAAAACCCGCCTACGCGGGTTAAGAATCTTAGTCCGCGTAGGCGGACTTTGCATCATGAGCGACGATTTCAATCGTGCAGTAGTTTGCAGTCAATTAAAGAACACCTACCCCATTAATCGCTACCATCCCCGCAAGAGCCGAAGCAACCAAGGATGTCAACGCCGTGCCAAACAACCACCAAGCCGCACCGGCTGCTACTTTCTGCGCTTCGATCGCTTGTTGTTGTGCTTGCTCTTTCACCGCTTTAAATCGTTTTTGGACTTCTTTCTGAAGCTGCTGTCCCCGCTCCATCACAGTGTTGCGAGTGTCCTCGATTTTGGCGATAATCCGGTTGGCATCTTCCTCAGAAATATCCTCGCGAGAACTCAAAACAGCTACCAGGGTTTCTTTGTCAAAATGTCCGAGCCGCTCGCCTAGTGCTTCAAATCCCGCTTGAGGATCGTCAAACACTCGTGCGAAGTCGGCTTGAATCCCCTCATAGTTGAGTTCGGGACGCTCTAGGGAATTGAGATAGTCGTGGACCTTCCCAAAGATATTATCGATCGCCGATCGGAAGGTTTGTTGGACTTTTTGAATCTGCTCGGTGAGCGATTTGTAAGTCGATTCTACTCGATCGGCAATCTCATTTGCTTCCTGCTCAGACATATCCTCACGCTGGGATAATAAAGCGACAAAGGTCGATCGATCGAAATCACCAAACCTGTCGCCTAAGCTATCAAACCCTGCTTTAGGATCTTTTAAGAGCAGTTGTAGGTCGCGTTTGATCCCGTCAGGATTGAGTTCTTCTTTCTCGGTATTCCGCAGATAGTTTTCGAGGCTTGCTTCAAAGTCTACCGCTTGCTTTTGGGCGCGAGTGGCTAGACGACGGGGTGCTTTGACAATTGAACTAATAGCAGATTGAACTCGATCGACTGTGGCATTTACTTGTTCTTCACTGAGATTTCCCTGCTGGGTAAGTAGTTTAACCAGTGTATCTCGATCGACTTGCGACAACCTGTCGCGTAGCGCATCAGCACCTGCTTTCGGGTCATCTAACAAGGTTTGCAGATCTTTCTTAATCCCTTCAGGATCAAGTTCTTCCAGATTAGTTTTCCGCAGGTATTCAGCTAGCGCGGTAGTCGTTTTTTCATACTGCGCCTTGGCTTGCTCGGTTACTTCTCCAGGTGCTTTGAGAATATTATCTTTGACTGATTCAGATTCAGTTGTGCGAGTCGAATCGACTACTTCCGATCGTACTTCCTCAAGATAGTTGGATAGATTTTGGATACTTTCTGGCTTGAGATCTTCCCGCAAGGATAGAGTTTCGACAAAGTAATTGCGATCGATATGCTCTAATTCTTGGCGAATCGTAGTGGGATCTGCTTGTGGATCGTAGACAACATCCTTGAATTCTTTCTTCACTGATACTTGATTCAATTCCCAAGCAGGCGAAGACAGTAGATAGTTTTCGAGATCTGCCCGAATCACACTGAATGGTTTAGTTTTGGTGTCAGATTCATGTGCTTCAGGACGATCTGAACCGCCCAACACAGATGCTTTCAGCTTATTAATCTGACCAGAAACCTTCTCGACATCTAGATCGGAAAGGTCGGTATTTTGCACCACTTTACTCAATAGCGCGCTCAAGCCAAATTGGAGAGCCTGACTCGTAAAGCTACCACCGTTACCATCTTTGAGGTTAATTCCTTTGACTAATTGCTGAACTTTGCCAGCCAATTCATCAGAGTTCAGATCTTCTGGTGTTGCTGACTTGAGCAACTCGCGAAGCTGACTGGGGACATCTTTTTGTTCGCCTTCTTTACCAACTAATTGTTTCCAAGTGGTTTCTAGCTTGTCAGCAATTTGGTTGATATCTTTTTTGGAAAAGTCCGTCCGACTACTCACCAAATCAACAAAGCTCTGGCGATCGATCTTACCCAATAAATCGCTATTAGCAATGTCTTTGAGATCCGACTCTTTCAGCAGTTTTTCAAACTGAGAGCCAATTTTATCGACATCCAAATTGGGTAGCTGTAAATTGCTTAAAGAACTTTGCAGTGTTTTCTGAATGCTAGCAGCATCAAAACCCGAAGTTAACTCGCGGCGAACAGCAGCAGTAATTTCTTCGGCGGTAGATACCACCTGATTTTTAGCCGCATTTGCGCCAAGTGCTGTCGTGGCAGTGCCCATTATCCCCTGAAGACCAGAGCTGGCCGTATTTACGATCGAGCCAATTAAGGAACCAACCGCATTTGCACCCAGTAAAACCACAATCGAAAAATAGGCAGACCAAATCGTCACACCGACGATCGCACCGACAAATACACTAGTTGTCAGGCTGAGTTTTACCGCCAAAAAGCAAGCAGCAGCTAAAGAAATCGTCATTGTTACTAGTGCAAGCATGCCGATTTTGGTTTCAATTCCCCGCACTGTATCCATCAAACCATCAGAGTCATCTCCTGACTCTGGCACAACACCTGGAGAAGCAATTAGGGCAACCGACAGGTTTGTTAGTAATAATTGAAACGCGATCGCCATCAATAAGCCTGACAGCAACGCCACCAAAAACTGAGGGCTAGAAAAATTCTCGACTATGGCTCCGCCTAACCCTGAGTTAAACTGTGCTAGAGGAAATAATTGACCGTTGGAAGGTTGAATAAAATCTAAATATGAAAGCATCTTTTTTCTCCATTAAGGATATTTTCTTCAGCTGATTTCACTTACCACCTTGTGCTCGATCTCGGTATAAAGTTACACCTATATATAATCTCGATCTCAGAGCGGCTCTGTGAAAGTTTGGCTTAATTCCTAGTATCGCAAACCGATTGACAAACAACCTCTGTCTAAAGGTATAGTTTGTACTTCCTCTATCTATTGACTCTCGCAATAATCTCAAAAGTAATTCATTTGAGAGATGCTAGGATCGATATTCAAGTGTTAGGCTTCTACCAGAATAATCAGCCAAAAATACGCTAACAATAACTGAAAAATGCGGTGCTTGCGGATCGTCATAATACGGAGCAATAATTATATTACCTTATATGCGAAAACATCCAAAAACTAGCAAGACCTCAAAAAACTGGCTGCAAACGCTCGGCCCAGGATTGATTACCGGAGCTTCAGATGACGATCCTAGTGGCATTGGAACTTATTCTCAAGTCGGTGCCCAATTTGGATACACCATGCTATGGACGATGCTATTTTCGTATCCGCTAATGAGCGGGATTCAAGAAATCAGCGCGCGGATCGGTCGAGTCACCGGACGTGGCATTGCGGGAAATATGCGGAAATATTATCCTCGGTGGCTAACATATATTATTGCCGGATTATTAGTAATTGCTAATGTGATTAATCTCGGTGCCGATCTTAGTGCAATGGGTGCGGCATTACAGTTGCTCATTGGCGGCTCTGCGTTATTATATGCAGTTATATTTGCGGTAATTTCCTTATTACTTGAGATTTTTATTCCTTATGAAAAATATGTAAATTTGCTCAAATGGTTAACATTAGTATTATTTGCTTATGTGGCGACAGTATTTGTTGTTCGTGTCCCTTGGGGTGAAGCACTGCGTTCCACATTCATTCCGTCGATCGAATTCAAAGCTGATTATTTTGCAGGCTTAATTGCCGTATTGGGAACCACAATTAGCCCTTACTTATTTTTCTGGCAAGCTTCTCAAGAAGTCGAAGAAATCGAGCGCGAGCCCACAGAACAAGCACTCAAACAGTCTCCGCGTCAAGCACCTAAACAGATCGAGCGGATTAAAGCTGACACTTATATCGGGATGGGGATCTCTAATCTGATTGCTTTTTTCATCATCCTGACATCAGCAGTAACTCTTCACGCTCATGGCAAAACGGATATTCAAAGTGCCGCTCAAGCAGCGGAAGCTCTACGCCCAGTTGCGGGGGACTTTGCGTTTGCGCTGTTTACGGCTGGAATTATTGGCACGGGATTATTAGCAGTACCCGTGCTGGCAGGTTCGGCTGCATATGCTGTTAGTGGTGTATTTGGTTGGTCGGCTAGTTTGGAGCACAAAGCACTTCAGGCGAAGCGGTTTTATGGCGTTTTGGCAGCAGCTACACTAATTGGTCTGGGCTGGAATTTTACCTCGATCGATCCGATTAAAGCACTATTCTGGGCAGCAGTTATTAATGGTGTTTTGGCAGGCCCAGTGATGGTGGTGATTATGCTAATGGCGACTAATCCGGCTGTGATGGGGCAATTTACCCTTTCGCGGCGGTTAAGGATCACGGGTTGGTTGGCAACTGCTGTGATGTTGGTCGCCGCAGGTGGTCTATTTGTGACCTGGGGTAAGTGAAATATCTACTTTGTGCTGATCGATCCAGCTACAATATTAATCGCCATTGCCAAAATTGTTGTATTGAAAAAGAATGATAAAACACCATGAATTAGGCTCAAGCGTCTAATTTTACGAGAAGTGACATTGACATCAGATACCTGACTGGTCATCCCAATTACCAATGAGAAGTAGAGAAAATCCCAATAATCTGGCTCGATTTCACTGGGAAAGTCTAAACCATCCGCTTTACATTCAGCCAGAGTTCGTTCTGCTTGATAGTAAATATGTGCATAGTGTTGAGCAAAAATAGTATGTACCAGCAGCCAAGAGCCAACGATTGTAGCGATCGAAAGTCCTAGATGTAGAAGTAACAAACTATTTTCTTTGCCTTTATCTTGTAGAATTAGACCGATCGCTACAACACTGATACAAGCAGCGATCGTAATCAAGCTTAAAATCATCACGCGCCCTTCGTCCTCTTGTCTGGCAAAACGGCGCATGAGTTCTGGGGTCGCACGGAGCATGAGTCGCCACGTCAAACCCAGAAAGCAAAGCATAAATATATCCCAGCTACATAGCAGCCGTGCGATCGCATGAACAGCAGGCGGCAAGAATGCTGCAACGATCCCCGCCAACAATATCGATAGTAATAGTCGAGGGCGAATGCTGAGTTTTCTAAGTAGTCTGGAATCCGATTTCATTTGCTCTTGTTAGCCAGGTTCGGTATCGATAAAACAGCTGACCATCGGAGTTGAGTAGAAATTCTGAATTTGAAAATATTTAGCTATTGCTAGTCAGAGCAGGTGCTTGACCAATCTTTTTTCCAGCGAAATAGTTATTCAGAAAAGTGCTAGCGAATGACAAAATTACTGGCCCGAAAATAAATGCCAGTAAACCACTCACCACAAAGCCCGGCACAAACAGAGATGCTAACCAAAAGCATAAACCATTGACTATTAGCGAAAATAGCCCGAGGGTCAAGAAATTAATCGGTAGCGACAGCACGGCCAGCACTGGTCTGATGACAGAATTAACTGTACCCACAGCCACAGCGGCCAGCAATGCCGTCGGAAAGTTGGCGATATCCACCCCAGGTACGGCTAAATCAACTACTAGTAGTCCCAAGGCTGTCGCTAATGTAGTAACGAGATATCCAATAATATTATTGTTCATAGTGCTAATTAAATAAACGACGACAAAGGTGATTTTCAGTTTGGAATGACAGTTCTACTTATAAACTGATTCATCCAAATCTTGCTCTTGCTTAGTAATTGCCCAAACTGCGTGAATACTGCCGGGAATCCAACCTAGTAAGGTCAGCCCAATATTGATGAAAAGAGTTGAACCAACCCCAAATGTGAGGAAAACACCAAGGGGCGGTACTAGAATACCGAGAACTATGTGTAGTAATTTCATTATTTCTAATCTACTTTTTTAATGAATGTCGGTCAGTCGCCTACGCTAAGTAGACGACTGAGTGGGTAGTCTCTAATTAATCTTGATCGGTTAATGTCGTCCTAGGATGACGGAAGCCTGTAGCAGCACCAATTAAAGAAGAAGCCAATCCCAATAGGGAACCCAGTACAAACGACCAACTCACTTTAGCGGCATTACCAGCTAAGTCGCGGGTTTGCTGCGCTGTGATGCCAGTAGCATTGCTAGGAGGCGTTTGTTGAGCTTGATTAATGAGGCTGCTAGCATTAGAAGCAGCTATCCCAAACGCTCCGGTGACACCGCTAGATAGCAACCAAGCACTGAGTGCTAACATTGCTGCCCACAAAATTGCCCCGTTCAGTAGAGCCGTACTGCGGCTCATTCGTCCAGAAGTACGAGTCGTGATCCAGCCCCCAGCAAACAGTGAAACTAGCAAACTAATAATTGACCAAATACCGATTTTGATACCAGTGCCGCTGGCTTCGGAACGAGGTGCTCCAGACTCCCCAATGCTGGTGAGGCCAACAGCCGCACCCAGAGCACTGAGGACTAACTGAGTACTTAAGGCAATAGCTAATCCGGCGATAATGGGGCCCCACCGCACTTGGTCATGATAATTAGTGACGGCAACGGCGGCCGAGCGATCGCTCATATAATCAGCAGGTCGATCTGGTCTGTCAATATATGCCATGATAATTCTCCAAAAATTTTGATAAAATTACGCTTATTTCTTAGAGTTATTGCCCAATCCCAAAAAATCTTGTTGCAGCTTTTATAGCTGTTGCTCTGATGAGTTTTCGACATCTCTCGTAATCTAATGACTCTAGTAACTTATCAGTTGGGTCGATAGATCTTCTTCCCCCCATTGGATGAATTCTGGGTGAATAGCTGGCGTCAATGGAGAGAGAGTTCTACGCATCACCGCAGTTATTGATGGCAACTTACCAGCGACAAGCACTCAATCGGCATTTACTGAAGCGATTTATTTCCATGTTAGACTTTGACCTAACTTTGATTAAATCCCATCCTAACTACACAAGTCTTCTCCAGTACGGTTCTTTGACATCATAAATCTATCCGGATTATTATCTAGTGGAGATAAACTATTTTATAATCTTCAGAAGCAATTTCACCAGTTGTCTTTTCTCTCCTCGCCGTTCCAGATATCTAATTCTAGGTCTCGCAAGTATTGCAAAGATCGATCGATATCAGCTGGTAAACCTTCTAGATTCAAGTCAAACCAACCGCCACCGGCACCATTAGCCCCTAATACGGCGGCCTTAATGGTAACAGTGAGCTGGTGATCTGAAACCAATCGAGAAATAATTGGTTCTTGATGATAATTTTCGGGAATGAGAATCCGAATCCGAGTTTGAATTACACCTGAAGTACTATTAGTCATAGTTAAACATCCTTAATTTTGGTTTTGTGTTCTAAAATCGTGAGCCAAGAAATTCCACTTGGCCACTCCCGAAGTTTTGGGATTTGCAGTAATTACTTTAATGCCATTTTTGGCCAAATCTGCCCAGTTTTTAATCCCTTTGGGATTCCCTGGTCTCGTGACCAGGACAGCGATCGATCGAGAAAAACAGTGTGACTATCCGACGACTTATTGCTGCTGACTTCAGATTCCTCACTTGCTAAATTTAATCTACGATATCTTTATCGAATTGCCGTATATTTGCCTGATGAGTATCGATAGTAAAGAAGTTATCGCGAAAAGTCAAGAAAATTATCTGTATCTTGATCGGAATATAGATGATTTTAAAAAGGGTTGATACGAGGATGTTTTCCATCCCGGCGTAGTAGAGCAAGATACAATGAAAAGCTGTATTGTTTTCTCTGTTGTGCTGTGGATCTTTCCCCCAAGACTGAATATGCTCTGCTCGCCCTGATGGAGCTAGCTAAACGCTTTAAAGATGGCGAACCACTCCAAACTCGTCAGATTGCCGAGCAGCAACAAATTCCCGATCGATACCTCGAACAGCTACTCGCGATCCTGCGCCAGCAGGGCTTAGTGAAAAGCCAAAGGGGCGCCAAAGGTGGTTATCTGTTAGGGCGAGAACCTTGGCAAATTAGTTTATTGGATGTGATTGTAGCGATGGAAGGCAAAGCCAGCACGTCAAATGGCAATAATCGATCGATCGAAAGCTTGGTGCTAGCCGAGATCTGGCAGAAAGCCAGACAGGAAGCCTACCAAATTTTTCAAAACTGTACTTTGCAGGATTTATGCGATCGGCGGGATGCTCGGGCACAAAGTAGTATCACTTATTACATCTAAGCCGACCTTTAAGTAGCACAGTAATATTGCCGCCATCAATTTTAGATGTTGTGAGTAGTCCCTGATTTTGATAAAATCCAACTAACTCCATCGGAAAGCCGTAGATTCAATTAGGAAGATAAATAATGGGCATTGCAGTCGAGAGCGTATCCAAGCGGTTTGGAAATTTTCAGGCCGTCGATCGAGTAAATTTAGAAATCGAATCTGGTTCCTTGGTAGCCTTGCTGGGTCCCTCGGGTTCGGGAAAATCTACTTTATTACGCCTCATTGCTGGTTTGGAGCTGCCGGATGAGGGTCGCATCTGGCTGACTGGCACTGACGCGACTAATCAATCTATCCAAGAGCGGAACATTGGTTTTGTGTTTCAGCACTATGCTTTGTTCAAACACATGACCATTCGTCAAAACATTGCCTTTGGGCTAGATATTCGCAAAAAGAATCCGAGCACTACGAAAAAGAGAGTGGAAGAATTATTGGAGCTAGTGCAGCTGAGTGGCCTAGGCGATAGGTATCCTAGTCAGCTCTCTGGTGGTCAGCGCCAGCGGGTGGCCCTAGCCAGAGCTTTAGCGGTAGAACCACGCGTATTGCTGCTAGATGAACCTTTTGGGGCGCTGGATGCCAAGGTGCGCAAAGACCTGCGGGCGTGGTTGCGCCGTTTACACGATGAAGTGCATGTCACCACTGTGTTTGTGACTCACGACCAGGAAGAAGCGATGGAAGTCTCCGATAAAGTCGTGGTTATGAATAAGGGCAGAATTGAACAATCTGGCACACCCGCCCAGCTTTATGACCATCCAGCTACCGCTTTTGTGATGAGTTTTATTGGTCCAGTCAATGTGTTGGCAAGTAACTCGGAGATCTTTCAGAATAATGGATTTAATTCTACTAATCCAGAAACTTTCTTACGCCCTCAAGATATTGTGATTGAAGTAGCACCCAATGGCACCAACGTACCAGCTCACGTCAACCGCATTATTAATATGGGCTGGGAAATCCAGGCTGAATTATCTTTAGCCGACGGCCAAATAGTGATGGTTCATATAACTCGCGATCGCTTCGAGCAGTTGCAATTACAGCCTCAACAGGATGTTTATGTCCAACCCAAGGAGGCTAAATCCTTTCCGTTGTACTACTCTATTTAATTAATTTAAGTGAATGGGTTGCCACATTCTGGACAGAATTTGTTGCTGACCGTGTTTTGGGCACCACAACTAGGGCAATTTACCACGATGGATTTACCAAATTGCCGTTTCGGCTTGGCCAAACCGACCATGTCTTGGTTGGCTTTACCCGCAGGCACCATCGGATAGCAATTTTCGTTGCGCTTTACTTTCACGTCCATCAATACAGCACTGGGATGAGCTAGCATTTCAGCGATCGCTTGCGGTAAGTCAGTACTTCGATCGACAGTCATCCCCTTAATGCGATAGGCTTGCGCCAACAACATTAAATCGGGCATCGAAGGAGCCATTTCCGAGGAAGAATAGTTCTCAGCGTAAAAGGCTTCTTGCCATTGGCGCACCATACCCTGCCAGCCATTGTTAATCACCACAATCTTGACAGGAAGTTGGTATTCCATAATGGTGCCCAGCTCTTGCAGGTTCATTTGGAAGCTGGCATCACCACTGATACAGATAATTTGTTCATCCGGTAGTGCTACCTGTGCCCCGATCGCCGCTGGTACTCCATAACCCATCGTGCCTAAGCCGGAACTAGAAAGCCAGTGCCGGGGTAAATTATTGAGGAATTGTGCTGCCCACATTTGATGTTGGCCAACGTCAGTGGTGTAGTAAGCATTAGGCGCTTGTTTACGACATTCCGCGATCGCTTCTTGCGGTGAGAGCGCATCGGGATAGTGGGGTACTACCAAAGGGTTATCTTCCCGCCATGCCCCAATAATCTTTAGCCATTGCTCGGTTTGTGAGGGCTGACCGTCCAGCTTTAGTTCTTGAACCCGATCGAGGATGTCGCATAATACCTGCTTCAGATCGCCCACAATCGGCACATCCGGTACCCGATTCTTACCGACCTCAGCCGGGTCGATGTCAATATGAATTATTTTGGCAGCGGGTGCGAACATATCGGCCTTACCCATCACCCGGTCATCAAAACGGGCACCGACCGCAATCAACAAATCACAGTCGGTAGCCGCCCAGTTAGCATAGGCCGTTCCATGCATGCCCAACATACCGACCGATAAAGGATGCTCTTCATCAAAAGCGCCTTTTCCCATCAGGGTAGTGGTCACGGGCATTTGAAAGATTTCGGCCAATTGCTTAATTTCGATATGGGCACCAGAGGCGATCGCGCCGCCCCCGACATAGAGCAGTGGTTGTTTACTATTTCTAATTAGTTGCACCGCTTGACTTATCTGTCGAGAATTGCCCCGCAGCGTTGGTCGATAGCCAGGGAGTTTGATACTATTCGGTTCGACAGGAGTGTATTCAAATTCTTCGGCTCCCACATCTTTGGGGATATCAATCAAAACTGGTCCAGGGCGACCAGAACTAGCAATATAAAAAGCTTCAGCTACCACCCTAGCCATATCACGCGGATCACGTACTACGTAAGAATGCTTCACGATCGGCAGCGTAATTCCATAGATATCGGTTTCTTGGAAACCGTCAGTCCCGATCATACTGCGCGGTACTTGGCCAGTCACTACCACCATCGGGATCGAGTCCATTTGGGCGGTGGCAATGCCAGTCACCAAGTTGGTGGCACCGGGACCCGATGTAGCAAAGCAAACCCCTACTTGGCCAGTGGAACGAGCATAGCCATCCGCCGCATGAGCGGCACCTTGTTCGTGTCGGACTAAGATATGGTCCATCCAACCAGCCGCTTCCGCCCGTTCAATTTCATCATAAATTGGCAAAATTGCCCCACCGGGGTAGCCGAAAATATGTTTTACACCATGCCGTCTCAGACTATCGAGCAGGGCGTAGGCTCCCGTCCGCACATTGGAGCTAAGCGCGTGGGCGGGAACTTGAGTAACGGTATTGCTGCTAGTCGAGATTTGGGAAACCACTAATGGACCTCGTGAATTGGCTGCGGATGAAGAATATGAAAAAAGTAATTGATGTAACTGAATAATTAGCTACATATTTTAGTACTTTTCTTGGTTGATTACCGAAAAATTGCGTGACGATTTACACACATCTTAGACCACATCTGACGGAATATGACGGTTATTCTGCCATACCCAGATGCCAGCACTGGCGATCACCATACTCATGCCAATTAGCACGGCATTAATGCCAAAGCGATCGGCGAGGGGACCAGCGATCGCTAAGGGCAAACTAAGGGCGACATTAACCGCATTATTTTGAAAGCCAAAGACTTTACCACGCATTGATTCTGGCGTTTTTTCCTGAATCAAGGTTTGCATCGGCACTGCGACGAGCGCCGCCCCAAAACCCAAGATGCCACTTATGAGCAATGCTGACCACAATTGCTTGAACAAGATGTAGCCCAGCAATACCAGAGTAATAATCGCAAAACCAACGAGGGGGAGCGGTTGATGGCGGAGGCGATTTCCCCAATTCCCCAAAACGGCAGCACCAATTACCAAGCCCACACCAGTGGCTGCTACGAGTAAACCAAACTGAGTTTTTTTCAGACCCATCTCAATCACCAAATTGATCGATAACACTTGCAGAGCGGCAATTGTCGCAAACAAAATGGTGAGTTGAATCATGGCGTGCTGAATGAGACGATTGCTCTGGAGATAATGAATTCCCTCCATAAACTCGGGCAGGGGATTATAACTTCTCGGGCCACTGTGCTGCGGTAACACCTCGCGCGACTGCATGAGTTGACAACAGCCCGCTGCCAATAAGTAAACGATCCCAAAGAAGGTAGCATCACCAAATTCACCAAAGTGTTGCTTGATCGTCGATAGAATCCAGTCGCCGCTGGCAAAACCCACCACCACCGAACCCAATTGAGTAATAGTAGACAAGGCATTGGCGGTGAGCAAATGCTCGGGCTGCACAACTAAAGGGGTGATAGACTGCTCGGCGGGCGTAAAAACCTGGGTAACTGTCGAGACGGCAAACATCACCAGTAGTAACAGCACTAATTCTTTTGGTAAAAAGACGATCGACATGACCAAGCCGGCTCGCAGCAGATTGGAAAGTACCATGATCCGCTGTTTCAAATAGCGATCTACTAAAATTCCCGCAGCTGCCCCAAAAACAATCGCGGGAATCGTATTGGCGATCATGATCGCGGAACCAGAAGAAGCCGAGAGACCAGCCGGCACTCGGTAAGTTGACAACAGTGAAATGGCAAAAATAATCAGAATCTTGTCAGCCACTTGCGACAAAGCTTGGCCTGCCCACAGCCACAAAAATGATCGATTACGCAGTAGACCCTGAAAACTATTGGCTTCGGTGGATGTTTTGGCAGGCAGCATAAATCAATTTTTCATTGGCCATCCCAGTCTAAAGCTAAAACAGCCCCAGTAGTGTTGACCCCACACCCGTGAGCACATCCACAAAGTTGCCACTGCCACCTTGGCTAGGCTTAGAGGGCTGTTTTGCCAGTTCGACTGACTTCACAAAATTCTGAGTCGCCAGCAAACCAGGTTGATCGCCTTGCTCTTTATAAAGCTGTCCAGCTCTAGTCGCATCGGCGGTAGCGCCAGCATCGTCTTGCAGTTTGAACTTCGCCAGGGCACGGCCAAAATAGGCACCAGCCAGCTTCGGTTCTAGCTGGAGAGCTTGGTTAAATTGGGTAATGGCACCTACGTAGTTATTATTTTGCCACTCCAAATATCCCCATTTATAAAAGTCTTGGGCGTTACCAGCAGCGGCAGTAAGTCCGATCGCCCCCTGCACATAAGTTGTGGCTAATCTCGTCCCGGTCAATGTGGCACCAGTGAGATAAGTTTCGCGCAGATCTGTGTTGTTCAAGTTCGCACCAGTTAAATCGGCTCCAGTCAAGTCAGCTCCATAAAAAGATGCGCCAGTGAGATTGGCTCCCCGCAGATTCGCACCGCTGAGGTTGGCTTGACTTAAGTTAGCGCCAACCAAATTAGCTTGACTTAAGTTAGCTCCAGCTAAGTTGTTCATTACTAGGCCAGCACTGGCCAAATTACACTTGGGGCATTCTTTGGTAGCAAGAAGCTGCTGAAGATGATGAGGATTTTCGGCATGGGCAGCAGTGACGGTAACCAGGACTAAAGCGATCGCAAGTTTCCAGGACATAGTTGGAGGCGGGTAGTTTTTACGGGGAGGGCTGGTCTGGTGAGTTCGCTTTGGCCCAAGCTGCTTGAGCCGCATCGATCTGACTAAATAAATCAGCCGTGGGTTTACGGGGAGTAAGTCGATCGAGATGGTATTTGCGTTTAAGTGCAGCGAGGGTTTCTGGAGAAGTGAGTGGTGATGACCACTCAAAGTCACTGGCTTGATAAAAGGGCAAGCGCGACCCCAATTCCTCGATCGGCTGTTGTGGCAGTCTTAATAGAAAGTATTCCCGGTGGCGACGGATTTCTGCATATCGATTCTTTATTTCGTTCAAAACTCCAATTATTTGACTGGGGTGATGGCTGGCCAAAGCGACACGCACTTCCACATCGTCTAAGGAAATGTTGTATTCTGCTAGCTGGCGCAAGACGTTACTAGACAAATCGGCGGGCAGCTGGGGATTTACGGCAGCACTAAGTGTGGCCAGGGCGCGACGGACATGTTCTTGCACTTCATCGGCGACGGCTAGCCCAGTTAACTCATGGGAGTCAGGAGTGATTTCGGTCAGGCGTTCGATCGCTAGCTGGAAATGAGCGATTGTTTCTTGAATGTATTGATAATCCATAATATTAAGCTAGTCAGCAAGTTTACGACCTTTGGTTTCCAATACCCACGGGGTCAGGCAGAGTCCAATCAAAGGTACGACACCAATCATGGTCAAGACCCGCAAAATACTAGGGATATCACCTTTGGCACTAGCAGCAAAGCTGCCCACCAAAAACGGACCCGCCGCCGCCACAATCCGGCCAATGTTGTAGCAAAAGCCCGCGCCAGTCGCCCGCAAGCGGGTGGGATACAGCTCTGGCAAGTAATAAGTAAAGCTGCCAAAGATCCCGAAAGTGCTTAAACCGACAAAGAAATACATGCGCAACCTGGTTTCTGGGGGCAAATCCAAACCAAAAGTACTAAAAATGGCCACAGCCGAACCGAGCAAGTAGATAGCGAACATCTGGCGCCGCCCCAAAGATTTAGCGATGGGAATCGTCAACAAGGTGCCCAGTAAGCCCCCCAAAGTAAAACTGTCAGTGGCCAAACTTTTCCAGCTTTCCTTCAGCACATTGGCATCGAGGACGCTCAGTTGTTGCGCCTTGGCGGTCATGCCAGCCAGATTACTGGCCAAGATCGGGATAAAAGCATTACAGCTCCACCAAGCGATCAAGGCCACAAAAGCCATACTTAAACCACTGCGGGTGGCTCCGATCCAGGCTGGCGTAAACAGCTCACTAATTTTGGGATGCTGAACACGATCGGCCTGTACTGTCCACCGCTCCGGTTCTTTGACAAAAAAGCGCATCACAAAAGCCAGCGCGGCTGGAGCCAATCCACACAGAAAAACGTAGCGCCAAGACACGCTGGGATTATCTTTAAAAAGATGGCCAGCGATCAATTTATTCACAGCTCCGGCCAACAAAATTCCAAAAGGGGCGGAGGTGTAGAGTAAAGCACCCGCTTCAATCCGGCGTTTTTCGGGCACCGCCTCGGCGACCATCGCTGCCCCGGCGGCCCATTCACCGCCAATGCCCAAACTGGCCAGGGTCCGAAAAAACAAAAGGAACCAAATGTTGGGGGCAAAGGCACACATCGCCGTGCCTAAGGCGTATAGCAGCATGGTTAACAACAGCGTTTTACTCCGGCCAATGCGATCGGCCACCATCCCGAACACCACCCCACCGACCGCCCAACCAATTAACAAAATCGAGGTCAGAATACCTGTCCAATAGGGTACCGCGATCGCGGCTTCCGGTGAACCAATTTTCAGCCCCAGCAGAGTAGGAACACAGTTGGGAGCCACATAGTTAAAGAGTAGGCTATCAAATATATCAAAGCCCCAGCCTAGCCAAGCTGCCAAAAATATGATCCACTGCTGTGATTTTTTCATAATGATTTCGATATTTAAGATGCACGGTCTCTAGCTCAGGTAATACCATAGTTGATCCAGGGTGCCAGCTTAATTACCTGCCACAAATTTTCATCTTCAGCCCAGCTCAAAACTCTCAAAGCTCCTGTATCCTAGATAAAACAACTCCGCTGCCCTTATTAAAAGCTATATATTATGTCCCGTACTATTAGAATTGCCTCCCGTAAAAGCCAGCTAGCTTTGGTGCAAACCTACTGGGTACAAGAGCAGCTTCAGAAACATTTCCCAGATTACACCTTTACAGTAGAAACGATGAGCACCAAAGGTGACAAAATCCTGGATGTCCCCTTGGCCAAAATTGGGGATAAAGGACTATTTACCAAAGAGCTAGAAGTGAAAATACTCGATCGCACTGCCGATATCGCAGTGCATTCCCTCAAGGATCTGCCGACCAATTTACCGGAGGGCTTGGTCTTAGGTTGTGTCACCGAGCGCGAGAATCCGGCAGATGCCTTAGTGGTGAATGTTCAAAATCAGCAGTATCAACTTGAAACTTTACCAGTCGGTGCCATAGTTGGAACTTCGTCTCTGCGGCGATTGGCGCAATTGCGCCATAGCTATCCCCACCTCACGTTCAAGGATGTACGCGGTAACGTAATTACCCGCTTGGCTAAGTTAGATGCTGGTGAATACGATGCGTTGATTTTGGCTGCGGCTGGTTTAGGTCGGTTGGATTTAGCCGAGCGCATTCACCAACTCATTGCCCCTGAAATTTCGCTGCACGCCGTTGGCCAGGGCGCATTGGGCATCGAATGTCGGGACGGTGATACCGAAGTTTTGGAAATTCTGCAAGCTCTACAACACCAGCCAACTGCTGCTCGTTGCTGGGCAGAACGGTCTTTCCTTAAATCTTTAGAAGGTGGTTGTCAGGTGCCGATCGGTGTAAATACTGCCATTGACAATACTAACCAATTGACTCTGGTGGGAATGGTAGCCACGTTAGATGGTAAGACTCTCATTAAAAACCAAGTGACTGGGGCGGCGGCAGATGCGGAACAACTGGGTCAAGAATTGGCCACAATTCTTCGTCAACAAGGAGCTAAAGAAATCTTAGACGAAATCTTCGCTTTAGTTGGCCGCGATGGTTTACGGGAAGTTCTCGCCCAGCAAACTGCGCCACCAACGGAGTAAATCAAACCATTTAAACGTATGATAGAGGCGTTAAAAACGGGCTTACTTAGCGGGTAATAATGCGGATTTTATTTGTGGCAGCAGAAGCAGTTCCCCTCGCAAAAGTAGGGGGGATGGGCGACGTAGTGGGCGCATTGCCTAAGTTTTTGCGGAAATTAGGGCATGACGTGCGTGTCTTTATGCCCTATTACGGCTCCATCGTTGCCAAGTTAGAAGTTCCTAGCGATCCAGTGTGGCGTGGTTACGCCATGTTTAACGACTTTGCTGTCTACGAAAGCACCTTGCCCGACACCGATGTACCACTCTACCTGTTTGGTCATCCGGTGTTTGACCCCCCACGCATCTACGGTGGCGAAGATGAAGACTGGCGCTTTACCTTCTTTGCCAACGGCGCTGCCGAGTTTGCCTGGAACTACTGGAAACCCGAAATCATCCATTGCCATGACTGGCACACTGGCATGATTCCAGTGTGGATGCACCAAGATCCCGAGATCAACACCGTGTTTACCATCCATAATCTGGCCTACCAAGGTCCTTGGCGCTGGTACCTTGATCGCATCACTTGGTGTCCTTGGTATATGCAGGGTCACAATGTCTTGGCTGCTGCTGTGCAGTATGCCGATCGAGTAAATACCGTGTCACCCACTTATGCTGAACAGATTAAAACAATCGAATATGGCGAAAAAATAGAAGGATTAATGTCGTTCATTGGCGACAAGCTATCGGGGATTGTGAATGGTATCGACACTGACCTAAATGATCCAGCCACCGATCCAGCCCTCGTCCAAAACTTTACTGCTGATACCCTTGAAAATCGAGCCGCCAACAAAGCAGCTCTCCAGCAAGAAGTTGGCTTAGCTCTTAATGCAGAGGTGTTCTTAGTAGGCATGGTCTCTCGTTTGGTAGAGCAAAAGGGCTTAGATTTGTTGTTGCAAACCCTTGATCGGTTTTTGGCTTACACCGATGCCCAGTTTGTCATCTTGGGTACTGGCGATCGTAACTATGAAACCCAGCTGTGGCAATTAGCCGCCCGCTATCCTGGCCGGATGGCCACCTACTTAATGTACAACGATGGGTTATCGCGGCGGGTATATGGGGGAGCCGATGCCTTCCTCATGCCCAGTCGCTTTGAACCCTGCGGAATCAGTCAAATGATGGCCATGCGTTATGGCTGTATCCCGATCGTGCGGCGCACCGGTGGCTTGGTCGATACAGTATCCCATTACGATCCAATTCATAGTCAGGGGACTGGCTACTGCTTCGATCGCTATGAACCCCTCGATCTCTATACTTGCATGGTGCGCGCCTGGGAAGGCTTCCGCTATCAAGAACCGTGGAAAGCTCTCCAGCAGCGGGCAATGGCCGAAGACTTCAGCTGGCACCAGTCAGCGCTAGCCTACGAAAAGCTTTATGAGTCTATTAAACCAGCGGTGACAACCGCCTAAGCTAGCACCATTTGGCGATCGAACACCGCCCCGAAAACAGCAATAACCTGTGCCTGGACAACGGCCAGGTTAATGTCGGGGACAAATTCTTGGATACTGCCCACCTGTCGATCGGCAATACCACAGGGTACAATTTGCTCAAAGCCGCTGAGGTCGTTACAAACATTGATGGCAAAGCCATGCATTGTCACCCACCGACTGACTTTAATGCCGATCGCCGCAATTTTTTTATCGGCCAGCCAGACACCAGTCAGACCAGGAATGCGTACAGCACTCAAATCATACAAAGCCAATAATTGAATCACGACTTCTTCGAGCTGCCGCAGATACCAATGGAGGTCTGGCTGATAGTAGTGCAGATTGAGAATAGGGTAGCCAACTAGTTGGCCAGGGCAATGGTAAGTGACTTCGCCACCCCGTTCGGTGCGATGAATTTCGTAGCCATGCTGCTGCGGAAATTTGACAAATTCATTACTGGCTGCTTGTCCTAAAGTATAAACTGGGGGATGTTGCAGTAGTAATAACTTATCATTTTGGTAGGGAGCGGCAATCAAAGACTGTTGTAGCTGCTTCTGCCAATCCCAAGCTGTTTGATAGGGCAGGATACCGGGCTGATAGACGATAATTTCTCTAGTTACGATAGTTACAGAACTCATTAGTTTACTGAAGAACGAATTTCTCGATCGCTACCGCTACTCCATCCTCATCCACTGACGGCGCAACCCAATTGGCATAAGCTTTTACTGGATCAGGCGCATTGCCCATCGCTACGCCCCAACCAGCATAAGTCAACATTTCCACATCGTTATAGTTGTCGCCGATCGTCATAATCTGACTAGCGTCTATATTAAGCAATTCTCTGGCCACATAGTCAATCGCAGTACCTTTATTGACCGCCGGATTGGTAGTCTCCAAAAAGATGGGCACCGAAGTAGTGACATGGAGCTGATCAGGACGATACTTGGTCTTGAGATCGCGCAGCAGTCGATCGATCAGATCTTCATCGGGATGCATCGCCAACACCTTGGTCGGGGCAGCCGTCAGCGCTACGCGTAAATCGGCCAGCGCGATCGCCGCCACGCCACTGCGCTCGGTATAACCATCAGTGTCCTCATTAATTCTTTGGACATAGAGTTGGTCATCGATATAAACATGTAGAGATAGATCGGTGGGCAGGTGCGACTGCTGAAAATAGTCAATTAATTCATGGGCGATCGACTGATCTAAACGCAAGTGCCGATATTCTTTTTGGGTGGTGGGATCTTGAATCCAAGCGCCTTGATAGGCCATCACGGGCACATCTGCCCCAATCTCGTGATGAAAACGCACCGCCGAGCGATACATCCGGCCAGTGGCTACGCCCACGCGCACACCTTGGGCTTGCGCCGCCTTAATAGCAGCTTTTACCGCTGGAGTTACTTGATTGCTGCGACCGGCGATCGTGCCGTCAATGTCGACAATCACCAGTTTGATCGGAGCAGCGGGCTGAGAAGATGCTGTCATGATGTCAGAAAACTAATGATTCCTCATCAGGCTAGCGTAAGATGTCGATCGATACTAGTCCACCCAGATCTGATTCTGATGACAAAATATCATTTTTCGCTAACAAGTCTTGCGCTGCGGCAATCATAGCCATACTAATCACGATTAAGTCGGGACGGTTATCGAGGTAAGTCGTCAAAGCATCGATCGGACTATTGCCACTACAACCTAACTCTGGTAGCCGAGGCTGAGTCAGTTGGCTCATCAATTCGGCTTGAATAGTATAGCTATGGGCAATGGCCAGTAAGGCATGGAGCTGAGGGGTACTAATTAGCTCGGCTTGCTGAGGCGTAATTTGATAAATAAGACGTACCACAGCGTCTGCTAGCTGGGCTTTGTGCAGGGCCTTCAATATCAGGGCTTGGGGATCTTCGGCATTACTGGCATCTATTTTGACAGTGACAAAGCGTCGGACCGGCAGAGGGCAAAATTCCCATGTTACTGCGAAAGGCCGCTCACTGACAGTGCTAGCGGCGCTATCTAAAGGGATGAATGGGGGACTCGCCACCGGCTGAATTTCAATCATCACATAACCCTTATCTTCTTTTTCTTCGCTAAAATCAACCCGTTCAATACTGCCGGGATAGACTACGGGTGGATTGTTAGATTTGTTGAGGTTTTGGTGGCGATGAACATGACCAAGCGCCACATAGTCAAAGCAGGGACGAGTCAGCATGGCGATCGGCATACTAAAGCCTTTACCAACAGCCAGGAGCTTCTCGGCACCAAGCTTGGCATTGTCGGCCATCAAATGACCGAGGAGGATCGTCGGAATTTCGGGATTAAGCTGCCGAATTTCTCCTTCCAGAGCTGGTTCCAAACGACTCAGGAGGAGGTCATTTACCTCGCTCAGTGAAAGTTTTTCAGATTCGGGACGGGTTAGTAAGGCTGATCGATTGATCCAGGGAATGGTCATCACTTGCAGCTGGCCGTTCTGGGTATCAATGCGGTGGGTGGCCAGCCGGTCGCCCACAATAATACCCGGTACACCGAGGGTTCGGTAGATTGATAGGCTAGCGCCACCTTGGCCTTGGGCGTGCTGGTCGTGATTGCCAACTAACAAAATAGTCGGAATTCGATGGTCAGCTAGTCGCCGAAATTGACTGGCAAAAGCTTCTTGAATATAGGGAGCGGGAGTCGCATCGGGAAAGGCATCTCCGCCAAACAGTACCAAATCCACTGGTTCTTGGATCGCTCGATCGATACAAGCAGTCAAGGACTTCACAAAATCTTCGAAGCGGGTATTGAGTCCAGTAGCTGGATTAGCTCGTCCGTGGGAGAAGCCGCTGCCCAAATGAATATCAGATAGATGCAGAATTTTCATAGCAGTCAGATTTTAACTATTTTGTTAGCCCTGGAGTTTCTGGTGCAGAATCTGATTTGTCAGCTGCGGCTCTGCTCTGCCGCCAGACTGCTTCATCACCTGACCCACAAAGAATCCCAGCAACTTCGTCTTCCCCGCCCGATATTGTTCTAACTCTTTCGGATTCTCCGCAATGATAGAGTCGATCAATGCGGCAATCTCATCAGGGTTTGAGATCGCCGTCATCCCTTTACTTTCTACCAACTCTTGGACTGAGCCACCTTTTTCTAACAACTCCGGTAAAATTTCCTTCGCAATCTTGCCACTGATTGTCCCGCGCTCAATTAATGTCACCAGCTCTGCCAGATTTTCTGGCTTCAGCCCAATTTCAGTAATGCCCAACTTCTGAGTCTTCAGATAAGAAGTGATATCCCCCATTAACCAGTTGGTAGCCTGCTTCACATCCGCTCCGGCGGCGATCGATCTCTCCAGATACAAAGACACATCCCGATCGTCCGTCAAAACCTTGGCATCATAAGCAGATAGCCCCAACTCAGCCACATAGCGTTGCCGCTTGGCGTTGGGTAGTTCCGGCAACTCGCTCAACCATTGTTGCTGTTGCCCAGCACTCAGCACAATCGGAGTCAAATCTGGCTCCGGGAAATAGCGATAGTCACTCGATCCTTCCTTCGCCCGCATACTGATCGTGCGCTGGGTACCCTCTTCCCACAAGCGGGTTTCTTGCACAATCTTTTCCCCGGCTTCGACCGCCATCGTCTGCCGCTCAATTTCGTGATCGATTGCTCGTTGAATGGCACTAAAGGAATTCATATTCTTGATTTCCACCTTGGTGCCAAATTCTTTTTGACCCACTGGCCGAATCGAAATATTTACATCACAGCGCAAGGAACCTTCTTGCATATTGCCATCACCCACCCCCAAATAACGGATAATCCGCCGGATCTCCTGGGCATATTCAGCTGCCTCTAAACCCGTGCGCAGATCTGGTTCCGATACAATTTCTACCAGCGGTACCCCAGTACGATTGAAATCGACCAAAGAATAAGTAGAACCCGACAGTCGATCGCTACCAGCATGAACCAATTTTCCCGCATCTTCTTCCATATGCAGCCGCGTCACACCAATCCGCTTCCGCACCGGATTGCCTGCTTCGTCTAAGGGGGCAATTTCCACCCAGCCATGTTCGCCGATCGGCAGGTCGGACTGGGTAATTTGATAATTTTTGGGTGAATCTGGGTAAAAGTACTGCTTGCGATCGAACTTGCTGTATGCCGCGATCGTGGTGTTCAAAGCCAGACCAGCTTTCACCGCAAACTCTAAAACTTTTTCATTTAAAACTGGCAATACCCCGGGCATCCCCATACAGACCGGACAAACATTTTGGTTGGGAGGTTTGCCAAACTCCGTCGAGCAATTGCAAAAAATCTTGGTGGCCGTACTTAGTTGACAGTGCGTTTCTAGGCCAATAATTGCTTCGTACTTAGTTTGGACAGGAGCTGCTGGAACCATTGTGGAGAAGGCTGTATAGACTCATTCTAGTATATCTCACATGCGCATTGTCGATGGGGTGCTGGGGTCAATTAACCCAGAATTGACAACCGCCGATTGGTCAGATTTTTGAAACTGACTGAGCGTCGTTACAAAATCACTCACGCCCTGAAACTGTTGATAGACCGAAGCAAAGCGCACATAGGCTACTTCGCTCAAAGGTTTCAGTTGAGCCAGCACCAAGTCACCAATCGCCGCTGTTGTCACTTCACGGCGACTCCGAGACTGAAGCTGTGCCTCAATTTCATCGACAATTCGCTCCAAAGTGTCATGAGCCAGACCAGTTTTTTGGCAAGCATGTACCATGCCCCGCAACAATTTTGACCGATCGAAGTATTCCCTCTCATCATTGCGTTTAATCACTGTCACCGGAATGAATTCGATGCGCTCATAAGTGGTAAAGCGGTGTTTACATTTCAAGCATTCTCGCCGCCGCCGGATACTCTGCCCGCTTTCTGTCGATCGAGATTCCAGCACGCGACTATCAGTGAATTGGCAGTAAGGACATTCCATATTGAGAATAGAGTTAGACAAGGCTACAACCATTATCCACCATGATTGCGAGAGTCTTCACAAATGCCGGGTCAACGACTCTCGATTACAATAGATAGCACTGCTGTTTGCTACATTTTTAAACCTTTTTATTTTGCGCTTTGACATTGTTACCTTATTTCCCGATTTCTTTACCTCGCCACTCTCTTGTGGTCTATTGGGGAAAGCCATCGCCAAACAATTAGCCACCGTCCATCTGACTAATCCCCGCGACTTTACCTTCGATCGACATCACAAAGTCGATGATGAATCCTATGGTGGTGGGGTCGGGATGGTCATCAAACCCGAACCAATCTTTGCCGCAGTCGAAGCTTTGCCGGTCTTAGAACGACGCTTGGTCTTGATGATGAGTCCGCAAGGAGAAACTATTAGCCAGCCAATGCTCTGGGACTTAGTCGCCAACTATCAACAACTGGTGATTATCTGTGGCCATTATGAAGGAATTGATGAAAGAGTGATGAATATTGTCGATCGCGAGATCTCTCTGGGCGATTTTGTCTTAACCTGTGGTGAAATTCCAGCGCTCACGCTCATTAATGGCATTACTAGACTAATTCCGGGCACTGTTGGTAAATTAGAATCGCTCAAACAAGATAGCTTTGAATCTGGTTTACTAGATTATCCACATTATACTCGTCCGCCCGAATTTCGGGAGTGGTCAGTGCCCGAGGTGTTAACCTCAGGGAACCACAAAAATATCGCCCAGTGGCGCTATGCACAGCAACTCCACCGGACGAAAACAAAAAGACCAGATTTGTATCAGGCTTGGCTAGAATTGCAAACCCACACCGACAATACCGGTGAAGTCTGAATTAAAAGTATTGGCCAGTTGTACTAATACCGCAGCACCATCACCAAAGTAGATGTCTGCTCCGAATATAACTAGCGGATTCAAGCTACTGCCATTAGTCAGCGATCGATAACTCAGACCACCACCAACATGCAGTAAAACCAGCGGATTTTTTTCAAACTGCTCATTGTTATTGAAGCCAAAGTCGTAAGTGATGGGTACCGATATTTGGGGAGTGTTGCCCAGAAATAGGCTAGGCCGCAGCGAAATATTTTTACCGATACCAAAGCGACTCACCGCACCGATTTGAACATTGCTACCAAAAGAGATCGCTGGACCAATATAGTTTTGATTGTAATAAAGATTTTTCGATTGAGGGCTGGAATAGTTCCCCGGCTCTACGGGCGGTGGACCACTAGGCAAAGGACTGGGTAATGGTGGCGGTGGGGCATCGGGGAGTGGGGTTACCTCACTAGGCGGTGGCAATGGGGCGGGATCTCTGGGTGGCGGCGGCGCAATACTGCGTTTTTTCGGAGTCAAGCTGATTTTCCCAGCGGGTAAATCATTGGTGATGGGCAGCACCGCCAGGTCAGTCTCGGGCAGCATCAAACCGGGTGAGGCGATCGTCTTGGGGGCAGCAGCTGTCTTGCTGATGGGGGCTGCCGTTGATTTCTCAAATAAAGCATTGATGGTATTTGTTTCGCTGGCCACGGGACTGGGCAGCACAGTACCTATTGCTGACTCGTCATCAAGGCCCACAGGATTCACCAGCTCAGAATCGAGATCAGTAGCACTACTACTTAGCTCAAATTGCTGAAAACTGGCCTTAAAATTCTTATTATTGACCTGCTCTACATCTAATTGGTAGATATGAGGCGGTAGCGCACTAATTGGGGCAATCATAATCGTTTAGAAAAATTTGCGAGTATTACTAGGAAAAGACGAACAGTTACTAGTTACTGTGCCTAGCATACTGCCAATCATGAAAAAATTGAAATTTATCAGTCGTTCGGAATTACAAAAAACCCATCCTAGCAATGCTGGGATGGGTTTTTTGTAATTCCGAACTGATCAACTTAAGTGTTAGAGAGCGGGCACAAACCGATCTTTGTCGGGAACCACTGTGTACTCTGCCACAATTTGGCGCAGTTCATCACCACCGATTGTTTCTTGTTCGATCAAAATGTCCACCAGTCGATCGACAACTTGGCGATGATCTTTCATGATTTGAATAGCTTCTTGATGGCATTCATCAACAATCGATCGTACCTGAACATCAATCTGAGCAGCGACTTCGTCCGAGTAATCGGCGCGGCTATTCCAGCCACCACCCAAAAATACTTCACCAGACTGACTCTCCAAAGAAAGCGGACCCAGCTTCGACATCCCAAATTGGGTAACCATCCGCCGTGCCATCGAAGTCACCTGTTGCAAGTCACCACCGGCACCAGTTGTTACTTCCGAATCACCAAAAACAACTTCTTCAGCCGCTCGACCACCCAAGGCACCAGAAATCCGCGCCCGGAGTTGAGAACGCGAAATCAGCATTTGGTCTTCATCCGGTGTAAACCAAGTCAGACCCAAAGCCTGACCCCGAGGAATCAAAGTTACTTTCTGGACAGGATCATGATGCTTCAGCAAAGTACCCACAATGGCATGACCAACTTCGTGGTAGGCAATTAAGCGTTTGCTTTTACCATCGACGAGGGGGGTACCTTCCATCCCAGCCACTACCCGATCGACAGCATCATCAACTTCCAACATAGTGATCGCCTCTTTCCGCCGCCGAGCAGTCAAAATGGCAGCTTCATTGAGCAAGTTAGCCAAATCAGCACCACTAAAACCAGGGGTGCGGCGGGCGATTACTTCCAGTGAAATATCTTCACCCAGCTTTTTGTTGCGCGCATGAACGTGTAAAACTTCCAAGCGACCCTTCATATCGGGGGTATCTACCGTTACTTGTCGATCGAATCGACCAGGCCGCAGTAAAGCCGCATCCAAAACATCCGGACGGTTAGTAGCCGCAATGACGATAATGCCTGTATTCCCCTCAAAGCCATCCATCTCGGTCAGCATTTGGTTGAGAGTCTGTTCGCGTTCATCATTACCACCGCCAATTCCTGCGCCCCGTTGCCGACCCACAGCATCAATTTCATCAATGAAAATCAGACAGGGAGCATTCTCTTTGGCTTTCTTGAAAAGGTCGCGCACTCGTGAGGCACCGACCCCGACAAACATCTCTACAAATTCGGAACCAGAAATACTAAAGAACGGTACTCCCGCTTCACCGGCGATCGCTTTAGCCAACAGTGTTTTGCCAGTTCCAGGAGGTCCAATTAGGAGCACCCCTTTCGGAATTTTGGCACCGACAGCGGTAAATTTCTCAGGCTGCTTCAAAAAAGTCACAACTTCTTGTAATTCTTCCTTCGCTTCATCAATACCAGCCACATCATCAAACATAATACCAGTCTTGGCATCCATTTGGAATTTAGCCTTCGATTTACCAAAGTTCATCGCTTGGCCAGGACCACCCGGCATGTTATTGGAGCGTCTAAACAATAAGAATAGGCCGCTGACCAACAAAATAGGGAAGAGCAGGTTACCCAAAAATCCCCAAATGGCTCCATCGTTGCGGGCGGGATGACTATCTAGCTGAATATTGGAATCCCGCAGCCGCGTAATCAATTCAGGGGCACTACTCGGTAGGTCTACGCGCAATCTTTGAACGCGGTTTTCCAGATCGGGGTCAGTAGCTTGGACGATCGCTGTCTTACCACCGTCATATAAGTCCACACTCACCACCCGCTGGGCATCGATATACTCCAGAAATCGACCATAGGTCATGCGCGCGCTGGCAGTGTTCTTACCCGGTTCACCAGCTAATCCTGGCCCCAATCCCTGCCACAGAAAGAATCCGATGGCCAAAAGTGGCACCGACCATAGTAAGGCTATGCGCCAAGAAAATTTCATATTTTATTTGCCTTTTAATGCAGAGGTTTATATAAATTCCACGAAGTGGAAGAGTTGGGTATAGCCGCAGACTACATCAGAGTCTGAGGCCGCCAAATTGGCGAGCATGGCCTTACTTCTTAAACAAATGTAACGTAATTCTCAGATTTCCGACAAGCTTAGTTCTAAATTCGTTGTCTCCACCCCAGTCAAAACCCTGACTTCGCTGCTGAAGTCAGGGTTCTTTTTTGGTGCTAGCAGACTCTACTTAGTAGGTTTCTACG
Organism: uncultured bacterium; assembly: GCA_964247125.1. Lineage (GTDB taxonomy): Bacteria > Cyanobacteriota > Cyanobacteriia > Cyanobacteriales > Chamaesiphonaceae > JAAFHZ01. The sequence goes on from CAXTSZ010000008.1 coordinate 30,446, forward strand.
TGCCAGCGACCAGCCTTTTTCATTTGGCTGCGGTAATCTGACCATTTGACCCCGTGTTTGCCAGCGGCCTCTGTTAAGGCGGTATCAATGCCACCTTCCATACCTTTTAACCCACAAATATAGACATGGGTTTTTTCCTGTTGAATCATTTCCCAGAGCTTGTCGGCACTAGCCGCCACGCGGTCTTGGATATACATCTTGCCGCCTTGGGCGTTCTTTTGCTCACGGCTGATGGCGTAGTCCAACCAAAAATTGTCGGGATACTTCTCCCGCAGCTCTTCTAGCTCTTCTTTGTACAAAATATTCGGCGTAGTCGCTACACCAAAAATCAGCCAAGCAACACCTTTAAAGCTGTAGTCGGTATTGGCAGCCCGCTCATTGTCCTTAAACATCCGCCAAAGATAAGCTCTAAAAGGTGCAATACCAGTACCCGTAGCCATCATAATGACATTACTCTCCGGATCTTCTGGCAAGAGCATTTCCTTACCAGTAGGACCGGTAATTTGGACTTCATCGCCAACTTTGAGACCAGTCAAGAAAGTAGAACAAGTACCCAGAACGGTTTCACCTTTATCATTTTGGTATTCTAGCTGGCGCACACACAGAGACACACTTTTGTCATCGACATCATCACCGTGGCGCGTGGAAGCGATCGAATACAACCGCAATTTATTCGGTTTCCCTTTATTATCTTTACCCGGTGGCACAATGCCGATACTCTGGCCTTCGTAGTAGCTAAGGTTGCTACCACCAATATCAAACTTCACATGCTGTACGACCCCAATGCCACCAGCGGCTAGCAGTGAATCATTAGAAACACATTTGGCAGTCAATGGTGAGTTCGGACGATAGGTGTTTACGGGCACATCAGCATGTTTCTTCGTTACGGAAGCTGCCGGAGTCACACCAGAAGTTGCGATCGCAGGTGTGGACTGACTATTAGTACTAACCAGAGTTGCGGTGGGGGCATCGTGGTGAGCGGGTTGAATGCTCAATATTTTGCCACCCAGACGCATAATGCGCTGCATTTCTTGACTCATGCGATGGTAAGGGACAGTAATAAAAGTGCTGCCACTGCGACGTTGATTGTTTAAACCAACTACTTCGTAGATATACAGACGGTTACCAGATATGGAGTTAGCCGAGCCGATAATAGGGTTGTACATGATTTTTTTTAATATCTCCAAATCTATTTATTGAAGGATAGTGAGCGAACCTGCTTGATACGCCCGTCAGCTTACCGGATTCTGACTTCATCGCACAAGGGGCTAGCTCGCCGGCATTAAACTGCGTTAGAAAGATATTATAAACAGCCTAACTGTTAAATTGCTCGCAAACTTCAGTACTTGAATCAGATTGAACAAGGTATTGGAATTAGATGGTGGATCTGTTGTGATGGATACTACCTTCTGGTAAAATTCTGTATCAACTAGTATTCGACACCAATTATTCATACTTAATTTGGTCGTGCCCAGGTTGTTATATATAGATTTATTTTTGAGTTTAGAGGATTTCTATGGCCAGTCAGGTGGATCGGGTAGTAATAATTGGTGTTGCCGGAGACTCCGGTTGCGGTAAATCGACTTTTTTGCGACGGATTACCGACTTATTTGGTGAATCGTTTGTCACAGTAATCTGTCTGGACGATTACCACAGCTTAGATCGCTATCAGCGGAAAGAAACTGGCATTACAGCTCTCGATCCTAGAGCAAATAACTTTGACCTGATGGCCGAGCAAATCAAAACGCTCAAAGAGGGTAAATCCATCAATAAACCAATCTACAACCATGAGACTGGCTTAATTGATCCCCCAGAAGTAATTGAACCCAACCATGTCATTGTCGTAGAGGGTCTGCATCCCTTGTATGACGAGCGGGTTCGTGATTTGCTCGATTTTAGCGTTTACCTAGACATTAGTGATGCGGTCAAGATCGAGTGGAAAATTCAGCGGGATATGGCTGAACGCGGTCATAGCTATGACGAAGTATTGAAAGCGATCGAGTCCCGGCGACCAGATTTCTCGGCTTATATTGAGCCGCAACGTGGCCATGCCGACGTAGTAGTTCAGGTATTACCAACGCAGTTGGTGCCAGCCGGTCAAAAGAGCGAACTGTTGCGCGTCCGCTTAATCCAAAGAGAGGGCGCTGCTGGTTTACCGGAGCCTTCTTATCTATTCGATGAAGGTTCTACCATTAACTGGCGACCATGTGGTCGGAAGCTGACCTGTAGTTATCCGGGGATCACCATGTTCTATGGTCCAGATGACTACTATGGTCATGAAGTTTCTGTTTTAGAAATTGATGGCCAGCTGGAAAACTTAGAAGAAGTGAAATACATCGAAACTCACCTCAGCAAGATTTCGACCAAGTTTGAAGGAGAAATGACCAAGCTATTGCTTCAGCATAAAGAATATCCTGGTTCCAATAATGGTACCGGCTTGTTCCAAGTCTTAGTTGGTCTCAAAATGCGCGAAACTTATGAACGGCTGACCCAGAAAGAAGCTCTCGTTAGTGCTAAAGCATAGGACAGCCCATCCTCAAAATTTAATCTGCCGTAGGGATATAATAATGTCTCTACGGCTTTATGGTAGGAGCGCATCATGGTGCAATTGGCGATCGTAATTTTCTTTGGACTATTTGCTGTTGTTGAAATTTATCAGTCTGTCAAAAACGTACAGCTGCCCCTGCCAGTATATCTAGGCTTAGGCATTGTCTTAGCTGTTGTTTCTAATCTATCAGCATTAAATCCGACCAGCGCGGCTCTGCTGCTACCATCAACAAAGCTAATGCCGCCAGAGAAAGCTGCCGTAATACCCAGCATTGATTAGTGCAGTTATTCCAGCTCCGATCAGCACCCCTTTTAAAATTCCCCAGCGTTCTGCGTATTGGAGAAAAATCATGATGGGGATGACATAAATAAACTGGGCAAAGCCGATTGCTGACCACAGGTAAGAAAACAAAACAGAGATCGGAACGCAGATCACACAAATTATTAAAAACACTAGGTTAATTAGTAAAATCCCCAGTATTCCCCGCAATATTGCTATTACTTCACGCTTTTTACCCATGGTGAGATGTACTAGACTTCATGATGTTTATTGAGATAATCAGATAGTACTATGAAATATCCCTTCATCATGACGATTGATGAAAGGATAAATTAAACTAAGACTTAAGGCTGAACTTAGAAGTTAAAAGTTGTCCGAATTGTACCCAAAAAGAGCGTGGGATTAGCGGCATTTCCTTCGGGATTTAAGATCATCACCAAACCGGGAGTAACATACAAATTCTTCGAGATTTGGTACTTATAAAAAGTTTCTAAGTGAATGGGCGTATCCCGGTTTACTCTGGCGGCAACGCTGCTACCAGTAACTTTAGGTGGCAGACCGACAACAAAACCGAGAGTATTACCAGCCCCCCCAATATTATCGAAAGCCAGAGTGGCCGCGCCGTTAAAGATATCGGCACTCCCACCAGCACCCTCGCGATTGGCATTGGTCAGACCAGCCCAGCCAGAGAGAGTGGTCGAAGGTCCTAACTTACCACTAGCTAGTACTGAATAATGATTCGCCGAAGTTGGTACCGCTCCAAAGGGACTGTTCGCAAAACCAGTACCATTGAGACCAGATATTCCTGCGCCATTGGCACTATAAGAGCGGGCAAAAATCAATCCTAAGTCTAGACTGGGGCTAGGGCTGTAGGCTATTTGAGAAAAGAATAGGTTAGAACCACCAAATATACCAGTAGCAGGATCGGCAGCAATATCAGTGGCGAAGGCCGGCGACGGTTGAGCTAATCGGGGAACGCTATAAGCCAGGGAAATGCCCAACTGCTTGCTGAATTTATGATCGACCGCTATCCCCGCGCCCTCAGCACTGAGACGATAGATCGGATTGTACCGACCGAAACGACTAATTGCGCCGGTGCCCGCTGGTGCTAAGACGGGATTAAAGTTCTTGAAATAGAGATCTAACTCGTTGCCCACAACGGTACCAATGATTTTGGTCTGTTCGCTGATGGGTTTTTGGTATTGCAGTAGCTGAATTCCCACCGCGTTTTCTTCGCTACCTTCAAAGCCCAACCTCACCTGATTGGTACCCGCACTAGCCTGGAATGAGTTACTGTTCCGGGCTTGCAAACGGGTTTGTAGTAAATCTTTGCCGTCGAAGGTAGTTCTCAGGTTGAGGCGCACTCGATCGGCAACAATGGCATTGGCATTTAAGGGACCACCACCAGCGCGACCGCCCCCAAAAACATCGCTAATTCCCACGATCACTTCCCCAACTAGTTTGGTAGTGGTGGAAAACTGGCTGACTTCACTCTGCGCCAGAGCTACTTTCTCGACCTTTTCAACTCGATCTTTCAAAGCAATCAAGTCAGATCTAAAAGACTGGGTGAGCTGCTTTAGTTGTTCTAGATCGGCGGGAGAAACACTAGTCGGTTCGTTGGCTAACTTGATTTCCATTGCTGTAATACAGCTATCTAAAATATCCCCAAACTGGGTGCGCGAAGAGCTAGTATTTAGTTTATCGATACTACATTTATAGCGATCGTTCAAACCCTGGAGCATTTGGACGGACAATGCTGTTTGCTGATCAGTTTTAGCTATTTCTGGGTTACTAGCAGTTGATTTCGGTTGGTTAGAAATGGTAGTTTCAATACCTGGAGTAATATTTACTGCGGCGGACTCCAATAATGGATCGAGGCTACTGGCAACCAGTTGTTCACTGGCGATCGCACTCGCACCAGCCAAAACGTAGGCTACTAATAAAAAAAAACCTGACAAATTTAGAATTAACTTTGACATATGCTACTCACACAATTTTTCCAAGTATAGCAAGTCACACAGTACACAAAAGTTGACACTAATTTTGCATCAAAAGATACGATTTACTCTGTGTAAGGCAAAATTAATTAGTGTTGCCAACCGGTGGGAATCGAGGCAATCAATTTCTGGGTATAGGCTTTTTGCGGTTCGGTATATATTTTTTCGGCGGTATCAATTTCTTCGATCTGGCCTCGATTCATCACCATAATCCGATCGCTCATAAACTTCACCACACTTAGATCGTGGGAGATGAAGACGTAGGTAAGATGAAACTCGCCTTGCAGCTCTTTGAGCAGATTTAAGACCTGAGCCTGTACCGAGACATCCAAAGCGGAGACAGATTCATCACAAATAATAAAGCGAGGATTAAGGGCTAAAGCTCGGGCAATACAGATCCGCTGGCGTTGCCCCCCAGAAAATTCGTGGGGGTAGCGCACCATACTACTGGGGTTGATACCTACTCGTTGCAGTAAATAGGCCGCCCGTTCCTGACGCTCCCCCTTACCGCTGGCTTTTTGGTGAATTTTCAACGGCTCCATCACAATTTCACCAATGTTCATGCGCGGATTGAGTGAACTGAGTGGATTCTGAAAGACAATTTGCATTTCACGACGCAGTTTTTGCAGTGCATTACTCTTGAATTCCAGAATATTTTGTTCATCAAAAAGTACCACACCATCCATCGGATCGATTAAACGCAGGAGGGTTTTGGCTAGGGTACTTTTACCACAGCCCGATTCGCCCACCAGTCCCAGGGTTTCACCAGGATAGACCTCAAAAGACACATCATTGACAGCCCAGTGATAGCGATGAGTTCTGCCTAGTACTTGCTTTTCCGGGAAACCCACCCGCAGATTTTTGACGCGCAGCAGCGCTGGTTTGTCATAATCGGCTTTGGCCACAAAACTGCGATCGACTTCATATTTCAGCTCTCGCTCATCCCGCCCCGTTGTCAGATTTTTCGCTTGTATTTTAGTACTAGTGCGAGAATTTGTCCCTTCCATAAAATCCTGTACGGTGGGCAAGTATCGGATATTTTGGTTGACTTGGGGACGACAGGCTAACAGACCGCGCGTGTAGGGATGCTGGGGATTCTCGAAGAGCTGCCGCACAGGCTGATGCTCGACGATTTTGCCTTGGTACATCACCGCTACGGTATCGGCTACTGTTGAGACCACGGCTAAATCATGAGAAATAAAGATCATGGACATCTGGCGCTCTTCCTTGAGCTGGCGCAGCAATAACAAAATTTCGGCTTGAATGGTCACATCCAAGGCTGTCGTCGGTTCATCAGCAATCAGTAAGACTGGATTGCAAGAAATGGCCATGGCGATCGCCACCCGCTGGAGTTGGCCACCAGACAATTGGTGCGGATAGCGATCGAGAAAATCTGATTGATACTGATAAATGTATGCAGCCACAGCAGCGGCACTAACATCCCCCGGCTGTTCGGCGCTATATTGCTGGCCTAGTTGGTCATCACTGGGGATCAGCTGGACTTCCTGTAAACGGGCAACAGCTTCGAGTTTGGCACTTTTAGCAGAAATTTTTTGGTGCTGGAGAATGGCTTCGGTCAGCTGAAAGCCAATCGTAAACACCGGATTAAAAGAACTCATAGGCTCTTGAAAAATCTGGCTAATCTGACCACCGCGATAATGCCGGCGCACCCGCTCTGGTAAAACACGCAAATTAATCGCCTTCGAGAGTTCCTCCTGTTCTGCCAGCTTGCTATACCGCTGGTAATCGAACCCCCGAAACGAAATGTCGCCATCGACAAAGCAAGAAGCCGGGAGTAGTCCCATGATGGCGAGTGCCATCACCGATTTCCCAGAGCCAGATTCGCCCACAATTCCAATAGTTTGACCATGCTGCAAACTAAAGGAAATATTCTTCACCGCTGGCACCAGGCGGTCATCCACCATAAACCCCACCCGCAGATCGCGAATATCTAGAACGTTTTTGGGGGCGGTATGGGGAGCCATAAAAGTTGGGGGATAGTGAAAATTTTGGAGCTACTTGGCGGCCATCCAGTTAAGTCCTTGGCCAATCTCAACCAGCAGTGGCACATTCAGCTGCACGGCATTTTCCATAATGCGCTTAATTTGCGGCTGGAGTTCTGCCCACTCCGTCATGGGCATTTCTAGTACCAGTTCATCATGGACTTGCAAAAGGATGTTGGCTTGATAATTTTGCAGTAATTTATGTAACTCAATCATAGCGATCTTAATAATATCGGCACTAGTACCCTGAATCGGGGCATTGGCAGCTTGGCGCAGGGCACTGGCATCATTGTTGCTTACTTTGCCTAAATTATTTAAGTCAATATCAGCTAGCGGAGTCCCTTGTAAACGACGTAGCCGGCCACTCTCAAATTGAAAATAGCGGCGCCGACCACAAATTGTTTCCACAAATCCCTGGCTGAGTACCTGTTTTTTGACCTGTTCGAGATACCGAAAAATTCCGGCATAGCGATCGTAATATTTTTCAATAAATTCTTTGCCAACGGCGTTGGTGACATTGGCCTCTCGGGCAAACTTGGCCGCGCCCATGCCATAGATCACCCCAAAATTGATGATCTTACCTAAGCGGCGCTCTTCTTTACTGATATCTTCTTTCTCAAATAATAATCTAGCCGTAATGGTATGAATATCTTGCTGCTGCTGATAGGCTTGCACCAGCACTGGCTCTTGACTGAGATGCGCGACAATCCGTAATTCAATTTGCGAATAATCGGCGGTGACCAGTACCCAGCCATCTCGGGGTAAAAAGGCTTTGCGCAGCTGACGACTAAACTCTGTGCGAATCGGAATATTTTGCAAATTTGGTTCGGAAGAGGACAACCGCCCGGTGCTAGTCACAGCTTGGTTGAAGTTGGTATGCACCCGGCCTGTTTGGGGATGGACTAATTTAGGCAGAGCATCAGTATAGGTGGATTTTAACTTGGCAAGAGTGCGATGCTGCAAAATCAGATCAACAACGGGATGCTGACCTTCCAGTTTTTCTAAAGTCTGGACATCGGTTGATAAACCAGACTGGGTTTTCCGAATGCCTTTAGTGGGCAAGCTTAACTGTTCAAACAACAGCTGCGCCATCTGCTTGGGCGAAGCCATATTGAATTCACTGCCAGCTGCGACATAAGCTTGCTGCTCAATTTTCGCTAACTCCTCAGCCAGCTGCTCTGAGAGGGAGTTTAAGTATGCCACATCAATCCGCATCCCCAGATCTTCGATATCGGCCAGCACTGGTTCTAAGGGCATCTCGATGTTCTGCCACAGCCGCAGCAGAGTAGGATATTGGCTCAGAGCTATTTTAAGAGCCGCGTACACTCCCCTAGTGGCATAGACATCGGTGCCACAGTATTGAGCCACTGCCGGAATATCAATGTTGGCGATGGTTTGTTTCTTAGGAACTAAATCTTGGTAGCTAGTCGCAGATATCCGCAGATAGCGTTTACCTAAATCCGTCATGTTGTGTTTAGAGTCAGGATTGAGGACATAGCTGGCCAGCATCGTGTCCGCAACGACTCCGGCCAGGTTAATGCCTTGATGACGCAGAATTAGGCGATCGAACTTGACATTTTGTAAAACCTTAGGATACTGCTCACTTTCTAAGATGGGTCGGAGATATTTAAAAACCAGCTCTTGACTAAGATTTTGTCCCACCAGATGATTAATGGGAATGTAGGCCACATCTTTGGTCTCGGCACCCCAGCAGCAACCCAACCCGACTAACTGCACATCCCTAGCAATTAAACCCGTTGTTTCGGTGTCCCAGGCCACCGGCTGCTCGGGATCTTGCTGCTGCCGCAGGATCGCGACTAGTTCCTGTAACTTGTCCTCGGTATCGACAATTACGAGGGGCAATACCAGTTTTTGCAGCGGTGGTGGTTCGTTGGCTTCATCGGCAGCACTAAAGAACCAAATATCATCATCCTCGTCTTCGTCAATCACCGTGGCTGTCTGTCCCCCTAAAGCAATCGCGATCGATTTGATATCCTTGATAAACTTTTGCAGCTCCAACTTCTCCAAAATAGGCAGCACTTGTTCGGGCTGAAAACCCTGTAACTTAGTAGCCGCCAGATCTACTGTCAGCGGTACATCAGTAACAATCTTGGCCAAATATTGCGAGTGGTAGGCGCTGCCTTTCCCTTCTTGCAGCTTAATTTGTTTACTACCCTTGATCTGAGCGATCGCCGCATAGACCCCATCCAAAGTGTCAAATTCTTGTAGTAATGGTGCGGCACTTTTCGCCCCAATACCGCGCACACCAGGAATGCAGTCGGAGGGATCGCCACAGAGCGCTTTATAGTCCACAATCTGATCAGCACGCACATCCATTTTGGCGAATACGGCTTTTTCATCAAAAAGAGTGGGTCCACTACCAGTACGTTGATAGGGATTACCAGAAAAGTACAAAACACTGACTTGGGCTTGGTCGTTCACCAGCTGGAACATGTCCTTGTCGCCAGAAGCAATTTTGACCTGATAGCCTGCCTCACTAGCACTAACGGCCAGCGTCCCAATGACATCATCAGCCTCAAACCCCACTGCCGTAATCATGGGAATGTTCAGGGCAGCTAACAGTTGATACAGGTTTTTAATATCGGGAATAAAATCGGCAGGAGTTTCTTGCCGATCGCCCTTGTAGTTGGCATCTAACTCGTGGCGAAAAGTAGGGTTGGGGAGGTCAAAGGCGATCGCTAAATGCTGCGGATGATAGGTATTAATAATCTCTAATAGCGATTTCAGAAAGCCAAAGCAAATACTAGTAGGAATACCCTCCATCGTCTTCATGCCGCCATCTTTATTTTTGGCATAGGCGTAGAAAGATCTAAATGCCAGGGAATGGCCATCGATTAGCAGCAATTGGGGAGAAGATGAGTTCATTGGCGCGCAAAGTAGAACCGCTGTATTAATATAGCAAAGGCTTGCGGTTCTGCGTCAAAAGCTACCATCCTCGCTCCGGTTTTTCGGCATTAATCAGTTCTGCCACCCAATCTTTTATTTTTACCTAAGCCAGTGTCCCCGGCTAATCCTGATAATTCCTTGTTAATTAATTTAGACAGCTCATTGCTACTCATCAAAGAGACATCGGTAGTACTCAGATCAGAAACTTCCCAAAGATTTAGGTCTTCGGAGAAGTCATAGTTATCTTGACGACGACTTCTGACTAACTGCATACTAGAAGAGTTATTCCTTACTTGGCGTCGATCTCGTCTTGCCAAAAAGAGGAGCATGCTAGTAGCTAAGAAAATACCACTTAGTCCGCCCAGCAATAGAAACAATGCTTTTTTGCCAGCCGCTGGGCTAGTGGGAACCTCTGCTCGCGCAATAATCCGGGCCGAAGATTTTTTGTCATTTTCAGCCAATTGCAGCTCTTCAGATTTTTTAAGCAGATTCTGATAAGTGGCTTGGGGAACTTCCAACTTTCTTTCCAGATCCCGCTGTTGCTGTTCTAACTGCGGCAATATTTTTAGCCTTGGTTCATAGACAGCTCTGGAGTTATAGAGAGAGGCCAGTTTTTGAGACATCCCCGAACGTTGCACTTCCGATTGCAAAAAGCTAGCAATCAGGGTCTGTTTTAGTTCCCCAATCTCTAATAATCCTAATTTAGCCGCTCCCTGCGGACCAGCAATTTGGGTAACTTCCTGTTGGAGCAGGTTATTCAAGCTAGCTTTCTTGGCTTCCAGCTCAATAATGATGGGGTTGGCATTCTGAAACTGCCCCTTAGCTGATGCAATTTGCCGCTCTAATTCTTTTAGTTGTACCATTGTCTCTTTGACGGTTGGGGATTGGCTCAGGGCACTGGCGACAATGGCATCTTGCGCACTCAGACCCACTCTGCTCCGCAACTCATTGGTTTGAGCCGTCACCTGACCCAATTCGGATTTGGCTACATCAATCTGGTTATCAATATTCCGAATAGCTGTCACTGCCGACTTTTTCTCTTCGGTTAAATCTACCACTCCATATTTTTGGCGGAAGTTACTCAGTGCTAATTCTGCTTTCTGAACAGCCTGGCTATATAACGGCAATTGCTTACCAATTAGCTTTAAGGTTGCCCGCGCATCAGAGCGGTTCACCAAGATATCGTTCTCTAAATACAACTCCATCAGGGTATTAACCACTGCTGCTGCTTCTTCAGGATCTTTATTCTCATAGTCAATCGTAAGTACATCTGTACCGCCAACTATTTTCATCTTGAGGGACTTGGCCAAGGATTCCGATTTTAAAGGTTCTCCTTGAGCATCTTTGAGCTGGAGTTTGTCGATCGTCTTTTGCAATAAAACATTCGACGAAATCACCTGAACCTGGGTGTTGATCGGGCTTTGGTTCTGGACTAGTGGGGTTAAATCTTTTGTGCCACCGCCATTTGATAGATCAGCACCAGCTAAATTGAAAGTAGGAACCTTGAATAGTAGACGACCAGTTGTTTCGTAGGCAGGCTTAATGAGGGTTGTAGCCAAGGCACTGATCACTAGGGTAGAGAGAAAGATACTGGCCGCGGGCACCCAATGACGACTTAACGTTGAGGAGTAGCGGTTTAGATCTACATCAATAGCATCTCTATATTCTTTGTCAGATTGTTGGATAAACGATTGGCGTGAAATTGTCATTTAAGCTACCTTGTACATCTCTACTAATATCTAGGAACCCTTCTGTACCGAAAATTTTGGGAGTTAAGCCAGATCTGGTCTCACTATAACTGGAAGCTGCATTGATGACCCATGCAGGAATAGCTGATTAAAGAACTAAAGTTTTGCTATAAATTGCTGACCCCAGACTGCGGGCAGATTGGAGCATTAGCTGTGATCGCCTTACAGCTAATAATAATTTTCACATTACTATTAGCGAGGATTATAAACCTAATCTTTAGAACACAGCAACTCCATCTCCCAGCACATTAAATCACCAGATCCGCGTGATCATACGCCACCGTCGTATCAATTTCCGGAAATGCCCGATGTTACTGGGCGGAGCAATCGCGCAAAAATTGACAGACTTGACCGGCTCATTTTATTATTTAGGAGTCCTAACTAATATTTAATGGTCAGCCCTGATGTTAAATGCTGAAGTTTTAGCAGCTAGTTTCCAAGTAGTCCAAGATTCTGACCAGAATTTCTCTGCTGCTTTTTATACCAATTTATTAAATGATTATCCTGAAATCCAGCCCTTATTTGCCAATACACAGATGGATAAGCAAGGAAATCATCTCTTTGACTCCTTAAAGTTCGTGATTAGTAATCTTCGGAATGCTGAACTGCTAGGTAAAACACTCCAAGGATTAGGTACTCGCCATGTCAAATATGGCGTACTGCCCCAGCACTATCCACTAGTAGGTAGTACACTGTTGAAAACAATGGCGAGTATTGCTGGTGCCGCCTGGACTCCAGAGGTTAAACAAGCCTGGGTCGATGCCTACGGGGCGATCGCGAGTATCATGCTAGAGGGTGCCGATTATCCACCAGAAATACTGGCGCTCAAGTAGTTACACTGGGTAACCGTGGTGAATATAGACAATCCGAAAACCCCATCGGATATTGATAATAGTTCGATTGCCACAGAAACAAGTGGAACTATCGAACAAAATATCCTGGTGGGACTTTCTAAAATTAGTCTGGCTCTCAAAAGTCAAGCTTGGCAGGATGCCACACAATATGGACTCTCTCCCACTCAGGCTCAGATTTTAGCGCTGCTCCCAGCGCAAGGATCTGAGGGGATGGGATTGTCAGCGGTGGCCGATGGTTTGGCGGTGACAGCGGCGACGGCTAGTGATGCCGTGCGGGTGTTGGCGGAAAAAGGCTTGGTGCAAAAAACGCGCGCGGTGAGCGATGGTCGCGCCATCGCTATCACCCTGACGACACCAGGGCAAAAGTTGGCGGAAAAGACTTCTTGCTGGTCTGATTTATTACTAGGGACGGTGGGAGAACTATCGGCAGCAGAGCAGACCGTTTTCTTGGGAGGATTAATTAAGATGATTCGCAAACTCCAAGAATCTGACCAAATTCCGATCGCCAGGATGTGTGTGACCTGTCGCTTTTTTCAGCCAAATCGCTATTTAGATCGTGATCGTCCTCATCATTGTGATTTTGTGAATGAGCCTTTTGGCGATCGGAACTTGCGGGTAGAATGTGGGGATCAAATTACAGCTCCAGTAGCTAAAATACCTCAAGATTCATAAAGATTCACCGCCCCAGGTAATACGCGCCACCCAGAAACCCACCAACACGAATAGCGCCAACACATCCCCAGTCGTAATTCTGAGCTGCTGCCACTCGACTTGATGCTCACCAGGAGTCGTAAAACCCCGCAGCTGCATCGCTGTTGCAATTTGCTCAGCGCGCATTAGCAAATTTTCTAACAGTTTTTCAGCCACTGTCAGCCAGACCTTTAAAGTATTCTTCATGCCCAACTTTTGCCAATTGATGCCGCGTGTAGACATCGATCGCACTAAGTTTTGAATTTCTTCTAACACTAACGGAATAAAGCGGAGAGACAACGTTAAAGTCAGAGCAATTTCAGTCACTGGCACCTTAAACATTTTCAGCGGCTGCATCAGTTTTTCTAAAGCTGCTGTTACTTCTTCGGGGGCAGTAGTTAGCAAAAAAATCGTTGTGCTATAGATTAGCGTAAAAATTAGGGTCCCACCATAAATTGCTGTTTTCAGAGACTTGCGGGTAATCTTCAGATGTAAAAAGCCCTGATCGAATTGCAACAGCACAAATTTGTAACTGCTAACTATCGGGGTCTCCGCTGGCAAACGGGGTTGATGTGGCATCGATACTGAATCAGGCAAAATCAAGGCGATGCCAGAAATTATGCCGCCAAACAATAGCACCCACATCAATTGTTGCCGCAAAGCACGCCAGGGAATGCCCCCGAGCAGCGCAATCATGATCAGGATCGCTACCCCAGTAATGCGACAAGCTTCATTAGAAAAAATGGGAGCTAGCAAAAAACTAAGTAGCCAAGCTAACTTCACCCGAGGGTCTAAACGGTGCAACCAAGTTAGCGGCTGTTCGAGATAGAGACCGAGGGGCAGAGACCGCAATAAATCCATGAACTTTAAACCCTAAACCTTGGTGGCGCGGTTAACGAGTTTCTCACCTTCCCGTTGCTTCTTCCCTCGCCACAAGATGCGCATGGGAGTACCTTTGAAACCAAGCTGTTCACGGAATTGGTTTTCGACGTAGCGACGGTAGTTATCGTTAAACCGCAGCGGGTCGTTCACAAACAGCGCGATCGTGGGGGGTTGAGTACTCACTTGGGTGCCGTAGTAAATCTTGCCCTGTTTACCACCGCGCATCACGATTGGATTATGCCAATTGGCAGCTTCCCCAATTACTTCATTAATAACGGCCGTAGATACCCGCCGCCGATGCTGCTCAACAGCACGATCAACTACTGGCAAAATTTCTTTCACCCGTTGGCCATTCAAAGCACTGACAAAAATACTTTCGGCCCATTCCGTAAAATTCAGACGAGCCGTTATTTCTTTTTGGTAATCGTAGATGGTGTAGGAATCTTTTTCCACGGCATCCCACTTGTTCATCACAATTACACAGGCACGACCTTCTTCCATAATGCGGCCCGCCAGCTTTTGGTCTTGCTCCGTCACACCATCCATCGCATCCAAGACCATCAGCACCACATCGGCACGGCGAATGGCTTTAAATGCTCGGTTAATCCCAAAAAATTCGGGGCCATACTCCACATTCTTTTTCTTACGAATTCCGGCTGTATCAATAATACGGTATTTTTTACCATCAACCTCTAGTAAAGTATCGATCGCATCCCGTGTAGTTCCCGAAACAGGACTCACAATCGATCGATTTTCGCCCAAGAAAGCATTGAGCAAACTAGATTTACCGACGTTTGGACGACCAATAATGGCAATCCGCACCTCCACTTCCTCTTCTTCTTCTCGGATATCGGGTAAGTGCTTGACCATTTCGTCTAGTAATTCGCCAGTACCGTTACCGTGGATACTAGAAACAGGGTAGGGTTCACCTAGTCCCAATTGCCAAAAATCCGCAGTTTGCAGCAAGCCAGTAGTTTGAGACTCGCATTTATTAACCGCTAACAGTACCGGAACTGTGTGATGGCGCAGCCAAGTAGCAATTTCATGATCGCCAGCAGTCGCTCCCGTCTTACCATCTACCACCATGATTGCCATACTGGCTTCTTTAAGAGCAGCTAGTGCCTGTTCGCGAATTAAGGGTAAGAACTCGGTATCATCGTCAAATACTAAGCCACCAGTATCGACTACTGTGAATTCACGGTCTTGCCAAAAAGCACGTCGGTAAGTGCGATCGCGAGTTACTCCCGGCTCATCATGGACGATCGCCTCCATCGCCCCGGCCAAGCGATTAACTAGAGTAGATTTGCCCACGTTAGGGCGACCGATGATAGCAACAATGGGCAAAGGCATAAGAGATGGGGATAAGGGGCAGTCAATTACCGAGCAGGAGACAGGGCATTGTACCATAAGTTGCAGATATACCCTTATCTCACAAATTTTATTCTAGTCGTTTTAGGGTCGAAATCCCAGAACTGTTGATTTTGCATAAATTCAGCCGGGTATATTCAGTCGCGGCGCTTCATGAATTCAAGATCTACGACTTGATCAAAACGAGAATTACTGCTATTCCATTGCTTGAAATAAAGCAAGAAAATTCCCTTCCCCAAATCCTTGAGCTTGACCACGCCGCTCAATAATTTCAAAAAAGAAAGTTGGCTGCTCAAAAATAGGTTGGGTAAATATCTGCATTAGTAATGCTGACGTATTATCAGCTGGGCAATCTAGTAAAATTTCAGATTCTTCGAGATTTTGCCATTCTTGGTGATCGAAGGGTAATTCATTAGTCTGTTGCAAAAGATGTTTTAGATTAATATAATAGCTCTTTGGAATCGGTAAAAAAGCTAAATCTTGTTTCCGCATCTGGGCTACAGACTGAAAAATATTATGAGTAAGTAAAGCAACATGTTGAATGCCAGCACTACCCTGAATATCTAAAAAAGTCTGAATTTGGGAATTAGCAGTGCTAGGTTCATTAATATTGAACTGGATACGACCAGTTTTATCGACTAAGGCTTGACTGGATAGCCCAGAATAATCAGTCTGGATTTCAAAAGATTGTTGAACTTGGAAATCAAAAAGGTTTTGATACCAGTTAGTAGCAGAAACCAATTGGTTTTTCGCCACATTTAAAACAATATGATCAATGCCAATAATATCAGAACTTTCTACGGCAATTAGCGGAGAAAAAGAATGATTAGTACTATCAATTAAGGTATGTTGATAATCTCCCCAGCCCTGAATAGTCAGTTGTGATGAATTACTGCTAACCAATTCACCTTCTCGCATAACTTGGATATCTAACCGATCGATCTTTTCGGAAAATGATGCTAGGTCATCAACCAAAAAAGCAACATCGACAACTCCCGCTGGATGAGTAGCAAGATACTTAGTCACCGGACTAGATTCATGTAAGGCCGAAGATATTCGGAACAAAACCGCATTATTACCCACAATTTCCGTGTGAGTATGTTCATTTACTTCTTGACCACCGGAGCCAAAACTCATTTTTTGGATCAACCAGTCGCGCACTTGAGTCGCGTTTTCAACATAAAAATGGATGTGATCGATTTTCATAGCACCTGTCAGAATTTCAGATCGATACCCTACTTAATGGCTGTGATCAAACCAAATTTAATCAATCCCCGCTGATAACCTTGACTCATTAACTGGAGCGATAGTGCCGCTTGCATCGTTTTCCAGCCAGCTTTAAACAAACCCAGAATTGCTTGTGGTGTAATGCTAGAGTCAATCACCACATCCCAAAAAGGTGCTACTGCTATTGACCAATCAGCCGATCGCATTTCCTGAAAGCCGCAATCAGTTGTAATCGCCTCATACTCAGGTAGTGAGATTACGTAGGGTAAGCAGTAAACCTCATAAATTTTGTCTAGATGCCTAATTTCATCTGCGGTCAATGCCGTCCCAGCAATCGAGCGATGACACCAAGTTGCAAAAATAAATCGACCTCCGGGCTTCAGCACACGGTAGCACTCTTGCAAAAACTTTGTTTTGTCGGGCATGTGTTCGCCGCTTTCCAAAGACCACACTAGATCAAAAGTGTTGTCTGTGTAGGGAATCTCTAAAGCATTAGCCACTTTAAATGTCGCCCTGTCTTTTAATCCAGCTGCGGCGGCTCTTTCCTGAGCGCGGTTGGCCTGCACCGGTGACAACGTAATTCCCACCACTTCCGCCTTTAATTTTTCTGCCAGATAAAGGCTACTACCGCCAATGCCGCAACCGATATCAATAATTTTAGAGACATGATCGTTGGCAACGCTATACCCCGACCAACTTAGCAATTCTTCAATTAAATCAATCTGAGCTTGACGGCGATTCTCCGTTGGTGATAGAGCACTCTGGCTTTTCTTCTGACCATCTACGCCATAATAGCCATGGTGCATATGCTCACCCCAAATACTCTCCCACAGGCCACTAGAATCATCATAAAATTGCTGAATTTGTTGGTATAGATCATTGCTCATAGATAGTATTACTTCAGAAATTGATTGTTTCACCCATTCTAACGAGATAACCAAAAGCCGTGATATGATTTCCTCCGGTTTGAAATCACTGCGACCATGGAAAATCTTAAATTACTTTTCGTTTGTGGTAAAAATCGTTTGCGCAGCCCCACGGCGGAAGTCGTGTTTTTGGAATATGCCGGACTAGAAGTAGATTCGGTGGGAGTCGATCGCGATGCTGAAGTTCCGATCGGGATGGAATCTGTGCAGTGGGCAGACATTATTTTTGTGATGGAAAAGACCCACCAACGTAAACTACGAGATAAGTTTACATCTAGTTCTATCATGCATAACAAACGGATAGTCTGTCTCGATATCCCCGATAACTACGAATATATGCAGCCAGAATTAGTAGTGCTGCTGAAAAAGAAAATTTTGCCGCTGCTGGGCATTGGTGATAACTAAAGGGCTAAAATCTGATAGTTGCCAGCTTCAAATAATTCTTGAAATTACCAAAACTAAAATTTATGACTAACTTCCCGATCGATCTTAGTGCCTATCAACGCTTGAGCTTAGATGCCAAAAATCCAATTCTGACGGCCGACCAAAAGGCTAGCCTCCAAGCCAATATTCAACTATGTCGCGATGCGATCGTCTTTTTTACGGCAACTGGTGCAGCGCGGGGCGTGGGCGGACATACTGGTGGACCTTATGATACCGTACCTGAAGTCATGATTATGGATGCGCTATTTCGGGGATCTGCTGATAAATACGTACCCATATTTTTTGATGAAGCTGGCCATCGGGTCGCGACGCAGTATTTAATGTCTACCCTGCATGGGGACTTACCCGCTGAACGGTTGATGGAATACCGGGCGGCTCATTCGCACTTGCCTGGACACCCGGAACTCGGCTTTACCCCCGGTGTGAAGTTTAGCTCTGGTCGTTTAGGTCACATGTGGCCTTATGTTAACGGTGTGGCGATGGCAAACCCCAGTAAAATCGCTTTTTGCTTGGGTTCCGATGGTTCCCAACAAGAAGGTAACGACGCGGAAGCCGCTCGGTTAGCTGTCGCCCAGAATCTCAATGTCAAACTGATTATCGATGATAACGACGTGACGATCGCGGGTCATCCTTCCAAGTATCTCGTCGGTACTACTGTCGCTAAAACTCTAGTCGGTCACGGTTTACAGATCCTGGAAGGAGATGGCGAGGATATCGATGACTTGTACGCCCGCATTTGCAAAGCAGTGAATACGGCTGGGCCGATCGCAGTTATCAACCATCGCCCCATGTGTCCTGGTATCGTCGGACTAGAAGGCAAAACCCACGGACACGACGTAATCTCGGTCAAACTAGCGATCGAATATCTCGAATCCCACAGCCGACAAGCCGCCGCCGACCACCTCAAAGGCATCACCGCACCCAAAAATACCTATACCTTCCTGGGTTCAAGCGACAAATGGGATGCTAACCGCAACGTCTTCGGCGATGCTGCTGTCGCAATTCTCGGACGGATGAGCGCAGCCGAGCGCGTGGAAAAAGTAAAGGTCATCGATAGCGATTTAGAAGGTTCCTGCGGTCTAAAAAAGATTCACGATGCCTATCCTGAAGTCTTCATCTCCTCCGGCATCATGGAGCGCGGTAACTTCTCCGCCGCTGCTGGCTTCGGCATGGAACCAGGCAAACAAGGGATTTTCGGCACCTTCAGCGCGTTCCTGGAAATGTGTATTTCCGAAATCACGATGGCGCGGTTGAACAATTCCAACGTCCTCAGCCACTTCTCCCACTCTGGGATTGACGATATGGCGGACAACACTTGCCACTTCGGTTTGAACAATATGTTCGCCGACAATGGTTTGAGCGATGGTTTTGCTACCAACCTCTACTTCCCCGCCGACCCCCATCAAATGAAAGCCTGTTTGGAAACAATTTTCCACAATCCAGGTTTGCGGTTTGTGTTCTCGACTCGTTCTAAAGTACCCGCGATTTTAGATACCAACGGCAAGGAATTCTTCGGCGGCGATTACAAGTTTGTCTCCGGTAAAGATGAAGTAATTCGTGAAGGTACTCAAGGCTATATCGTCAGTTTTGGTGAAGCCTTATATCGTTCATTAGATGCAGTCGAACGCCTCAAACAAGAAGGCATCGATATCGGTCTGATTAATAAGCCAACATTGAACTCGATCGATGAAGAAATGATGGCGAAAATTGGTAAGTCACCAATGGTATTAGTGGTCGAATCTTTCAACCGCAAAACTGGTTTAGGCAGTCGCTTCGGTTCGCAGTTATTAGAGCGCGGTTATAAGCCTAATTACAATCACCTCGGTACGCATATCGAGGGTTGTGGCGGTCTCTGGGAGCAGTTCCCACATCAGGGTATCGATCCGGCTGGGATTATGGCTGCGGTTAAGAAATTGATGGGTTAGGAGATCTAGGGTTTAAGACGCACGAGTTGGAATTTGATTCTGGCTCGTGCGTTTTTTGCGTATAATGACTTTAGCTACGAGAAAGTTGATTGCTCAAGCCAAATAATTTAACTATATGAAAATATATGAATGATGAACTCAGTACGCGCCTTCAAAATCTTATAAGTAGTCTTGAGCTTGTCTTTGATGTTGATTGGTACTACACACAAAATTTGATTCCAGATGAAGATTTTATCAGCAAGAATGGAACGTTCCTAAATCCTTTTCCTGGAGAACATTTTACTGGTGGCTCAGGAGATAATTGGGCAAATAGATCATCCTTCCTCGCTGCCTATCGTGAACTAAAAGCATTTGCTATTAGTGAAGGCTTGTACGATCCTGATGAAGAACCTTGGAATCAATAGTACCATCGAAGATGGTGATGTTCGATCAGTTGTCAGTGGGTGAGGGCGGGTTTGATTTAGATTTTTAGAATTATTCGGAATCGATCACATAAACCCGCCCCTACAAACCCGTACAGGCGAATATGTGGGTGGAGATTCGATCAATCGTATTTATCATCGGATCTGTAGGGGCGGGTTTATGCTAGAAATCATCGCCAAATTCCAAAAATCTCAATCGAACCCGCCCACCCCCACCAGCAGATATCGATCGCGATTTGATCGTGCGTAGATGATGATGTTCGATCGATTGTTGGTGGGTGAGGGCGGGTTCGATTGAGATTTTAGAATTATTCGGAATCAATTCTCTTTCGAGAGGCTACACTAACGCATAAAAAAAGCCATCTACGAATTGGTATGGGTGGGTGGTTCGATGATCCAGTACATCTTTTACGGTATTCTTGTACTTGTTATCATGTAAGTATTCAGTATATGCCAACCGCAGAACAGGCTTTTGCCTGTGTTAGAGTATGCCAAATGCTCTCAAACGGATACCAGCCCATCCATGTATTTCGGTACAACGTAAATACTAAGACAGTATTTATCCTGGCTGGTGCAACCGAAAGCCTAGAAATCTTGATTTTTCCCAACGGTCAATGGAGGTTTAACAATGACGAAACCTAATTTCAGTAATATGACTAGTCAAGAGCTGAGAAGCTATATCCTAGAGCATAGAGATGATGATGACGCGATCGAAGCTTTAATTAACAAAGGAAATCCTGACAGTCCAACCTATCGATTTCCTCAAACAGAAGATGATTTGCGGGAAATGGAAGCAATACTCAAACAAAAACTCAATAAATAATTATCGAGTTTACCCAACGCTGCCAGCAAATATCGATTTAGATTCGATCGCGTTTCGGGGATGGTGATGTTCGATCGATCGCAGTCCAAGGCTAATCCCAGCAGTGTTAGATAGGTTGTATATTTTACCGATCGACCAATGAAACTAACCGTAATCGTCCATGAAGCGATAGAAGGGTGTTTGTCGATCGCAGACCAATCTTGAAAATCAAGTAGGGTTGCGAGTAATAATTCAGGTACAAAATATGAATATTCGAGAGAAAATTCTCCAGGAAATTGAAAACACCCCCGATCGTATTTTGATTGAAGTCTTAGATTACCTGCAATATCTGAAAGTCAAACATCAGCAAGGGATGATGGAAACCGATTTACTCAGTGAGTCGATTCTCCAGGAAGACTGGTTACAGCACTCTCTACATTCATGAAGTACACCCAACTCTTACTCAGTAAGCAATTCAAGAGGGTTAGCGTACTCCACATAGCTGGAAAGTGCTGTAAAGCCAGAAGAGGAAGCTGCATGGCAAGATTTTAGTGCGGGTGGATTGAATCAAAATAGCAACGTTAGACCAAACCGGATATTTACCGCATCCCAGAGTATTATTGCCTAAGTAGAGCGTCCAGCTTAAACGTAGGATAGCTTTTAGCCTAAACAGCTTACATGGTAACAGATTTGGCTGATTTGAGTAGTTTGTATATCGTGGGCAATCTACTTATAAAGCTGGTGAGGCTTTGCCTAGCAAATCAGCTGAAGTTATCGACAAGATTGTTGAAATACTTTATGCGAATCGATGAAGAGATGATGGCAAAAATTGGTAGGTCACCAATGGTATTAGTGATCGATCCTGCTGAGATTATGACTGCGGTTAAAAAGTTAGGCTTTGAAATGCACGAGTTGGAATTTGATTCCGACTCGTACTTTGTTTTCTGAGGGTTATTTTAGAATCTGGGTGAGAAGGTCGAATAGCTCTCACCCAAACATTATAGATTCACTACCAGTAGGTTAACAGTGAAGATAAGATCGTTTGGCCATTCGATTTCGACCCAGACGAGAACGCTACCTTCTCTAGCTGAGACATTGTGAACCGTCATTCGGGCAGCACCGATAAATGACTCACGATTAGATAGGTTGAATTCAGAAATAGACGCGAAAACTTTAGAAAGAGGATGTATCTTTGGACGGGTAAAAGTAAGAGTTAATTTACCATGTCCCTTTTGCTGTACATCGTAGGCAGTAATATCCATATAGAACTATATATTTTAGGTTGAATGACTGGACTATATCATAGTAGTTGATCTTATCTGTAGTAAGGTGTCACAATTAAAAATATAGCCATCTCGCCAAACAGTACCCAATGACTACATTCGGCGATCGTTCGATCGAGTGTACCAAGACATGACCGATCTCCACTACAAAATGGATAGTTTGGTGATAGAGGCTGATGGAGTCAAGCAAAGCAACCAACGCCTAGAGCAAAAGATCGATGATGCTAGTACTGAACTCAACGGTAAACTTGATGACATTCGATCGGTTATTTATTACACCGTTGTAAAGTTAGCTTTCAAGCTAGCGATCGATTCCGCTCTAATCTCAGGATCGGGAAGTCTAAATTGGTCGTTCATAAAGCGATTCTCCTTTGGAAGAGGCTTCGCCAACGAAGATTGTTTATCCGGCGATAAATAATGTATCGATTAATAGGATAATAGGATTTTCGGCAATTATAATGGGTGAAGAGGGACTCGAACCCCCGACCAGCTACTTAGAAGGTAGCTGCTCTATCCGGCTGAGCTATTCACCCCCGCTCCTTATCTTACCCTAGCACTACCAAAAGTTAAAGCTATGGCCACAATTGCCAGTATTTGGATCTTTCCGATTAAGTCTCTCGATGGAATAATGGTAGAGACAGCAACAATTGCGCGGGGCGGTTCTCTCGTTCACGATCGACGCTGGGCAATCACCAATCTCCAAGGTGAGTTTGTGAATGGCAAAAAATATCCTCAGATTCAGCAAATTCGTGCCCAGTTTGATTTAGATAACGCAACGGTCGAACTGAAAGCTCCCGGTCAAACAGCCACCCAATTTCCCATTATTACCGGGCGATCAGATCTCACTGATTGGCTGAGTCATTATTTGGGGTTTGCGACCCAGATCACGGAAAACACCACGATCGGCTTTCCCGACGATACCACATCGCCAGGTCCCACCATTATTAGTACGGCGACCTTAATGGCGATCGCCAGCTGGTATCCAGATTTAGATATAGCTGAGATCCAGCGCCGACTGCGTACCAATATTGAACTAGGTGAGTGCAGCGCTTTTGCAGAAGATCGCCTCTTCGACCAAATATCCTTTCAGCTCGGTCAGGTCACGTTGCTGGGGATAAATCCCTGTCAACGCTGTGTAGTACCAACGCGTAATTCATTGACTGGTGAGCCAGAACGCCAGTTTCAAAAGATTTTTAGTCAGCAACGGCAAACTACTCTACCCCCTTGGACAAAGCTCAGTTTGTTCAATCATTTTTACCGAGTGGCCGTTAACACCTGCATCCCAACTACTGAAGTCAGTAAACTACTATGCGTAGGAGACTTAATGCAAGATTAAGGCGTACCGCTAGTTAGAGCATTATTTAAAGATTTCTCTTCTACCGACAGCGCATTATAATCATGCAGCATTTGATTATAAACTCGGGACTGTTGATTGATTTCGGCCACAAATTGATTAAAAGTATGCACTTGTTGATTGTATTCATCGCGTCTGCTGGCATTGGATGAGTCAATGCGATCGATCGCCGCGCGGTGTTCTTTAGCTTGACTTTCTAGTTGTTCAATTCTGGCTTTGATAGCCAGCAATTGGCGCTCTATTTGCTCGGCTTTGGTTTCGAACTGAGTAAAAGCTTGCTCATAATTTTTGGAGAGTGCGACGACAGCTGATCGATCGATAAAATAATCACGATAGTGCTTTTCTAATTCCGGACCAAGATCAGCCGTTTTGGTACCTAAGAGCGAATGCAGTTCGTTATTGACCACCGTCGGATCGCGTTTCTGATAGATTCCAACCAGCTTGCGTAGCCCCGGATCGCGCAATTGCTCGAAAGCTTTTTGCAACTTTTGATTAAGGCTATCTTTTTCTGCGGCGGACAGCTCTTGATAGGCAGCGTGCAACATTTCGTGAGCAGCGGTGGTTTCCATTACCCCATGCAAGCGCTGGTCATTCACTTCCAATACAAAAATACGTTTAGCCGGGGTATAACAGCCCAGCGTAGTTGTGTGGTCACTAGAACCCGCTTTTTTACAAGAAATTAAGCCGGATTCCTTGGGTTCAATCTGGGGATTAGTCAGATAAAATAAACGCCGACCTTTTTCGGTCATTTGAGTCGCTTGTGCCAGTTGAGAAATGCGTGGTGACGGCTGATATTTAGCTAGTTGGATACTGTCGCTAATGGATTTTCCCTGTGATTGCCAGATGGACACGGCGATGATCACTGATCCCCAAAGATATTTGCGTGGATTGCCCATAGTAAAGTTGTGCTAGTCAGCCGATTGACCCAGAGTTGTAATATATAGTACTGCTTCGTCGGCGGGAATTCCCAAGACTTCATTGACTTGATCGTCAAAAAAGCCGGCAATACCACTTACGCCTACGCCCAGGCGCGTCGCTGCCAAATTTAGGCGCTGTCCCAAATGGCCAGCATCTAAATGCAAATAGCGGTAAGCTCGATCGCCATAGCAATCGATCGCTTGGCTCAGATCAGCAGTATGGAACATCACCACCGCCGCGTCTCGCCCTAATTCCTGACCTAAGCAAAGATAATGCAGTTCTCGCCGAAAATTCTTGAAACGAATTTGGCGCAATTCTTGGGCTTGGGGAGCATAATAATAACAGCCTTCCTCTAAACCGTTAACTCCCGAAACGGCAATAAAGCTCTGAATCAGACTGAGGTCAAAATAGTCAGGAATTTCGTCTAAACCACATTCTCCATAGTGTGGTGGTTGATAGGTAAAATCTAAGATGGCTTTTAGTTGATCGAACTCCAGATTATTGCCCGTATAGCTTCTTGTCGATCGGCGTTTGAGAATAGCATCTTCCAGACCATCGAGAAAAGAATTGTCCTGCCATTCAATCGGCGACGTGGTGGTGGCCAGCTTTAGGCAAAACGGAAAGTTATATTTATCCTCAGATTGTTTGCTGATTTGAGCCGTAGGCTGGGGTGGTGCGCACGCGAAGATTTTAGTCATTTCATGACAGTGCGCCAACAGCTGACCATCAGATAAATGGGGATATTCGTTATTGGTCGGAGAAGGCCAAGCCGTTGGGAGCATAGAATTAGCTGGTAATTTCCCTTCCAGATCTACCAAAGGCATCACGGTCATGGTGCCTTCTTGATCGCTGTTGAGATAGAGCAAATCATCCATGAGCTGATCGACAAATCCCCCCACCAAACAGGGGCGAAAGCCATTTATGGCCCCCGCTAATTCCAAATTACCCAAAAGATGACCGGTATCTAGACAAATTCGCCGATAGGCGCGGTCTTGATAGCGCCAAGCCGATCGATCAAAAATAGCGGTGGTGACTAGTACTAGATCGGTCTCAGCCAACAGTGGGTGTTGACAGCAAGCAACTTGCAGTGATTGCCACACATCACTTTCCCAAAAATGCACCAAAGAATGATCTTTGGGTTGGTAGCTGTACAAGCCCGGTCGTAAGAGTTTGCTACCCTTAGAAATCAAATAAATCTCAGCTGGATATAAGCCACCAGCCGAAGGAGCCGATCGCAAATAAATCGGTGCTACCGTCGTGGGAATTTTAGCCGTCAGGCCATAGCTGCACAGCAAGAACAGGGACAGTCTTTTCCACCACTGATCGGCTTCCCCGGTGCCCTCTTGTTGGAGATAGGATTTCAGGTCAAAACTAGCACCAATTTTATATTCTTTGTAAGACGAGGGCTGCTTACTCCAGTCCAAGCCGACACTTTTACTAGAGATCGTTGCGGGGTCGTATTTGGTGCGCTGATGATAGTGTTGGGCAAAGGATTCCGTCATAAGGACACGGTGCTAAAACTGAACTGTAGGCGCTGTTCTTCAGCTTATCACCCGATGAAGGCCATTCCTTGGGTAGTAGCTGTCCAAATAGACCAAATATCTACGAGGAGTAGTACAGCGGTGACCAAGAGCAGGATGAAATACATCCATGGTTGGGCGAGCGGGCGGACATCTTGAGTATCAATACTGGTTTGAGCTTGGACAATTTCGACCAACTTGCTAAATCCAGCCACCCGCATGGGCAGCAAGTAGCCCTGTTGCGACTTATCGATGAAGTAGTAAACTAGACCCCCCTGGCCAGTGCTACGCGCCTTCAACGCCAGGACTTCTGACCAGGACAGTGACCACCCTGTGACCAAAAACGTTGGTACCCATCTGGGATAACAAACTCGAATCTGTCGATCGTCGGTGACCACTTGTTGGCTTAAAGCTCCTTGCAAGACCAAAAAACCACACACTGCCCCCAGCATCATCCACTGTGGATCTGCGCCACCAGTGATCTGCGCCAAAAAAGGCAGCGGCAGCAGAAGTGCAATATAGAAAAGCGTCAGCGTGATTCTGATCAGCGGTGAAATCCGAAAAGTTTGCAGCACAGTCATACCCAAAACATCCCAGCCGATTTATGAGAAAACCTACTTTCTAGCACTCCAATCCTTACCCAGTTTGATGGTGATATCAGCATAAAGGTCACCAGCAGTATCCACTTCTACTGTCCCTAGCCCCAGCTTTTCTTTAATCAACTCGCCGGCTACTGGGCCGCCGTACTGAACATTAATCTGGGTGGTAGCCAGATTTTCTTTGAGTGCTTTCGGATCGCGATCGAGACTCACTTGCTGATAGCCAGCTTTTTCGAGAGTTTTTAAGAGCCGCTGTGTCGCATCGGGATAATAGCCAGTATCAATAACTTTAATCCTTAGCTTTTCGGGAGGAATCGGGGTGGTATCAACTTCGCCGTGGTCAAAATACTGCGCCATTTTGTTTTTAATTCCAACTTCGTCCGGTAGCCAAAAGCTAGTCCCATGCCGGCCATCGCCATTGTAATCTCCGGGCATCCGCATCATTTGGGTATGACCTTTGGCGGTGCCGTTCGCAAATCCGGCTAGCGCAATAATTTGCTCTACATTCAAATTAGTATCGACGTGCGTGCGGATAATCGACATCAGTTGTGGCACTCGGGCCACGTTCATCGGGCTGATCCACTGTTCCATCATGGCGCGCATGGCAATTTGTTGCCGCTGAATCCGACCCAAATCACCATTGGCATCGTGGCGGAAACGGAGGAATCCTAACAGTTTATTGCCATCTAGCTGCTGCTTGCCAGCCTTGAGATTGATATAAAAGTGCTGGGAATCATCTTGATACTTCATATCTTTGGGAACCGTTAATGTCACTCCACCAAGAGCATCAATCAGTTTGGCTAAACCAATATCATTCATCCGCACATACTTATCGATTTCAACCCCATTGAGAGTGGTACTGATCACCTTGGCGGCTTGGCCAATGCCACTTTCTTGATCGATCGAGTTAATTTTGACAGATTTACCATTCACTTCTACTTTGGTGTCGCGGGGAATCCCAAAAACAATAACGCGCTTACTGACCGGATCAAAGCGGATCAGCATCATGGTGTCCGACAGCCCTTGCAAGGAATCTACGACCGCATCATAGCCCACCTTCTGCCGGTCATTGCCAGCCCCAGTCCGAATATCCGAGATATTGGTTTTAATGCCCAGTAGCAAAATGTTGACAGGCTTGGTCACTTCCGGTATTTGGAGGGTGCCGCGTGAAAAAGAGTTGTCTTTTCGGAAAATCGCATCTTCGGCGGCGCTGAGCTGGCGATGCAAAAAAGGCGTAGACGATAGAGAAAAGGCTAATAAAGCACCACCAGCAGCAGATAAGGCTCCTACGAATGCTAAACTCAACCACAGCCAAGAGAGAGACTTTTTCTTCTTCTTTGGTTGCCGTCTCACTACAGGAGTTGTCCTTCGGCTAGAACTGGGGCGACTGCTATCTACTTTTCTAGCTTCCACTAAATATCCTCGAAGTCATTTAGAAATAATATGCTGAACATGGCTAATTGGGATAGATCCAGCCTAGTTGATTTTTTAAAAAACCTGGGTTAAGTATCACATTCATAGTGTCCTGAATGCTAATATTCCCAATTTGGTCGCCAAAGTTGCGGTGTGCATTGCCAATCTTAGTTACTCTGGATACCAAAACATCCCTTTGATGCCTTCCGGATCTTCTACAAAGCCCATTCCCCCATAAAAACCTACCACCTGGGGATCGGCGAATAGAGTAATGTTACTGATATCCTCAGACCTAATTCTCTTAATCATATATTTCATCATCGCTTTGCCCATGCGTTTATTTTGAAAGTCTGGATGTACTACTACATCCCAAATGGTGGCATTGAAAGCACCATCGGAGGTAGCTCGCGCAAAACCAATGAGACGGCGGGTATTTCCCCGTAGTTCCCACATGGAAATCACGATAAAGCTATTTTGGAGGGCTTTGCGTACTTTACGCAGTGGCCGTCGTGACCACCCGACAGCATCACATAGTTCTTCTAATTCGTAGAGATCCAAGTTGGGATCGAGGCTCAAGACAATTTGATTGGAACCGGGTGGATTAACTCCGGTAATTTGGATAGGTACAGTTTTGACCGCAGCTGTTGCTGAACCGTTGCCCTCTGTGCTATTAAACAGACTTTTCCAAAAAACCATGTTGGATGCTAAGGGTCGAAAAGAGTGATAATTTTTGTTAATAGATCATAGCACTTAATACTTACCGAGTCTTAGACCCTTTTGACTACCACCGACTACTTCCAGGCAGTTTTAGGCCAATCTCAGGCGATCGAGATCCTCACCCAAGCCGTTGTTCAGCACCGCGTGGCTCCTGCCTATCTATTTTTTGGAGTCGATGGCATTGGCAAAGCCCTCACCGCTCGCTGTTGGTTAGAGATGTTGCTCTGTGCTGGTCTGCCACCGCACCAGATCAGTACCACTTTGTCCAAAATTCGGCAGGGCAATCATCCTGACTTGCTATGGATTGAGCCGACTTACAACCACCAAAGTAAGCTGCTTTCGATCGCCGAAGCAGCTGCGGCAGGCGTTAAAAAGAAAGCACCGCCCCAGATTCGGATTGAACAAATTCGCCAAATTACGAAGTTTTTGGCGCAACCACCGCTGGTAAATAATCGCGCCATTGTGGTGATTACCCAGGCGGAAACGATGGCCGAGGGAGCAGCCAATGCCCTCTTGAAGACTTTGGAGGAACCTGGGCAAGCCACCTTGATTTTGCTGGCAAATGACAGTGCATCGCTACTACCCACTATAATTTCTCGCTGTCAACGGATTCCATTTCAGCGTTTACCACAGCCACTGGTTAGCGAAATCCTGATCCAAGCTGGGCATGGCGAGATCGTTACCGATCCACTAGTAATTGGGATGGCACAAGGCAGTCCAGGGCAGGCGATCGATATCTGGACACAGCTCCAGGCTATTCCCAGCGCGATCAAGTCAGAGCTATTGAGTTTGCCTACGACATTGCCCCAGGCTTTAAGGTTAGCGAAACAGATCGATCGAGATTTAGATAGTTCATTGCAACTAACTCTCCTGGACTATCTGCAATATTGCTACTGGCAGCAGTATCAAAATTCAGCTATTCTAGCGGCTTTGGCGGCTAGCCGTGAGCAACTACTGGCTTATGTACAGCCCCGCTTAGTGTGGGAGTGTTTGTTTTTGAATCTGGTCACTAGCGCATAGCGGCACTGGTTTCTAGGTGTTTGATCAGAGTCGCGAGCGGCAGTGGCCCCTGAATATGGCTCCAGGGTAAAGGGCGATCCACTGGCCAATCTTCATGCACGTAAAAATCTAGGGGCGGCACTTGGCCTTGCAGTTCCTTAAAAGCCCGCTTATAGCTACCTAACGAATCACCATATTCACGGGTGAGTTCTAGTACTTTAGTTAATCGACGATCACCTCTGGCAATCAGGGCTTGAATAATCGACCAGTTATAGCTTTCTGGGCGAAATTCGATACCTTTGGGTTTGAGATTTTTTTGGAGCAATTGGAGGCGTTTTTCAGCAGTCTTGCGGACTCCTAGCCACTGAAAAGGGGTATGGGCTTTGGGGACAAAAGTACTGCAACCAAAGGTGAGGCGTAAGCCGGGCGCAGATTTCTTCAGCCCGATCATCATCGCCACCGTCGCTTCAATATCTGCGGTAGTTTCCCCTGGAATACCAGCCATGCCATAAAGCTTCAGACTTTTTAAGCCACCCTCTTTGGCATTGATCGCCGCTTGCGTAATTTCAGCGGTGGTCAGCTTCTTATTAACGATTTCGCGCACGCGCTCTGAGCCACTTTCCACCGCGATCGTGAGGGATCTGGTATCCCGTTGGGTTAATAGCTGGGCGAGCTCAACGGTGACAGTATTGGTGCGCACGGAGGCAATACTCAGCCGAACATCGGCAAACTGAGGCTGACCCAAATGGGCAATTAGTCGATCGAACTCGGGATGCTGGGTGACGGAGGCACCGAGTAACCCCAAACGTTTAGTGACAGCAAGACCACGTTCGATCGCCGGGATCAAACCATCATCTAAACTGGCTGTCCGAAAAGGGAGCGTCAAGTAACTAGCCATGCAAAACCGACACATCTCTGGGCAACTGCGTACCACTTCGACCATGAAAATGTTTTCCCAGGCTGCTGCGGGGGTGACAACGGTAGAAGTGGAAAGCTGCTCGCCGCGATAAGTTTGCTTCACAATATGGGCTGGAATGTCAGTATCGATCGGCTGGATACCAGCAATATAGTCGCCGTCATAGGTCACTGCGTATAGGCTAGGAATATATACGCCAGGAACCTGGGCGAGCCGGCGTAGTTTAGTGGTGCGATTAGCCGTGCGGACTTCAGCATAGGCACTAATAAATTCACCTAGCAACACCTCACCATCACCAATCAGCACCACATCAAAAAAGGCCGCAAAGGGTTCAGGATTGGCACTTAAGACTGGTCCGCCGCCAAAAACCAGGGGATGGTGATCAGTGCGATCAACAGCATGAGCTGGCACTTCTAGCTGGAGCAACACATTGAGAATATTGACATAATCCAGCTCCCAAGATAGCGAAAAACCCACTAGCTCCGGATCGCGCGGGAGGTTTTCGTGGCCATCAATAAATAATCGACTGACGGTGATCAAGGGATTCGTCGCTAAATTTGCCCACACCACCTGATAGCCTAAGCTAGTAATCCCCACCGAATAGGTGTTGGGGAAAGCGTAGATAGTGGGGATGGCTTGGTCGCTGGGTGCTAGGGGCTGAAATAGCAGTTTTTCGTCTGTAAACAAGGACAAATTAGGATTTTAGATAGTGCGGCAGAGGTCTTGCTCTGTACTTATTCTATTTTGGTATAAACAATATTTTTTTGCTAGAAATCTTAGTAGCTAGGACTGATTTCAGTAGTTATTGAAAAATATGGCTAGCTGCCATGACCGTTTCATAAAAGAAGCAGACAAAGCCCTGGAAACCATTTTCTTTAACTGCGGCAATTTGCTGCTCAACTAGCGCTGGTGTTTGTATCTTACCTTGAAGACCAGTGAGAATGCCGATCGCCATCTTTTCTTTCAAGTTCTGCAACTCTGGCTTGTTCAATTCGGCTTGAAAGCTAGGCAGATTGTATCGATATACTTGCAGAACTAGCTCATCAATCAGACCTAATTCTTGCCAGTACTGCCAATTCATCCGGTAATTATCGATCGAGAAACGCAGCGGATTGGGACTTAATGATATTAAACAACTAGGATTAGTTGCTTTGATTTTACCGACGACCTGTTGAAAAGCATCAGTTAACCGGTCGCCGGCCCAATCGGCCCAAGTAGAATGACGGCTAAATGGCCAGAGGCCAGTGGCGGATTGTCGATAAGCTGCTTGGGTAGTTGGTTCAAAACCCAGCTCTACTGGCCAACCCCAATGATCATCGAACTGAATACCATCGATCGGATAGCGCGACACCAGATCGGTGACTAATTCTCCCATCATTGAGATGACTTGGGGGTCGCTCGGGTTTAGCCACACGCATTGATCTAACTGGGCGGATGCTGTTTTGCGGCGGAGCCTGTCGCCCGTATTAGTGAGGGTTAAACAGCTGGGATAGCGTTGGACTAATTCACAATTGGGTGGCAACATCAGGCCATATTCCCACCAGGCAATTACGCGCAGACCCAGACTGTGGGATGTTTCCAGCAGTTCAGCCAAATAGTCGCGGCTACTGTATTCGGGTTGGGGCAGGGTTAGATGACCAGTGTATTTTTGGGCGATCGGGCTGGGGTAGAGAGTATAACCACGGTGCCAAACTACCGGATAGATGGTATCAAAGCCGAGTTGTTGGAGTTGGCGCAGACCAGTTTCTAGGCTCTGCCGGGAATGGAGCAGTTTGCTATCGGTATTAGTCAGCCACACGCCTTGCATCGTAAATCACCGCTGGTATAGATTCTGCCTTTTCGACCTCATTATATATGGCTTGTTGTCTTTCCCGATCGCTTGCAACCCAGACCATCTCAAATCCTAACTCCATACTGTGTCGAATCTACAATCCACAAACCCGAATCGTTGGCACAGCCTACCGGAGGTGATCGACAATATCTAGAGATGATGGGCGGGTTGGATTACCTACGGTACGCTGTGCCAAAGGCAGGTTTGCGCCAACGTGATCGAGACACGATAAAATAGAAATTAGTTGTATGGAGGTGGTCGATCGTGAACTGGCAAGAAAGAATAGTTGTAGAACCTACCATCCTCGTTGGGAAACCCATCATTAAAAGGAACTCGCCTCGCTGTCGAATTTATCATCGATCTTCTAGCTCAAGGATGGAGTACAGAGGATATTATTGAGAACTACTCGATCGCTGTTGAGGATATTCGCGCCTGTCTCAGCTACGCTGGGGAAACTCTCAATACAGAAAAAGTTTATCCCATCCCTGCCTAATCTATGGGCTTTCTCGCCGATGAAAATTTTCCAGGCGGTGCCGTAGCAGCATTACGGTCGGATGGATACGATCTTTGAATTGAACAAACCATAGAGTTAGCTATGACTACCGAGCAAATAATTCTCTCTCGATTACAAGGTTTAGCCCCAGATAGTCAGCAACAAGTTCTCGACTTAATTGAGTCACTATCCAGCGATATATCCTCTCAATCTGAAATTGCAGCTCGATCTACTACTTTTTTTTCTCTCGTAGATAGTTCCTCAGCAGACTGGCAAAAAGCAATGAAACAGATTTCTGAGAATCAACCTCAATCTCTCGGAGAATTATTGCGATAGTGGGAAGAGGAAGGGACTCCTGAAGAACAAAAGGAAACTTGGGAATTTCTTCACCAAGCTTTAGGTAAAGATAGAATTAGCAATCGTCTTCTGTTCCTATGAGCCAGATTATTTTGTTGGATACTGGAATACTGGGAATGGTGACAAATCCTAAAGCTAACCAACTCAGGGCAAACGCATCAAGTAAAATACCTTTTCAACAGTATTGACTAGAGCCTATACTCAGTAAGTTTTTATGCTAATTCATTAACTTGCGAGATTAAGACAGTATTTACAGAATACAATTCAACTGATTTATTATCCAGTTGCTGTAATCCTTTCTGGATAACATAAACTAATCAAGTATAATTGAAGTATATAATTTTGATGCGTTTGCCCTGAGATTCTCTCGTCCTGAATATCTAGGTGAATTGTAGTGCCATAGATTCTTTTTTGCTGATTCCAACCGATCGCGAGTAATAGATATCGATCGTGGTCGCGGTCAAAAATTTGTTCGATCTCTACTTGTCCGTAGCTTGGCTTATATTGAGAATATTTAGTTAATATCTCGGTAACTATCGATCTATACAACTCTAATTTATCCACTTGTCTATCTCCTCTGCTTCAGTATCATAAACCAGTATTTTTACTCGATTCTCAGTGATGATTATTTGAGTGAATGGCAAATTGAAAAAATCATTGTAAGTTACCAATGGCACCGCTAAGTATAAGATTCGTTCTGGTTCTTCAAATCTGAGTGCCGTTCGATAATTGATAAACTGTCCCAACGCTGTATGAAACTCAGAAATTTTCGATGCAGTGACAAAATTCTTGATTTCTACAGCAATTTTTTGTGTATCTCTTTCTGCTGCGATTAGTTTCTCTCCGCCGAGATCGATCTAAATATCGACACCGCCACAGCGGATACTCAAGGGATCGTTCGTAATTGTCCAACCATCTTTTTCTAAAGCTATCCTAACAATATTGTGAAATAGATCGCGAGCCATAGATTGGTTTTCACTCTCTGGGCCGTAACTGAGTTTGAGCTTTCATCACAATCTTAACATTCAACACCCTATGTGGCTCTCGATCGATGGTTAGACGTTATCTCGGTAACGAACTCGGTGCGGTGCATAAACCGTGGGAGAGTGCGACAGTTAGCTGGGCACTGACATATCCAGAGATCTATGAAGTTGGGTTGGGATAAAATAAAACTCTACTTTACGATCGGTTTACCCGGTGAAACTGATGTCGATGTCGTCACTTGTGTCGGGTAGACACTGTGCGTATAATGCACTTCAGGCGAATCACCAAAACTAGCGCTATCAATGACTCGATTCCCACACGATCAATTTGCGAAAGATTTTCTGGAATCTTTATTATCACCTTTAGGCGAGGTTCAGACTTCACTAAAAGTCAGTGGAGAAGTTCGGGAAATGGATGTTTATTTCACCCCAAATCCGAATGGGAAAATAACTTCAGATTTAGGACTATTAGCCCAATGTGCTGAAACTGCTACTGTATTTGAGCCTTTTCGGAGTTCTGTGAAACTTCCTCAGATTCGTGGCTGTATGTCCAAATTATTCGATCTGCACAACTATCTGATTCGGGAAACCAAGAAACACAAGCAACCGGAAACAAAAGAGGAAAAGTTACCCAAGTTATGGATTTTGACTCCGACGCTATCGGTGGATCTGTTAGAAAGTCTTGGAGCCAAGTCAGAGATCGAATCTTGGGGTGAAGGTGTGTATCTGCTGAGTCCTGCATTGAAGACTGGCATCATCGTTATTCATCAACTACCACAGACACCAGCTAGCTTATGGTTTAGACTATTAGGTAAGGGGAAAGTGCAGTCACAGGCGATCGATGAAGTAGCTGCTTTACCACCAGATAATCCTTACCGCCAAAATGCGCTGGATTTGCTGGGTAATCTCAAGGTAATTTTAGAAGCCAGAGCAATTATTGAACCAGAGGAGCAGAATTTGATTATGCAGTTATCACCATTGTATTTAGAGAAGATTCACGCAGCCGAACAGGTTGGTCGTCAGGAGATTATCCTTCGAGTATTAACTAAACGGGTAGGGAAGGTATCTTCGGAAGTTGAAGCACGAGTGAAAGCTTTATCGCTGGGGATGTTGGAGGAGTTGCTTGATGCGGCTTTGGATTTTACCCAGATGAGTGATTTGATGACGTGGTTGGATGGACATCAATAGTCGATCTAATTGATTACCACAAAGATTATCTCGCTAACTAATATATGACTCAAATCACAATCGATATCCTCGATGAACTCGCTCAACGCCTAGCACCGTTTCAAAGCCAGTTTTCTGACATGTTTACCAGTCTGATTGCCACTAGATTGCTAGGACAAAGCACGATCGAGTCCTCCACTCCTACTTCAACTAGTACATCTGGCACATATCAAGAGATTCTAGACTTTTTGATCGTTGGCGTAGCCTCTCCAGGGGAGAATCGACCCACTTCGGCGCAGATTATTAATTTCAAAGTATCTGAAGCATCTCAATCTCGATTACAAACCCTCCTCCAAAAGAACCGTGAGGCTGCTTTAACCGCAGCAGAAACCGCAGAAATCGACTTATATGAACAACTCGATACTTTGATCGGCTTTCTCAAAATCAGAGCCTATGCAGCACTTCAGGCTACGCCCCAAAACTAACACTGTTAATGACTACATACATTCCAGTGGCTGGTAAACATGTTAACTCGTCCAATCTTCAAATGTTAAGCCCTCAATTCGGTCGAAATCAGACTTATTACGAGTGAGTAGTGTGGCATTATTCGTTATGGAAATCGCGGCAATCTTGAGATCCATTGTGCCTAGTCGGGGGTAAAGTCGTCTGATTCTTTCAAATTCCCTGGCGGAAGTGGAATCGAATCCAATTACGGTAGCTGCTCGAAATTTAGCTAAATGCCGCTCTAACTTGGAATACGCGAGTACTTGAGCATCCAGATTAGTAGCCTTGGCAATGTAACTCAGCCATCCTCTGGTTTGCTCCTCGTAGCTAACGATCGTGGTAGCAATTTCATGGGGATTTACTTGGGATAGTTTGGCAAGTAAGATTTGTGCTGATGAGCCACCACGATCCATGATGGTTAAGTGGTCTGTATCGAATAAATACATTTTGGCTACGAAGATTTGCGATACTGTCGTCCTAGTTCCATCGCTTCCTCGAAGGCTGGATCGTCGGCAAAGGTGCCAACGGTAATTTCCCACCAAGGTTGGACGACAGGCTCTAGTGGCGGTAATTTTCTTTTGAGCGCGGCTACTTCCAGCTCTAAGGCTGCTAGTCGTTCCTCGATTTTGGTTTCAGGCATGTTTTGGACTCCTTGCTAGCTAGGCATAAACCATATATCCATTTTAGCTGCTGGCGATCGTCAATAGAAATATTATTGATGATTCGTTGGCGGTATGGTCGCTTTTGCTCGCGCCTACAGCAGGCTAACAGCCAACAGCAGAAAGAGAATCGAGATTAATTAACCAAGTATTGTGACATCAGGATAAGCAATTATCTTCTCATCTGCCGTTAATAAAGGAATTCCTAAAATCATTGAAGTTGCTACAATAATTTGGTCGGCTGGATCTTTATGGAAACCTGGTAATTGAGTCGATTTAATAATAATTGGTATGCTTAGATTGATCGATTGAAGATTTGGGTGCGACAATGCTATTTCCAACCAATCTTCAATCGAAAATTTCAACTCTAATTTTCTGTATTCTACCAGCTTGGCTATTTCCCAACAAGAGTAGATACTAATACCTAATCCATCATCTTGTTGTTCTTGAAGAATTTGCCGATGACGTTGTGATAATCTCGGACTGTCATCAATCCACCAAATAAAAACATGCGTATCCAGCAAAATCATTGCAGCACATCCCAGTCTTCGAGGGGAATAGCTGACTCGAACGGATCGTCATAACGGGTGACAGAGCCTTGCAAAGATTTCCAGCGTTCGTCTGGCGGATTTGCTGCTTCCTGAGCATATACATCATCTAGTACGATGACTTCTACTGACTTACCAACGCTAAACGGTAGTCCCTTTAGGACGATCGAGCCATCTGCCATCACGATCGATCGAATTTTGTAAGCATTCATAAAGATTCAGTCGTCGAGCCTGCAACTATACAATCATTTTAGCGGATCTACTGTCTATCGAGTCCCAAATCCCAACCCTTATCGAATCTACAATTCACAAACCCAGATTGATCGAACATATCTAGAGATGACGGGCGGGTTCGATCGAAATCAACCTGTACAATTCGATATCCATAGCATAAACCCGCCCCTACAAACCCTAAAATAAGATCGATCGAACATCACAGAAAAACGATCGATCTCATCAACCCGTAGGGGCGGGTTTATGCAATTTAATGTCGATCGCACCAGAAATTCACGCCAAACCCATCCTCCCCCACAAGTAAATCGAAACTACTGGACTTGTTCAGTTTGAAATAGAAACATTGCGGAATTGAACCGATTTACTAAGACCTGTATTAATTTGTAAAAGTTGGAATGGTAATACTTGATCTGGTATTTCATTAAAAGTTAAAAATGCAGCATAATCAACATTTGTTACTAACTTCACATTAACATAATCTGAACTACTACGACTATCAAAATTTACGAGAGCTGGAAAATATGTTTTTCCAGAAGAGTTTACAATCCTAGAGCCATTTAGCTGTATCGCCAACTCTCTTTCAGAACCTTTATTAGTTATTATAAAATTGCACATTACATTTGCTTCTGACCTCTTGCAATTTTTCAATAAAAAGACAATGTTGTCAATCTCTTTTCGGTAGCCTGAATTAGGAGTAGGTTTCTTGGTTTGTGTTGTGAGTTTGCCGCAAACAGTAGCACCTTCGTCAGTAATCACACAAGCTCGTTGTTGCGCTGATGCTGGATTGCTGTAAATCGAGAGACTAGTCAAAACCATACTAGCCAGAACGCTAGTTTGTGCAAACATACGGACTAAATTCATTGCCTTA
>CAXTSZ010000009.1:0-66065 GCA_964247125.1 uncultured bacterium
CGAGCCGATCCAACTGCTCGATCGGTAGTTTTTTAATTTCCTCAGTAGTTTCCGCAGAAATTGTCCCCACTTGGCGGGCTAGCAGGAGGCCGATCAGATCGACCTTGCCTCTGGCTTCCCCTCTGGCTTCCCCTCTGGCTTCACCCATTCTTTCGATCGCAGAAATGTATGGCATATTTTTACCTCGTTCGTAAGTTTCCAAGTCATCTCGAAAAGCTGCTTCTAGCTCTAGCGGCAGTGTTAATACCCAGTCGATGAAACGGTAGAGGTCGATGACTTCTTGCTCGCTCCAACCGCGTTCGTAGAGCATTGTAGTTAAGCTGTATTTCCGTTGCCGTCGCCGCTGTTGACTGGTTTTGCCTTTGGTGGCTTGTGCCGCTAAATGGGCTTGGACGACAATGGCAAAAGGATTGTCGCTGGCTGTTAGCTCTTCTGTCCGCTGCTTATAGTCTACCAATTTTGTAATCTGAAACGAAAAGTCGTGTCGAGATCCGAGGGCTGCTTGGTGGAAGAAATGGGGTCGCCAATAGGGGTCGGTGTCACCTAAAACAGCAAAGCTGGCTACTGCTCGCCGAAACTTGTCAAACAGCCGTGTGGAGTAGATGTAAACCCGCTCGCTAAATTCTTCTTCCTTCTGGTTTTGGATTTCGATATGCAGCAAAAGCCATTTTTCCTTACCATCGCGCAGATAGACTTTGACGAGCTTATCTACGATCCGCTTCCCAGTCTCGGCCTCCAGTGTCACTTGTTGGAGTTCACTATCGAGAAAATCAAATCCTTTGCGCCAGTCGATTTCGCTGTAGGCTTCGGGAAAAAAGAAGGCCATGAACTGGGGGAAGTAACCTTCTAGAATCTGCTTCCAGGGGGTATCTAGGGGGGTACTCATTTCTGTGCGAGTTGCCGTATTTGTGCCAAGGCAATATCGTCAGGAGTTGTCTGGACTGCGCCGCGATTGTCTTGCAGAAAGGCTTTGTCAATGATGATAGTCTTAGCATCATCTGGTAATGCCGTTGCTGCTGCGATGAGTTGGTCGAGGGTTAGCATCGGATCGTTTTGCTCCAAGGGATTAGTCT
This sequence comes from uncultured bacterium, assembly GCA_964247125.1. Taxonomy (GTDB): domain Bacteria; phylum Cyanobacteriota; class Cyanobacteriia; order Cyanobacteriales; family Chamaesiphonaceae; genus JAAFHZ01. The sequence continues at coordinate 1,074 of CAXTSZ010000009.1, forward strand.
GAATTTTAGTATTTTGCACTTATTTGGTCATTTTAGTGTATGGCTCGAAGAGTTTTTCGAGGCGTTTTACTGCGTAACGCTACGCGAACGGTGTCGTTCTTGGAGCGGCGATCGATGTAGATGCGAGCGATCACTTTTATTCTCGCTTGGGGAGATTTATGCAGAGCCTGGTTCCTATGCTTTTCTACCTGAATTGATAGAAAGGTTTTGTTTGAGCCCCTTCTATCTGAGAAAATAAATCACCGCTAGGTAGATGAATAAGCTACTCGAAAACCAATATAGGCATCAGAATCGACAGCGTTAGCTCTACTCCGGTAAGCTGATCGGCAAGCGCTAGAATTAACAAACCAAGACCCGCCCCGCAAAACACGACTTTCACTACTCATCCAAACACTGCTATCGATCGGCGCATCATGATAGCTATCATGCCAACCATCTTCACACCATTCCCATACATTACCGTGCATATCAGACAGACCAAAGCCATTGGGCGGAAATTTTTTCACTGCGGTAGTTCTCTGTTGAGATACCCCTTGGCGACCAGCATCATAATTAGCTAAATTTGGACTAATGGTCTCACCAAAACAATATGGAGTAGTTGTCCCAGCTCTACAGGCATATTCCCACTCGGCTTCTGATGGCAATCGATAGTGTTTTTGGGTGAGCTGAGTCAATTTTCGACAAAACGCTTGAGCATCATGCCAAGTAACCGTTTCTACTGGAAAGCCGTGCTCTTTAAGTTGAGCAGGATTATTACCCATCAAGGCCATGTATTGTTCTTGAGTAATCAGGTATCTGCCTAAGTGAAATCTGGGTACTTGCACTAAATGTTGGGGTATTTCATTAGCACGACTATTCCGCTCGGCATTGGAAGCTCCCATCAAAAATTCACCGCCTGGAATCGCCACCATTTCTAGCTTTATCCCATTCCCCAGATCTTCTATAAAGCGCGATGCTTGACCAACAATTTTTTGAACTTGCCATTCAAAAACCGTTGTGGGCTGATTCTCTTCTACTTCTTTGCTGCCAATCCCCAGCCAGCCTGGTTTAATGACTTTTTTAACCTCAATGCTCTGTCGATTAACTTTTTTCAAAAGAATTGTCTCAAACGAAAATATTTCTTGACTAAGACTCGTATGTTTTTTCCAATTATGACGCTCTGTGATAGATGAATCGGGTAATGGGTTCTGCCCACCTTTGTTGCGTGTATTAGGTTGCAGTGCCGTAAGCGATCGGGGCTTCTTGCTCCTACTTGTCGGTGTAGAATTGGGCTGAAATGAGATGGAATGCTTGACATGATGGTTTAAAGCCAGTAAGACCTCAGTAGCCATTTGATATCTTTTGGCCACAGCATTGATGATCGATTTGTCTAAAACTTCACCCAGTAGCTTGTCTACCGGATTATCAACCAAATAATCGCGCCAGACCCAGTCATCCTGGCTAGTGTCAAATAAATCAAAAGGAGGTACGGCGGTCAGGAGATAAATACAGGTCACACCCAAACTATAAATGTCACTGGCAAAGATGGGTTTACCTCTTGCTTGCTCTGGAGCAGTGAATTCTGGGCTCCCAATGATGGTTCCAGTTTTGGCCAATGCAGTTTGTGTGGCAATCTTGGCGGCGCCAAAATCCACCAAGATTAATGCCTGATCACTACGCCGGCGAATAATATTGGCAGGTTTAATATCACGATGAATAATCGGCTTGGACTGATGGTGCAGGAAATCCAAGACAGGCAGTAGTGACTTCAGGAGTTCCTGGATTTTTTGTTGTTCAAAACGTCCCTCTGTCTTCAACTCCTCCTCTAGATCTTGACCATCAACGTACTCCTGTACCAAATAAGGCTGACCTTCTAGGTCAAAGTAAGCTAGCAGCTCTGGAATTTGGGGGTGCTTACCAAGGGATTGCAGATGTTTGGCTTCCTCATAAAATAGGTTTAAAGCCATCTGTTGATGCTGGGAATTATTACTGCTAAAGGCAAACTGCTTAATGACACAGAATGTCTGCCCTGGTCGATCTTCATCGATCGCTTTAAAGGTTTTTCCAAACCCACCTTGCCCCAACAATTGAATAGCCCGATATCGATCTTTCAACCGTAAAGAAGACCCACAAACCATACAGAAATTGGTAGTACTATTTTTAGCTGGGTTCGCACAATTGGGATTAATGCAGTAGCTCATTGGACATAAATCTTAAGGGATGATCGATAGTTGTACTGTTTGAGAGTGAGTGCTACCGGGGGGTACTTTAGTTAGAATGCCCAAGGTGATTGTCAATATCTTGTCGGGTGATACTGCTCGATCGGCAGGAATCGAAGTCCATAGTTCGGAAAGTACCATCGCCTACAGCTCGGTTGAACATGACAGCTCGCCACCAAAGACGGTAAGATCCTGATCTCAAACATCTTTGGAGCAAACCCATGAGCAAAAACTATCGCATTACCCTGTTACCGGGCGACGGCATCGGCCCCGAAATCATGGCAGTCGCGGTAGATGTCCTCCAAGCAGTGGGTCAACTCGAAAATATTCAATTCACCTTTCAAGAAGCTTTAATTGGGGGGGCGGCGATCGATCAAACTGGTGACCCCTTACCTGCTGCCACCCTAGCCGCCTGTAAAAACAGTGATGCCGTGTTGCTAGCCGCCATTGGGGGCTATAAATGGGACAACTTACCCCGTGCCCAACGACCTGAAACTGGTCTGCTGGGTCTGCGATCGGGCTTAGAACTCTTCGCTAACCTTCGCCCCGCCGCCATTATTCCCCAGCTGATCGATGCCTCTTCCCTAAAAAAGGAAATCATTGCAGGCGTAGATATCATGGTGGTACGCGAACTAACGGGCGGCATTTATTTTGGCCAGCCGCGCGGGGTATTTACCACCGAAACTGGTGAACAGCGCGGCGTGAACACCATGGCCTACAAAGTTAGTGAGATCGATCGCATTGCCCGCGTCGCCTTCACCACTGCCCAAAAACGCCGCCGAAAACTCTGTTCGGTGGATAAAGCCAATGTTTTGGAAGTTTCGCAGTTGTGGCGCGATCGAGTGACCGCTTTAGCTGCCGAATATCAGGATGTGGAGCTAACTCACTTATATGTAGATAATGCGGCCATGCAGCTAGTCCGATCGCCCCAACAATTTGATACGATCGTCACCAGCAATTTATTTGGCGATATCCTCTCCGATATTGCCGCCATGCTGACTGGTAGTATTGGGATGCTACCTTCAGCTAGCTTGGGAGCTAGCGGATTAGGAGTATTTGAACCAGTGCATGGTTCCGCACCAGACATTGCTGGGCAAGATAAAGCTAACCCCCTCGCCCAAGTTCTCAGCGCCGCCATGCTACTCAATTATGGTTTGAACGAAACCGCTGCCGCTCAAAGAATTGAAGCGGCTGTCCTCCGGGTCTTAGCACAGGGCTATCGGACTGGCGATATCATGTCACCAGGCATGACCGCCATCGGCTGTACTGAAATCGGCAAGAAACTGCTGCAAGCCCTAGCTACCTAAATTTATCTACTCATCTTCTACCCTCTAAATCTCATGTACACATCATCACTGCCATCTCACCAGAACGCTCTGCCCGATCCCTACTTAGTTAATGCGGCACGGGACTTATATCAAACTTACTTAGGCGTGCATGAGAGCAGAGCCAAGGAGCCAGTTGGCGTTATTCTGCACCAACATTCTTATCGCGGCCAGCTATTATTTCGTCCTACGCCCATCTTGCTCCCCGATGAGTGTTTTATTTCATTTCAGCAAATCCAAGGCCGTGTGGCTAACTAGCCATGGCAGAACAACTTATTGCTGGCACCATCTTTTTTCTGGGTGCATCGATCGGTAGTTTTCTAAATGTCGTGATTTATCGGTTACCCGCTGGTTTGTCTTTGCTGTGGCCACCATCGCGTTGTCCTCAATGCGGACATCAGCTGGGAGCCACCGAGAATGTGCCGATCCTGGGCTGGTTGATGTTGCGGGGGCGTTGCCGTCATTGTAAAACGAAGATTTCGGTGCGGTATCCCTTAGTCGAAAGTTTGACCGCGATCGCCTTTGTTTTTACCTACAGTCAATTTGGTTTAACCGCGCAGACGCTGGGCTATTGTTTGTTGCTGGCTTGGCTGATTGCACTGGCGTTGATCGACTTAGATACCATGACTTTGCCCAATCCTTTAACTAGCTCTGGGCTAGTGGTGGGCTTGATTTTTCAGACCTATTGGGGTTATCAAGTTACCCAGAGCCATGTGGGAGCCGTCCATTATTTGGTGGGCGCGATCGGTGGCATGGTGTTGGGGATTTGGATCTATGATGCCATCCAAATTTTAGGTAGTTTACTGCTGGGTCAGTTAGCCCAGGGCGGCGGCGATGCCAAGCTGATGGGCATGTTGGGGGCGTGGTTGGGTTGGAAAGGAGTGTTATTGACGGGGGCGATCGCTTCTGGAGCTGGTTCGGTGCTGATTGGGGGGGCAATGGCACTGAAGTTGATCCGCCGCGATCAGAAATTTCCGCTGGGGCCTTTTTTGGCAGTTGGTGGAGTGATTAGCTTATTTGCGGGCGATCGGCTCATTGAGACCTATCAAAGATTAATGTTTAGTATGAGTCCCGGTACCAACGCCCTAATGGCAGGGATTATGTTTGTGGTACTGATAGTTTATTTGGTGTATGTGCGGCGTTCCAAAAGACGGCTCAAGAGCGATGGTGGGGATGATTGATGTCGGCCATGACCCATGTGACGTAGGTGCCGATCGGACTCCACAACAGGTAGGGTAGGAGTAACGCCGTCGCCCAGACAGAGTTTCTATACACCAAGGTGGCCAATACCAGTCCGAACAGAAAACCTAAGCCCCCCACCCACACGCCAGACTTCAAACTTTTCAACCAAGCCATCACTGGGTTGTAGGCCATAATCAAAACTTCGGTGAGGGCGTATAGCAGCATCAAAAACCAGGTTTTGGTGGTGCCCGGTTCGGCTTCCCATGCCACATAAGCCGACCAAGCGCCGCAGATAAAAATAGTTGTCCAAATAAAGGGAATGGCGCGCTCAAAGGTGAGCCAGCGGGGACGTTGCTGGCGATTAAACCAGCGAATCCCCTCTGCGGTATTTAGTTTTAGGGTAACAACGGCAATCAGAGTCGCAATAGTACCAATAATGAGCCAAGAAGGAATCATGAAAAACCAAAGCGTAGCAGGATACTTTTAAGTCACTATTGTAAACCCATACAGCTCATCGATCGTTCACCACCGATTTCTGCTGGTAGGACGTTTGTCCCTAGCCCTTATAATAGACCTTGGTTTTTCTAACGCCGCCAAATTTATGACAGAAGCCAACAAACTACCCAAAGCCGCCAAAAAAGCTCAACCAGTAACCGAAAATACCGTAGACACGGTTGACGTTGCGGCCACGACCCCAATAGTCGCAACAGCGGCTGATACTCCAGCAACAACTGCCACTCCAGGCGAAAAAGCAGCCGCGCCCCCCAAAAAAGAAAAAGCCCCAGCGCTCGAAGATAAGCCCTTCGCTGATTTTGTGCAGCAAGATTTAGTCCCGGCCATTCAGACTGGTCTGACCGCCCAAGGCTGGAGTGACTTAGATCTAAAATTCACCAAAGCGCCCGTATCAATCTCTGGACTAGCCGGTATCCCCGACTGCTGGCAGATTATTGGCCAAGGGCAGCAGGGCACTCGCCAATTTAATCTTTACTTTTTTGATGAAAGCATTCAGGGTCAGCGGGGCTTCTCTTGCACATCGAATAGTGGCCGGACTAGCTCGATCGAATCCTTTTTAGTAGATGAGCGTAAAATCACCCTCGATCTGTTGATATTTGGGTTGATGAAGCGCCTCGTCGCCCAACAATGGCTGCTACTGCCCAGTCAACTAGCTGCTGTTTCTTAGCAACTCTTAACAAAAACACATACCCGATCTCAGTTGGTCTTGGTAAACTAATCAAGATAAGCTAAAAGCTATAGCCATCAATACTTAGATAAAACTTAGATAAACTTACTATGGTAGACTCCCTCCGTAAACCCGCAGTTGATGAACTCCGATCGGGAGTCAAAATTCCGGCCAAAGAAACTATCTTGACCCCTCGGTTCTACACCACCGACTTTGATGAGCTAGCCAAAATGGATATCTCCATCAACGAAGAGGAGATGAAAGCAATCATTGCCGAAATGGAAGTGGACTACAACCGCCATCACTTCGTGCGCGGTGAGCAGTTCAATCAGTCTTTTGACCATATTGATGGTGAAACTCGCCAGTTGTTTATGGAGTTCTTAGAGCGCTCCTGCACTGCCGAATTTTCTGGCTTCCTGCTGTATAAAGAACTCGGTCGGCGGCTCAAGACCAAAAATCCAACCCTGGCCAAAGCTTTTAACCTGATGTCACGGGATGAAGCTCGTCATGCTGGCTTCTTGAATAAAGCACTGTCTGATTTTGACCTGTCTTTGGATCTGGGCTTTTTAACCCAAAATCATACCTACACTTTCTTTAAACCCAAATTCATTTTCTACGCCACCTTCCTTTCCGAAAGAATTGGCTACTGGCGTTACATCAAAATCTTTCGGCATTTAGAGGCTCATCCCGAAAAACAGCTCTATCCAATTTTCAACCTGTTTGAAAACTGGTGCCAAGATGAAAACCGCCATGGTGATATTTTTGATGCGCTGATGAAATCCCAGCCTCAGATTTTAAACGACTGGAAAGCCAAGCTGTGGTGCCGCTTTTTCTTGCTATCGGTATTTGCGACCATGTACCTAAACGATCATCAGCGTACCAAGTTCTATGAAGCGCTGGGCATGAACACCCGCGACTTCAATATTGATGTAATTCGGCAAACTAACCGGACGGCGGGTCGCATTTTCCCCGTGGTTTTGGACGTAGACCAGCCAAAATTCATCAAATTGATGGACAAATCGGTAGTCAGCTACCTCAAAATTGTGAACGCCCCCGCATCTAATGCGCCAAAATTCCTCAAAACCATCCAGCGTTTGCCGCACATTCTGGCGATCGGCTGGAATATGTTGCAACTTTATGTAATTAAGCCGATCGATACCGACCTGCTGGAAGGCTCCGTGCGCTAGATATTTTGATTTAATTGGAATTTGATGATGGCGGGTCTACCTAGACCCGTTTTTTCGGGTTAAAAAAATGTAAAATTCATAAGCAAGCCTGTTAGCTTAAATTCAGGATTAGCCTACCAGTATTAATTAGCAAACATCTACCCCCAAAGGCGGCGTTCACATGGTGCATCCCATACAACCTAGTAACCTCTCTGCCCTCAAAACTGAAATCGCTCATTTTCGGGAAGAATTAAACATGCGCGATCAGCTCGTGCAGCAACTCTCCCAAGAATTATTTCGGATTGTCAAAAATAACCATCCTACCGACAACGACCTAGTTGGCGATCATCGCGGTGAAATCAGAGCGCTGCGCGAACAGTTACAAGGGGTAGAAACTCAAGTTCACTATTATCAAGACCAGCTCCAAAATCGCGATCAAGAAATTCAGCAACTGCGCCGTACTGTGCGGGAACTAAGCGATCGCAGTCGGATGCTAGAACAAGTTGTTCAAGAACTACCAAAGATCTACACCCAAAAATTTGCCGAACGGCTGGCGCCCATTCGGGAAAAAATTGCGAACCTCCACCGCGACAACCAACGTTTGCAAGCCGAATTACAGCAAGTGGCTATCAGCGCTGCCGCCCAGCCCGCCAGAAGGGAGTTAGACTTACCAGACATTGCTAGAGTTAATAGCACCATATCCGCTTTCTGAATGATTGCCAACGGCTGGAATAGCTATAGTCCAAGTTCTGAAAGTATTTAAGCTCCTACCTATGAAAGATCGGCTATCCAAAATTATCCAAGATCGCCCAGCCGGTCTGATCGCGATCGTTGCCTACAAAACGTTAGTGACCACCATCTTTAGCATTGCCGCAGTTTCACTGCTCATCACCGCTGGTAAATATGATGCGGTACAAGATTTATCCGATGGGTTTGAACTAGCTGGCAAGCACCGAATTATTGAGTGGATTTTAGAGAAAATCTTGAATTTTAGTCCCAAGAAATTAGGATTTGTCGGTGTAGCAGCGGGGTTTTATGCCCTCATGAGTGGCATCGAAGCCGTTGGACTTTGGCAGCGTAGAGTCTGGGCGCATTGGTTGGTAATTGGCCTAGTCGGAGTTAGTATTTTTCCGGAAATTTACGAGCTAATCCACGGTATTACACCCATTAAAGCCATCGTCTTTATTTTGAATGTAGTGATGTTATGGTATCTACTGACCCATCGTCCGCAACACCACTAGTTATTAAATGCTACATTCTGCTCGTCCCTACACTGTTGTATTAATTGTCCCCACTGGTATTGGTGCCCAGCTGGGGGGCTACGCTGGAGATGCATTACCGATCGCTAAAGCTTTAGCGGCTAGTTGCGATCGCCTCATCACCCATCCCAACGTGATGAATGGGGCACAGATGTACTGGCCACTACCCAACGCCCTGTATGTGGAAGGCTACGCTCTCGATCGCTTTGCGGCTGGCGAATGGGGCTTAAATCCGGTGGTCAAAAATCGGGTGGGGTTGGTCTTTGACCGGGCGATCGAACCAGAACTGCTACAGCGCCACTTGCAAGCGGCTGATGCGGCGCGCGCCACCCTGGGACTGAGTCTCACCGACTATATTTTGACTGACGAACCGCTGGGTGTGGAGCTCCAGACAGCTAATTCTGGTGCTTCTTGGGGAACGATTGCTCGTCCCGCTAGTTTACTGCGGGCCACGGAGAAATTAATTAAACAACAGGGTGCCGAAGCGATCGCCGTCGTCGCCCGGTTTCCTGATGATGTGGGAGCCACGGTGCTGCAAGAATATCGACACGGCATCGGCGTGGACCCCTTGGCTGGGGCGGAAGCGGTTATTTCTCATCTCATTGTTCGCCAGTTTCACATCCCCTGTGCCCATGCCCCGGCATTAGCGCCGCTGCCCCTAGACCCTGAAATTTCACCGCGATCGGCGGCCGAAGAATTGGGCTATACTTTTTTGCCCTGTGTGTTAGTAGGATTGAGTAAAGCGCCGCAGTTTACAAAGAATCATAAAGATCGTCCAGACAGCATTTGGGCTTCTAGTATAGATGCTGTCATTGTTCCAGCTAGTGCCTGTGGGGGCAGTGGCTTACTGAGTTGGAGCGCAGGATCAGCTAAGATAATTACAGTGGCCGAAAATCATACGCGCATGGCAGTCTATCCAGAAGATTTGGGCATCACTGTAACTCCAGTACGTTCTTATTTAGAAGCGATCGGAGTTGTGACAGTCGATCGAGCTGGCATGAGTCTGGACAGTTTTTCAGCTCAAATTAAACCTTTACAAAAGCTAGCGTAGTTTTAGATGTCTTCATGAGCAAATCCCCAGCCCCAGAAGTGGAGTCACCAAATCGCTTTGAAATTTTGGGCGCAATGGGTTTAACCGCCATTTTGCTGCTGATTTTCGCCAAGCTGTGGTTGCATTTTGGCCAAATGAGTTTACTGCCCCTAACTTTTGGTTGGGCAGATCTGGGAATTGCCGTAGTTTTGGGGTTAGCAATTACGGGCTTAAGCAATTTGGTCTATCGGTTATGGCCAGCTTATCGGAGCAGTGCCGATTTCTATCTAGATTTTGTCATGAAGCCGCTGGCTTGGCCAGATTTACTGTGGTTGGGACTGCTACCGGGCATTAGTGAAGAGCTGTTGTTTCGGGGGGTCATGTTGCCCAGTATGGGCTATAACTTCGTTGGTGTAGTGCTGGCGGCTTTGTGCTTTGGCTTGCTCCACATGAGCGGTACGCGCCAGTGGCCTTATGCCTTGTGGGCAGGAGTGGTGGGTATTGCTTTGGGATATGCTCTGATCCTGACTGGCAATATGTTGGTACCGATTGGTGCCCATGTTTGCTGTAATCTTTGCTCGGGAGCAATTTGGAAGTGGCAAAATCAATAATTTTGGTCTGTTTATTGCCCTTCTCCCACCAGCATAAATGCCGACCAGTCTGATGGTTGAGCATACTGCTGCATCGTAGTCAGCATCGCTTGGCGCAGTGCTTGGGTTTTGGGTAGTTTCTTAATATAAAAATTGCGGTGAAACTCGGACATGAGCAGCATTGTAGACGGGTCACTCACTTTCCAGAGGGATACGATCACCGAAGGTACTCCCGCCACTGCTAAGGAGCGAGACAGACCCACTACACCATCCCCAGTCAGGTCGCCTCGGCCAGTTTCACAAGCACTTAAAACTACTAGATCTGCTTGTAGCTGCATATCAAAAATCTCACTCGATGTCAGGAAACCATTGGTGAGGACGATCGCACCAGGAATTTCTCCTTTCAATTTGTCTAGCAAGCCGTGGGTGGCTAAATGCACGATGGAAGATTGCTGAAGCTGGTTGATGACTGTTTGTTTATCAGCTGCTCGACCAATCAGGGGTGAGACTTGCCAGATTTCGGCGATCGCTTTAGCTTCTGCTTCTGCTCCTGGCAAATTTGCTAAAACTTCTGCTTCACCAGACGGATTTCGGTAGTCGGTAGGCATAATGGGGTTGCCGACTATGATGGGTTTCCCCGGATTACTGTTGCGTTTATTTTTGGGCAGTCCTAGCACCTGAATGGAAGGGGCGATGGTAATGGTATGTTTTTCAATTAGATATTTTTCTTGAGCATCTTGCAGAGCGGCAAAGGGCACTAAAAATAGCTCTCCTTGGGGCAGAATAATGACTTCGGATTCAGGATTAGAGGGTAAGTTTTTAGCGATCGGCTCGATCAATATTTTATAAAGCTGCTGAAGATCACCGGGGGCTTCAGGGAGATTGTCGGGTCTAGTGTCAGCGTGAATATTTTGCCGAGTAGCTACGATGAGGTCTTTGAGCTTAGTTTTGGCTGGTAGCTTACTTTGTTTAAAAATGATTTCGTCATTCGGCTTGATCACCCAAATATAAATGAGGCCATCATCAATAATGGAGTATTGAACCAACGTGGCTTGTTTGGTTTTAGCAATTTGCTGGATTTTGCTCAGGCTCGGTGCTTGCCGAATCGCTTGGCTACTGGCCGCATTCGTCGTAGCGATTTTACTGGCGAGGAGTTCGGCTAAAGCTCTGGCTCGGCCTCTTTCGGCAATTTCCAAGGCCGCCTGGGGTTTATTTTGCTGGATGAGAGCTTTCTGGAGAAGTTTATAAGTATTGGCTACGCGATCGGCAAAGGAAACCTTCTCGCGATCGCTCAATCCTTCACCTGAGTTGTTTTTGCTACCCCTAATGGCCTCCCAAATAGTGATCGCTGCTCGTAGTGATGTTTCGGCCAAGGCTGGTTTTTTCTGCTCTAAAAAAGTAGCCCCCATATTAGTGAGAGTTCCGCCTTCACCATCTCGATCGCCAATCATTCTTCTAATAGCTAAAGATTGCTGTAAATACTCTAGTGCCTTGGAATATTGGCCGAGCGATCGATAAACTTCACCAATATTCCCGATGCTACTCCCCTCCCCAGCCCGATCGCCGATGGCCTTTCTGATTGCTAGGGATTTTTGTAAATAATCTAACGAAGTAGAGTACTGGCCGAGGTATTGATAAACTGTACCAATATTATTGAAAATAGTGCCCTCTCCAGAGCGATCACCGATCGATTGCACAATCTTTAAAGACTGTTGAAAATACTGTAAGGCTTGCGGATATTGCTCTAGTGATTCATAAACTGCCGCAATATTATTTAAAGCATTTTTTTCGCCAGCGCGATCGCCAATCGTCTGGGCGATCACTAGATATTGTTGATAGTATGCCAGCGCTTTTGGATATTGCCCTAGTGAGTCATAAACTGCACCAATATTATTGAGCGTAGTTCCCTCGCCAGCCTTATTGCCAATTTCTCTTTTAATTGCAAGGGACTGTTGATAGTATTCCAGCGCCTTGGGGTATTGTCCCAGATTTTTATAGACCGTGGCAATGTTGTTCAGAACGGCTTCTTCCCCAGCTTGATTTCCTCTCGATCGACTAATACTGAGAGCTGGCTGGTAGTACTCTAATGCCTTGGAATATTCTCCAATCTCATTGTAAACCGCACCAATATTGATCAATGTTGCTGCTTCTCCGGCTTGATCCCCAAGTGCTTTTTTGATTGTCAAAGCTTGTTGCAAATACTCTAATGCTCTAGGGTATTTTCCCAGATATATATAGACTGCACCAATATTATTAGAAATAATTCCCTCACCTTCTCGATCACCAATCTCTCGACTCACCTGGAGGGACTGCTGGAAATACTCTAGAGCTTGCGGATATTGCCCAGTGGCATTGTAGGCTGTGCCAATCCCTAGTAACGCATCAACTTCAGCTCTTTTATAACCAGATTTTTTGGCAAGTAATAATCCCTGTTGAAATTTATCTAATGCTGTTGCATAGTTACCTGCTCGGAGTAATTTGCGTCCTGCACTAATTAGCTCGTCTACTTGGGCTTTTTGTGCTGAACTGATTTGAGTAATTGGAGTAATTGGGTAGCTAGGCAGCTGAACAGCTAGAATCTGAACGAGGGTGGAAACCAGTAAGATTGGCAAAAGCTTCATAGTTATTAAGATGTTTATTCATTATTGACTGACACTGAAATTTAGCCTTGGCCTACTAATGCAAAAGCCGCCCAAGAACGAGGGTGAGGATAAATTTTCATCTTTGCCAGTATAGCTTGTCGAATTGGTCTCGCTCTGCCCAGCTCTCCGGGTAACCAATAGAATGATGGCTGATTACGGGTAGTTGTTCCACATCGGCCAAAAGCCAGGAAGACCATCGTTGATCAAACATTGTCTCTATCAGCATCTACTTGCGAAAAATTACCATTAAGGAATATAATCAATCAGTAAAAAAAGCTGCGTATTAATACGGAGTAGTCTAAATCTTAGTTATTTCGATAAAACTCATCCATTACATATGCCTCTAATGCACATCAAATTATCTAGTTTAATTTCAGCTATCCTGCTGGGTTCGATCGGCACAGCTAGTCTCAATGCCGCTCCAGCCGTGGCATTGCCAGTTTACTCCCTGGACTTACCAGAGCTAGTAGCTCTAGAACCAGCTACTGCCAATTTGCAATCGCAAGTTCCCACTCCGGCCACAGAAGAGAAAAAACCCGAAGAAAAGAAGCCCGAGCCTACTAATTTTTTGACCAACACCAAGCTCACCGGTCAAGTAATTTTTGGCTTGAATGGGGCACTGTCTGGCGACTTCAGTCGTAACCTGATTCTCGGTCAAAGAACCCGGATCGAACTAGCTACTACCATTGGTAACGGCACACTGACAACCCGTCTTCAGTCTAGTGGCTTTGGCTTAGTTAACAACAACCCGAGTAATGCGCTGCAAACTCCCGAAGGAACCGCTTCTTTTGCTGACGGTAATACGACTAGTACTGTCGGTATCGACTTACTCAAGTATGATGTAGCGCTTGGTCCCAACACCCAATTGATCGTGGCGGCCAATGCGGCGACTGGCGATGATTTTGCCGATTCAATTAATCCATTATTTGATGGTGATGGCGCTAGCGGTTCGATCTCGCGCTTTGGGAACCGTCCGGCCATTTATTATTTAGCATCGGGCGCCGGAGCCGGGATTCGCCAAAAACTTAGTCCTACGCTCGAAGGCAGTATTGGGTATCTGGCCTCTACCGCAAATAATCCAGCGGCTGGCAGTGGCTTGACTGGTGGTAGTTATGGGGCGATCGCCCAACTTACCTACACTCCTAACGAAAGCACTAAAGTGGGTTTGACCTATGTCAATTCCTACAATTCTTCTTTTGGCATTGGTAGTAGTAATGCTGATAATTTGGCTGGTAACAACAGTACCTTTGGTCTACAAGCTTTTTCGAGGGTCAGCCCCAAACTAGCTCTAGGTGGCTGGGTGGGATACAACAAAAATAGTTCGCCGGGAGCTACCAAAGATATTTTGACTTGGGCGTTAACAGTGGGTTTTCCTGATCTTGGTGCTCCTGGAAACCTCGGTGGGTTGGTTGTGGGTCAAGAACCCCGCGTCACGGCGGCGACGGGCATCGCGACAGCTGATCCTGGTTCTTCTCTGCATTTGGAAGGCTTTTATCAAGTTAAGCTCAATGACAACTTGAGTATTACCCCCGGCTTAATTTATTTGAGCGCTCCCGACCACAATAGTGCTAACGCTGGCGCTTTAATTGGTACCGTTCGGACTACTTTTACTTTTTAGATTAGTATCCCAGACAAAAAAGCCGCAGTTGTCTTGACAACTGCGGCTTTTTTTAGATTGACTTATGCCTCAACTATCAGTAGTGGCCTCTTGTTCATGACTCAGGCAGTAATAAAGACCACGCTTCTCAACAAGTTCAGCATGGGTACCTACCTCTGCCACGATTCCTTTATCCATTACCAATATTTGATCGGCATCCTGGACAGTCCGCAAGCGGTGAGTGATACAAAAAATAGTGATACCCTGAAAATTATTGACCAGATTATTGCAGACTTGGCGTTCGGTATCGTAGTCTAAAGCACTGGTGGCTTCGTCTAAAATTAGCAGGCGAGGGCGCTGAAGGATGGTGCGGGCGATCGCTAATCGTTGCTTTTGTCCCCCAGATAAATTAGAGCCTCTCTCTCCGACCCGCGTATTGTAGCCATTAGGCAGAGTCATAATAAAGTCATGCGCAACGGCAATCCGGGCTGCTTGAATAATTTCTTCGGAAGTAGCATCAGGATAGTTGATGGCAATATTTTCCTGCACTGAACCCTCAAAGAGCAGCGGGTCTTGGGAGACAATCCCAATTTGCTCGCGCAGGGAATATAGCTCCACCTTCCCAATATCATAGTTGTCGATCGTAATCCGACCTTGGGTTGGTTCATACAATCGGGGCAGTAGCTTCATCAACGTACTTTTCCCGGAACCACTTTGCCCCACCACGCCCACAAATGAACCTTGCGCGAAGGTTAAATTAATCCGATTCAATTGCGGACGACCATTGCTGGTGAACTGGAAGGTGAGATCTTCGTAGGTGACGTTGCCCTGGATGAGCGGCATGGGGATATTGAAACGATTCTCATCTTCTACTTCTAAAGGCGAGTCTACAATATCACCCAGCCGTTCGATCGACAGTGCCGTTTCTTGAAAATTTTGCCAAATGGTCAGCAACCGCAATAGTGGACCAGTCACATAGCCAGCAATGATGCGGAAAGCAATCAATTGTCCGAGAGTCAACTTTTGATCTAATACCAAGTAGGCACCCATCCACAGCACCAATAAGCTCGATAGCTGATTCAGAAAGTTACTACTGGAGCCAGCCAGCGTGTAAGTAATGGTGCTATTGAAACTGGCGGCGACGTAGCGATCATAAAAGGTCTGCCACTGGTTACGACTGCGGCGCTCCATGCTCTGTGCTTTTACCGTATAAATGCCGCCCAAGGCCTCTACTAAATAGGATTGATTCTGAGCATTGCACTCTGCTTTTACCCGCAGTTGGCGACGCACAATTGGCGATACAATAACGCTCAAAATGACAAATAAGGGGATTGTCGATAGTGCGACTAGGGTTAGGATCGGGCTGTAAATCACCATCACCACAATGTAGACGATCGAGAAAACCGCATCCAAAATTGTGGTCAGCGCCGTACTAGTAAAAAACTGCCGAATCTTATCAATTTCGGCAATTCTGGTAGACAGTTCGCCCACCGCTCGGCGATCAAAATAGCTGAGGGGCAGATGAAATAGATGGTCGATAATTTTCGCGGCTAGAGCTAAGTCAATCCGGTTGGTAGCATTAGCAAAAGCGATCGTCCGAATAGTCGTTAAAACACTTTCGAAAAATGCCACCAGAATCAGCAGAATTCCGAAGACGGGCAGTGTGGCTGCACTATTGTTTCCCAATACCCGATCGATAATGACTTGTACCAATAGTGGGTTGGCCAAGCCTAAGATTTGGACAAAGAAAGAAGCGATCAAAACTTCCACTAAGACCCTAACTTCTGGCTGTAAGTAAGGAACAAACCAGGCCAGATCAAACTTGTGGCGCTGGACGTTCTTGGTTTCCTGCATCAGCAGTACCTGGATGGGGGTTTTGGGACCGCCCAGCATGTTCACAAATCGATCGAAACGGAGCTTTTGCACCCCAGCTTGCGGAGTACCCAGGACAATTTGTTGTTCATTAGCCTGGTAAATTACGGCATAGCTGTCTTCCCAGGGGATAATGGCCGGATTTTTAATCCGACAAATTTGGCTAGCGGGCATATCCATCAGCCGCCCCATCAACCCTAAGACATCAGCAATGGCCGCACAGAGCTGCAAAGAAGCCTGACTATTGCGACTGAGCTGCATATCGACAATCCGTTGGACAATATCCCGCCGATATTTGATGCCCAAATACATACTGAGCATTTGGAAGCAAGCTAAAATTCCATTGCGCACGCCCTTACCACGTACCGCTGGAAATTTACCACCATTATGTTCGACGGTTAACTGCGCTGGAGCCTGTCCGAAATTACTAGTAGTGATCTGAAAATCCAGGTCTGGGGCATAATCTACCAACATGTTGGAACTGCCAAAAGATTCCTCTGGACTATCGTCTATGGCTGTCTCCAGGGCAAATGAATGAGCCTGAATACCAATTAGTCGAGATGGTGCGTTGAGAGGATTAGTCGTGAGTTGGATGCCTAGTTCAGATTCTGTCGCTTTGCTATCAAACCAGATTCGATCAGCCATCAGCGAATCTGGCAACTCGCGGGCAATGATGGCGCTTTGCCAAGCTTGCCGCGTCAGTTGGCTCAGATCAATATCTTGGATGACCAAGTTTTGCTGCTGGAAATAGTGGGTGATCAGGTCGAAGACCTCCGACATATGGGGGACGTTAAACGCCGCCGCCGCTGCGGGGTGTTGCTGGAGTAATTTAGTAAAATCAGCAGCTGGCAGCACAAAGCAAATGGTTTCCTCGGAAGCCAGCGCTGTTTCACAAGGCACGCCCCGGATTAAGCTGATCCCACCCAGTAGTGATCCAGTTTCTAAGACTTGTAGTGAGATTGGCTTACCTGTAATAGGTTCGACCCCAATTAAACGCACTTTGCCCGTAAAAATAATTGATATGTGGCTGGGTAATTGCTCACTAATCAACATTTTCTGACCCATCCGAAACCGGAGCGGCTTCATTTTGTTGATGCAAGCGCGCAAATCATTGTCTGACAATTGATCGAAAGGGGAGATTGTCTGGACGAATGATTGAATATCATTGCTACTGATGCTGGATTGCTGTTTATTCATGAGCTTGACTAGTTAGCGGTTTGGAGAATCGGACGGGGCTGGGGGACTTGTTCCATCGGACTGGTCAGTAACTTTTGGAGTTCTTCGTTTACCCAAATATTAAATAGTTCGTCAGTGAGACGCTGGCGGGTGCCATCATCCAGCTGTACTGCAATGATGGCTTCTAGCTGTACCACCACCCACCAGCCACTGATATTGGCTGGTGGCAAAACTTCTTCGGGCTGACCAGCTACTAGCCGACTAGATAAAGCCGGATCTATTTTCCCCAGTTCTACCGGACCGCTAATTCCTTTGGTTTTAGCTTCCATCCCTTCTGAATAGAGGGGAGCTAGTTCCGCGAAGGATGATTCTTTGGAGGCCAAGCGAAAGTAAATTTCTTCGGCAATGTCTAATTCTTTTACCCTAATCATCGAGAAAACTACTTGATCCATCTGGGTCTTGCGCTGGCAGAAATGAGATTCTACTTGGTTTTCCCACTTGGCAGTTTTGAATTTTTGCAGTCGCAATTCTCGATCGATTAAACCCGCTAGATCCTCGCGCTCCAAGCGTTGCTGCTGGAGCCACCGTTCTAAATCTTGATCGGTATTGAGCTGATTTTGTTGATAAAACCGTTTACAAGCATCCAAATGCTCTGACTCGGTAATGTCTTGATTTTTAATTGCTTCTTCAATGAGCATTTCCCGAGCCAAGTGGGGCACTAATCGATGTTTGCTAATGAGGGGAAGAATTTGTTCGGGAGTAAGTAACCAGTCACCAATTTGAAGCACAGCGGGCACAGGCATAGATCATTTCCTAATGGTTATTGTGGGGGTGCTTAGTGGATTACGACTGACCCAATTAAGTGAGGGTGGTGGCTCATCTGACATTTTTTCACCTTCTCGATATAAGATATCATCTAAGTTGATTGCTATGATAGCCAGTAGGTCTTCGCTCTCAAATGACTACCACCTCATAGTCACGGCCATATTAGCATTAGTGAATGCAGCCAGTAACACTTAGCAGCCAGTAACAAATATTTAATTTGTAATTAAGACAAACTTAACTTAATAATTATTTCAAGGAAATAAATCGAGATGATAAGTCGTTCTAATGTAGATAAAAACCATAGTGACGTTCAGATTGTCAAAACTGGTAAGCAAGAGCTAAAGGCTGTCAATCGATCGTCACCTCTCCGGCTACGGGACGAAGCTGGCGCTCTCACGTCTACTGATACTGGCCAATCGGTGATTTTTCAACAGTCCCAGGTGTGGTCGCGGGCGATCGCTTGGGGTATTATGGGCTTGATTGTGGCTGGCATTGGTTGGGCAGCAGTGGCGCGCATTGACGAAGCAATTACTGCTGATGGCAAGTTAGAGCCATTAGATGACGCCAAGAAAATTCAGGCTCCGATTGGTGGTGTTGTCAAACAAATTTATGTCAAGAACGGGGATCAGGTAAAAACTGGTGATTTGTTGCTCCGGCTCGAATCGACCGTGCCAGAATCACAGCTTATTGCCCTCAATAGTACTAAGGCTTCTCTGGAAGCAGAAAACCGGTTTTATCGATCGCAGATGAGTCCCGGGGCAGCAGGGGATGTCAACACGGCTAGTTTACAAATTAAGCCCGAGGTATTAGCTCTCACCAAAAGCCGTAATGCGCTGATCGCCGAGAATTTGCTCTATCGATCGGAAATGGGGGGTGGCTATGACAAGAGTTTAACTCCCGACCAGCAAAGCCGATCGCAATCGGATGCCAATGAGCTAAACACCCGTTTGTCTGCTGGTAAGTTAGAAATTGGTCAGGTACAAAAACAGATTAGCGAAAATCGGGTGCGTCGTCAGGGCTCAGTCAATCAGTTAGATGGCATTAGAGCTAATATATCTAGCATAACCGCTGAGATCGCTAATGGCCGTGAGGGTCTAGTGACCGCATTGGGTCAAGTCGATCAACAAATCTCGCAAAATAAATCCAAGATTAGCGCTACTCGCAAAACATTAATTATTAACCAGGCTATTCTGAAAGATATTATTCCGGCTGGCGCGGCTGGCGCGGTGGCCTCGGCTCAGATCAAACGTCAAGAGCAAGAAGTGATTAGCCGTCAAAGTGACCTAGAGCAACAGATCAAAGAGCAAGATCGATTGCTACTAGAGAAAAATCGGCTAGCTGCTACGGGCAAAGCCGATGTGCAGCGACAACAACAACGGATTCAAGAGCAACAACAGTTAATTAAGCAACGCGAGTCCGAGATTCGCCAAGTAGATGAAGAGTATGCTCGCTTCCAACTTAGTGCCAGTCAGGGAGTCGTAAAACTAAAAAACAGTTTGGCTGTCAACCGGAAAGATTTGTTTGCCAAGGTTGCTGACAATGATAAACGGATTGCTGAGATTGATAGCCAGCTCAATAAGTCGATTGTCGAAAATGAAAAGAAAATCACGGAGACAGTCAATCAACTGATTCAAGCCCAGCAGAGCATGAAGTATCAGGAAATTCGATCGCCAGTGGACGGTGAGGTTTTTGAGTTGAAGGCATACAAAGACGGAGTGGTCAGCAACAATTCACCAGAAGCCTTGGTGCAAGTTGTTCCCAACAAAGATTTGGTAGCCAAGGTCTTTATCACCAACAAAGATATTGGGTTTGTGAAAGTTGGCCAAGTTGTGGATGTGCGCATCGATACCTTTAATTTTAGTGAATTCGGCGATGTTAAAGGAACAGTTGAGTGGATTGGATCGGATGCTCTGCCGCCAGATCAGGTATATCCATTTGCGCGGTTTCCAGCCAAAATCAAGATCTCAGCACAGACTCTGGTCGTAAAAGGCGAAATTAAAAAACTTAAACCTGGTTCATCAGTAAAAGCCAACATCAAGCTTCGTGATCGAACAGTGATGAGTATCTTTACCGATATGTTCTCTAAACAGTCTGATGGTATTAAGAATTTACGCTAGTGTGATGGCGCAATTGGTATTGACGATCACCAGAAGATTTAACCAATTGTTGACCTAACCTAAACCAGGTTTAAACTATTGCCGTTTAATGTATTGACTATCCTTACTCCCGATTTAGCTGCACGGGGTGGGGATTATTTTATTGAACTTATTTCAGTACTAGCTTCAGATTTTTTAGGTATTTTATCACTCCAAATAGATCACTATAATCCCCACTCAGAATTATGTCTCCAAAAGTAATTTTAATTTCTCTCGATGGCGCGTCGGATTCGATCGTCGATAAATACTTAGCAAATGGCGTACTCGATGCCAAAACTGGGATCGGACTGCTCAAATCCAAAGGTGTGGCGGCGACCGACAACGAAACCATTACCCCTTCCATTACTGCTCCATCGCACATCGCGATCGCGACTGGTTCCACCGCTGTCAATAACGACATCAATGCCAATAGTTTTAGCTTAGTTGCCAATCCCTTTACCTTCAATACCAGTGGATTTGCAGCACCGATCGGTGGTTACACCTATCAGTTTGGGATCGATCCTGCTGAAACTAACACGCCTTCGGCTACTCCCATCTGGCAAACCCTGCAAGCTGCTGGGAAGTCAGTCGTATCTGCCACTTTCCCAGGGGCAGATGGTGTCAATATCCTGTCATCGACATCGACCTCCACCGGGAAAGCAATTATTTTAGACAAAGCTGCCGATCGGACGGTTAGTTATACCGTGCCCTTTGGTGCTTTTGGTGGTGTGGGCGGTACCGGGTTTAGTCTGACTGCGGCGGATTTTAGCGTTAGTAATACTCAAGCCGTGACTGGATTGACAGCGTTGGGCAGAACTTCTTTTAGTGCTGTCAAGGTTGCTAAGTTAGAAACGATCGCGGGGACTGCTTTAACTGGTGGTAGTACCAAGACTAATTATGACTTGCAGGTCGCCGCGATCGATACCACCAACGATAACGTTGTTAATTACGATACTTTGGTGGTGTTCGATGCCAATGTCGGCATCCAAGCTGCGGCAACTCTACCCGCCACTGGTTCGGCATTTATCAAAGTCAGCGACCAAAAATCTAGCAAATTCTTCTTTGACGGTAGTAACAATAAAGTCGGTACGGCTTTCTTTGCTGGCAATGTTGCCAGCGACCTCTCCACTGTCAATATCGCGCGGTATTCGGGTGCTTATATTCCCCGTCCGGCTGAAAGTCCCGGCGTGATTGCCAATGTTGATGATATCAATAACAACATCGGTAACTGGGCACCCCAAGCCGATTTTCGCTTCCCCGAACGGATCAACCCTGGACTAGCCAAGTTCAGTGATGCCGAACTCGAAGCTCTCTATGAAGATCAGGTCAAAACTTTCGTTGATTATCAGACCAAAGTTTTACTCCGCAGCATCCAACAAAACCCCAATGCCGATCTAGTATTGGGTTACATCGAGCAACCCGACGGTTCCGAACACCAATTCTTGCTCACCGACCCCCGCCAAGCGACTGATTTCACCAATCCGAATAGTATCGGTACCGGACAAGATGCCGCCAAAGTCGCTCGCTATGCTAAATATGTCGAAGTAGCTTACCAAGCCGCCAATACTGCCGTCCAAAAAGTAATTGAAGCTGTGGGTGTAGATGCTAGCGGCAAGCCGAATAGTGACATCATCGTGACTTCGGATCATGGCTTCTCACCTTTTCATACAGCGGTGAGCATGAATAATCTGCTCAGAAATGCTGGTTTCGATAGTAATAAAGTTCGGGCAGTGGTCAGTGGACCAGCCGTGAATATTTACATCAACCTTAAAGGCCGCGAAGCAGCCGTGGCAGGTGTGACTCAAGTCGAAGTAGCTGAGTACTTGACCCTCCAAAAACAGGTTATCGATTTACTCAAAGGCTTCGTCGATACTAACTCCAACTACACCAATGGGGCAGCTAGCGTTGGCGTATTTGACAAAATTTACAACCGCGACGTTCCCGCTACTGCCACGACTGCTAATGAAGTCATCAATGCCCGGGGCACTTTCATTGGTCAAGATACTGGTGATGTCTTTGCGCTGCTCAAGACTGGGTATAACTTTGATGGTACCCAAACTACTCCCGTAATTCGCAAAGGCGATACCGCACCTACAACCACTGCCCCTGCGGTTCTATCGGTACCTAACTTCTATGGTGCCCACGGTTACGACCCTACGTTACCGGAGATGAAGGCAATTTTTTATGCCGCCGGACCAGATATTGTGTCACAACCACTGGGTAGCGTCCGTAATATCGACATCGCCCCAACGATCGAGAAAATCTTGAATGTAGCTCCAGCAGCAACCGTCAATGGTAAAGCGATCGCGATTACCAATCCGTTTCCCAGTGGAGTTGCTAGTGGTGATACTACTCAAACTTCGACAGTCCTATGGACACGTAGCCAAACGCCAGGGACGATAACATTTGAATATTCTACTAAGGCGGATTTCAGCACGATCGCCGGGACTAAAACTGCCACCGTCGTCAGTGCGCTCCAACCTGTGAAAGTGGACGTGACCGGACTCGCTGCTGGTACCGACTACTTCTATCGCGCTGTGGATGCGACTGGTGCCAGGGCTGTAGGTAAATTCAGTACCGCTGCGGCTGTAACTAATTTTGCCGGACTCCGGTTTGGGGTATCGGGCGACTGGCGCGGTGAATTGGCTCCCTATCCAGCGATTAGCAATGCGGTCGATCGCAATCTCAAGTTCTTTGTCGAGCATGGCGATACCATTTATGGTGATGTCGCTTCTCCCGCTGTCAAAAATGCCAATGGCACCGAGAAACAGCAATCGACAACCTTGGCAGACTACCGTGCCAAACAAGGTGAAGTTTACGACCAACGTTACGGTCTGAACACTTTTGCCAATCTCCGCGCTGCGACTTCGATTCTCGCAACCATTGACGATCACGAAGTCACTAACGACTTTGCTGGCGGTCAAGATTTAGCCAAATCCACTGCTGCCGAGCAAGCTCTCTATGGAGCCAAAACAGGGTTAATCAACGATTCGCCCCTGTTTGAAAACGGTCTGCAAGCCTTCCAAGAATTCAACCCGATTCGCGATCTGACTTACAATACGCCCAATGATGCTCGTACCGACGGCGAACGCAAAATCTACCGTTACAACACCTTCGGTAAAGATGCGGCAACTTTCGTCCTTGATGCCCGTTCCTTCCGCGATACCGAGCTAGCCGGAGTTGCCAACATCAACGATGCTGCTCAAGTCGGCGCATTCCTCGCCAAATCCTTCGACCCCACGCGGACGTTGCTCGGCAAACAACAGCTTCAAGACCTCAAGGCCGACCTTCTCAACGCCCAAACTAACGGCGTGACTTGGAAGTTTATCATGGTGCCCGAACCGATCGAAAATATTGGCATTCTCGGTGCTGGCGATCGCTTTGAAGGTTATGCCGCCGAGCGGACAGAAATCCTCAAATATGTCAACGACAACAACATCAGCAACGTCGTCTTCGTTGCTGCCGATTTCCACGGTACCTTGGTGAACAATCTCACCTACCAAAATGCTCCAGGTCAAGCGCAGATCGCCACTAGTGCCTTTGAAATCATCACGGGTGCTGTCGCTTACGACAAGCCCTTCGGTCCCACCGTAGCCGAATTAGCGACCCAAGTGGGCTTACTCACTGCCGCGCAAAAGGCTCAATATGATGCCCTCCCTGCGGCGGGTAAGGACGCTTTCATCAAAAATATTGTAGATAGCGGTTTAGCTCCATTAGGCTACGATCCACTCGGTCTAGACAAAAATCTTACCCAAGCCAATGGCTTAATTAACGCCAAGCTGCTTCAAGGTGATTACGTTGCGACCAATACTTACGGCTGGACGGAGTTCAATATCGACAAGGACACCCAAAAACTCACCGTTACTACTTACGGCATCGATGCCTACAGTCGTGCCGAACTCGAAGCCAATCCGACGGCAGTTACCAGTCGGGTGCCCAAGGTCGTCAGCCAATTTGAAGTTACCCCTAGTGCAGTCGTAGCAGAAGCTAAACTGGTCGCAGCCGGCGGAACCACCGGCAATGATAACTTAATCGCCATCAATGGTACTGCTTTTGATGGTAGAAGCAACATTGTCTTTACTGGTGCCGGAAATGATTCTATCGATCTGTCGTTTGCTAGTGCTTTTGGAGTTGGTAACAACCGCATTGATGCCGGTAGCGGCACTGATACGATTTTTGTCAGCCAAGGCGATCGCGTATTTGGTAGTGCTGGTGACGATGTGTTTGAAGCCACTGATGGCAAAGGCAACAATAGAATGTCTGGTGGAGCAGGTAACGATACCTTCTTCTTAGGGGCTAACGATCGCGCTCTTGGTGGTGACGGTAACGATAAATTTTTTGTAGGTACTGGTGGTAATAATTTCCTCTCTGGCGGTGCGGGGATTGACCAATTCTGGATTTACAATGCCGAAACGCCTACTGCGGCTAATACCATTTTGGATTTCCAAGCTGGTACTGATGTCATTGGCATCCAAGGTGCCGCCTTTAAATTTACTGACTTGGTACGGACTGGTAATAACATTGCCATCGGCAACACCATAATTGCCACCTTAACCAATGTCGATACCGCTAATTTAACGATTGCTAATTTCGTTTTTGTCTAAGATAGTCCCAAGATTATCTTGAATTAAAGAACCCATCTGGTATCTAATAATGCCAGATGGGTTCTTCAATTCATATTGCTTCACCGATCTTCGTCAGCGGAAAAGTGCTCCTGTAAATGTAAAAATCTCACTTGTGTCCTGCTGTTTGACGATCATCAAACTTGGCAAAATGAGTTTGAATGGCAATCATCACAAGTTTGGTTTAAGCTGAATTCAGTGTGACTGGCCAGTGGAGAATCTTTATCAATGTCATTTTTAGCCTCTTTTTGGCAATTTTCCCGTCCGCATACAATTATTGGAACAAGTCTCAGCGTTTTTGCCCTGTACCTGATTGCGATCGCTACTACCCACAGCCCCCCGGCCGAGCTTAGTCTAACCCAGTTTCTAGGGGCTTGGCTGTCCTGTCTCTGTGGCAATATCTACATTGTTGGATTGAATCAGCTCTATGATATCGAGATTGATCGAGTTAATAAACCCCATCTACCGCTAGCTAGTGGTACCTTTTCGCTGGCACAAGGTCAATGGATTGTGGGCATTACTGGGATCTTGGCAGTTGTTATTGCAACTGTTTGTAGTCCATGGCTATTAGCCACTGTCGGAATTAGTGTAGTTTTGGGCACTGCTTATTCCCTACCGCCACTGCGACTAAAACAATTTTCTTTATGGGCAGCTTTTTGTATTTTGATGGTGCGGGGAGTGGTCGTCAATGTGGGACTATTTACTTACTTTCATCAGATCATGACCCACACTTTGTCATTTCCACCACTGCTGTGGACAATTACACTGTTTATTTTAGTTTTTACAATCGCCATTGCCATCTTTAAAGATGTTCCTGATATGGCAGGTGATCAAAAATTTCAGATTCAAACGTTCACGATTAGCTGGGGAAAACCCGCTGTACTGAATATTACCCGAGGGGTCATTACCATCGCTTACTTAAGTATGATTGCTGCCGGATTGTGGTTATTGCCGACCGTCAACACCACTTTCTTGGTTAGTTCCCATGCTGTTCTGCTGGGATTGCTATGGTGGCGTAGTCAGAGTATTGATCTGGAAGATGGTCTCTCGATCGCTGCTTTTTATCAATTCATTTGGAAACTATTTTTTCTCGAATATTTGCTTTTTCCGCTGGCTTGCTTCCTCCCAATTTGAGCAAAACTATGCTGAGAAATAAGACTTCTATCCAAGATTGGTACAATCCGCTTCAGACACCCCATAGTGGTTATCATTGGGATGGCTACAGCCAAAATTTCTTTGAAGGCTGGTATTTTCGGGTTAGCTTACCCGATATTCACGAATCTTTTGCCTTCATGTATTCGATTGAGAATCCGGGGGATAGAGCTAGCCGCAGTGCGGCTCAAATATTAGGTCCCGGCGACTCTCCCCGGCATATGCTGAGTGAACGACATGTTTATCAAACTTTTCCAGATGTCAGGGGCTTCTGGGCCAGCAAGGATTATCTGGGCTTAAGACATTGGAGCCAACATGATTTTGTGACCATGCCCCACTTACTGTCGATCGAGGATTTTGAGCAACGCGTTACCAACGGTTATCAAGTTACTGCTACCTTGCATCAAGGCATTTTAAATATTCCTGGTCACTCAGCACCCTGTCGTTGGTGCTACCGCACTAAGCCAGTCTATGGCTGGGGGCATCCGCAAGGATTTCAACAATCCACCGCCGGGTGCTTATCGTCCTTGCCAATTTTTGAACCGGGCTGGCAAATACTGATGGCCAAGGGTTTGGCGAGCGGCTGGATAGAATGGCAGGGTGAACGTTATGAATTTACCGATGCTCCGACTTATGCCGAGAAAAATTGGGGGCGGTCTTTCCCCCAAAAATGGTTTTGGCTAAACTGTAGCTATTTTGATGATCAACCAGATTTGACTGTCACAGCTGGTGGCGGTCGGCGACAGGTGCTGGGACGCATGGAAGAAGTAGCAATGATTGGTATTCATTATAGTGGTCAATTCTATGAGTTCGCGCCCTGGAACGCGCAGTTGCATTGGCAGATTGACCCTTGGGGAAAATGGCAAATACAAGCTCATAATAGCAATTTTCAAGTGGAGTTAACTGGTACTACCGATTTGCCAGGCACCATGGTCATGGTACCGACGGAGAATGGCCTCACCAGTTGCTGTCGAGATACAATGTATGGCTTCTTCAGTGTAATAGTCCGCAATCGACAGGGCCAAACAATTGTCTCGGCCAGTAGTGCGTCGGCGGGCTTAGAAACTGGAGGGCAAGGTTGGTCAACAGTTTGGGATGTTTGAAAAATAGATAATCCCCCGCCTACGTTAATTTATGCCTAGTTCGGATATCCCACTCCTCCGAAACAGCAATAGAATACTTATACTGGGTGAGGAAATCCAAGTTTTTCTTATGGACAACAATAACTGGCTGCAACAAATTGTCATGATGGGCATTGGTACCACCTCAATCGTCGCTGACAAAGTGCGTGAGATGAGTGAGGAATTGGTCAAAGACGGTAAAATTAACCCCGATCAAGCCAAAAATATGGTTGACGACATCATGAAGCAGGTTAAATTAGACCCCGGCTCTGTCGATGAGCAAATGCAGCGCTGGTTAAGGAATACCATGCAGGATATCGGCGTACCGCGCCAATCGGAGATGGATGAATTGCGGGGTCGGATCGACCGTCTAGAGCGCCAAATCCGCGAACTAGAAAATAAACTCTGGCGCTAATAATTCAAGTTTCTGCTCTTAGCTCTGGTGCCCTAGCCGCCAATGCTGGCTCACTTCACCGACATACTCGCTGATGGCTGGTTGTTGAATCAGACCAGTGCAATCCGACTCAATCAAGGAGCGCTGCTGGAGGGCTTCTAGCGCCGCCAAAACTTCCCGCATTGGTACCTGGGCTTTAGCTTGTAGTAGCTGGACATGGCAGCCACCTGGGTGAGTGGCCACCCAATACATCAAAGAGCGTTGCAGAGGTGATAGTCTTTGAAATTGCCGATCGAACAATTCCCACAAATCACTAAATACCGTCGAGCCTTGCGCCAAGAATTGGGTTAAATCACCCCCAAAAAGATGCTGGATCTTGGTAGCAGCCATTTTTAGCGCCTGGGGATTGCCGCCAAAGTGGTGGATCAGTAGATCTTGATCGAGGTCACTAGCGACCAAGCCCTTATCTGCCAAAATCTGGTGCCCTGCTTGACCAGATAGACCTTTTAAAGTGAGCGAACGCACGGGCAAATGATCGCCACCCCACTGCGCTAAACCCTGGGGCTGTTCGCGGGAAGTGAGCAGCAAACAGCTTTGATGAGGGACATTGGCAATGCGATCGAACAACTGGTGATAGTCTTCGTAGCCCGCTAAACATTGGCCCGCTTGCTCACCAGCTTGGAGAATTGCATCGACCCCGTCGAGGATGAGTAGACAGCGTTTTTCTTGGAGATGCTGGAGCAGTAAAGATATAGCGGTTGTGGGATCAACTATCGCTGTGTCGCCTAACAAAACAGTGACCACATCGGCACATAAGACCTGTGGGTGGGGAGCATCTTTTAAACTGCGCCAGATAATATGATCAAACTGAGATGCTAATTTTTGCGCCAATTTAATAGAAAATGTTGTCTTACCAATACCTCCTAAACCACAGATACTAACTAGCCGACAGCGGTTCCACGCAATCCACTGCTCTAGTTTAGTTAGTTCGGATTGACGACCATGAAAAATTGAAACATCGATCGCTTCCCCCCAGTCTTGCTTACCAGCGGCAATCTCAATCCCTGTAGAATGAATTATGAGTGGATGGTGCTGCTGGTAACGGCGTAATACTGAGTGTAATTTTTTCTTGGAAACTTTTTCGCCCAGGACAGCCGATAATGCTTGCCACAGTAGAGAAGCAATTTGCCGCACATAATCAACATGATAACCAAAATCATCGGCGATTTGCTGGTAAGACCGACCCGCCCAGGTGTTATAAAGAACAATCGATTGCACATCACTCAGTTGACTACGTGGATTGCCATTCGATAGCAGGACATCGACGATCGCCAGTACCTCTGGAGTCCTCATGCTGGAGGCTCGGGAAAAATCGTTCGAGTAAGTCATGATGTGTGGTGTGCCACTAGTGAGAACGGCAAAATTTGCCTAGACAAGTTCGATAAAGCTCATGATTTTCGATACATGTGCGTTCTACCTTATTTCCATAGACACTACTATCGAAGAATCTCTTCTGTTGGTCTGTAAAAGGTCTGATGAAAGTCGGATCATTGACCGGGTATTAGCCAAAATAATCTTTGCTAATAGCTATAACACTCTCGGTGTCAGGGTTTGCGGTTTACTAAGCTCTGGATCATCACTAAAGCTGTCGGTATCCTCAGTTATTGATCTTTTACCTAATGCCCAAAATCTTGGTGAAACAATGACGGAAGAATTAGCTTAAGATGTTTAGCAGTCGGCTATTTAAGGAGTTTTCAACCACTCCATGACTTGTGTGCAGGATTAAATTCAGGATTGAATGGGTTACTTGAAGTATACTTGTTAAGCGGTGTACTGGTTTAATTATCATAGACATATCACGATAAATAAATTCTAAAGTGCAAATGACGGAAGAAGAAGCGTTAGAGCTTACGAAACAGCTTCTCGGGAGCTGCCAGCTAAACACTGTCCAGGAAGTGGTTTTTAGGCAAACTTGGTCGGGGCGATCGTATCTCCAGATTGCCAAAGCTTATGACTACGACTATGGCTATATCAAAGATACTGGTTCCCATTTGTGGCAGCTTTTGAGCCAATTCTTGGGTGAGAAAATAAAAAAGCAGAACTTAAAAGCAGTTTTAGGGCGATACTACCAGCAATCTATATTAACTACTCCGGTGCGTCGGCAAAATTGGGGAGAGGCGATCGATGTCTCAATTTTCTATGGCAGAGCTACCGAGCTAGACACTCTGGAAACCTGGATAATATCGGATCGTTGTCGCTTAGTAGCCATTTTGGGCATGGGCGGTATGGGAAAGACTTCTCTGGTCGTTAAGTTTGCCCAACAGCATCAAAACTCGTTCGACTGTTTGGTATGGCGATCGCTATTTAATGCCCCCCTACTGGTTGATCTGCTGACCGACCTCATTCAAAATCTTTCGCCCCAGCCGATCGTCAGACCGCTGACTGATATCTCGGCGCAAATATCTGAACTATTAAATTTATTGCAACAACAACGCTGTCTAGTGATTTTAGACAATATGGAGTCTATTTTTCAGCAAGGCACCACCGTCGGCACCTATTTACCCGGCTATGAAAACTATCGAGATTTACTTAAGAATCTCGCAGAAATAGATCATCAAAGCTGTGTGATGCTGACCAGTCGCGAAAAACCGGCAGAAATTGCTGGAGCGGAAGGAATTCTGACACCAGTCCGCTCCTTACCCTTGCCCGGTCTAACTCTCCCCGATGGACAAGCTCTTTTTGCCGATCGCGGCTTGGGAGGAGCAGCTGGTAGCGATGTTCAAAAAATCTTGGAACATTACGGTGGTAATCCTTTAGCGCTCAAAATAGTAGCTGCTGGTATCCAAGAAATGCTGGGTGGCGATCTATGTCTTTTGCTGCCGCACTTGCAAACTAGCTTACTACAATTCACCAATATCAATGATGTTCTTAGTCGTCAACTAGAGAGGATCTCGCCAGCAGAGCAAATTGTTTTGTACTGGCTGATGGTTAACCGGATACCAGTATCCTTAGAAATTCTAGCTGCGGATATTTATCCCATGGCAGTGGCGCAATTACCGCAGTTATTGCAAGCAATGCAGGCTCTCAAAAGACGATCCCTCGTCGAGCAGTCGGAAGCAGGCTGGTATCTCCAGCCCGTCGTGATGGAATTCATCACAGCTCATATTATTGCTCATGTAACTACCGAGATCTGTACTGCCCAGCCCAAGATCTTATGCCATACGGCATTGCTAAAAAGTCAAAGTCAAAACTATATTCGGCAAACCCAAATTCGGTTAGTTCTTCAACCCATTTTGCAGCTACTCCAGCAAACACTGGGCACCAGACAGGATGCATCTTACCAAGCGCTGCGCTCTCTACTCCAGCAACTACAACAACAATCCTCACTATTTCCGGCCTATGCGCCAGGTAACCTGCTGAACTTGCTTCAGACGCTCGGCTCAAAACTGCAAGAGCTAGACTGCTCACAGCTACCGATCTGGCAAGCCGATTTTGTTGGCAGTACTTTGCAAAACACCAATTTTAGCGGTGCCATTTTTCAGAATTGTCGTTTTGTCCAGCCCTTTAGTGCTGTTCTTAATGTCACCTTCAGCCCCGATGGCCAGTTCCTTGCGGCTAGTAATGCCAATAGCGAAATTCAAATCTGGCGACTTCAAGATGGTCAATGCCATCAAACATTATCTGGCCATCACAATTGGGTGCGCGGGATTTCTTTTAGTCCCAATGGCGAGCTACTCTGTAGTACTGCCGATGACTGTACTGTCCGGATCTGGGATATCCACACTGGTACATCTCAAAAAACTATTCAGAGTAATAGTTTCATGCTATATGCACGCTTTTGCCCTGCTGGTCGGCAATTAGTTACCACTCAGGCTGATGGCTATATCAAAATTTGGGATGTGGCCACTTGGCAGCTCCAGCAAGAATTTTTGGCTCATCAGGGGTGGGCTTGCCAAGCTAATTTTAGTCCAGATGGTCAACAGTTGGTGAGTAGTGGTGCTGACGGTGTGGTTAAGCTTTGGGATCTCGATCGGCTGGAATGCTGTCAAGAAATGCATGGCCATCAGGGTTGGGTTTTCCCGGTGGTGTTTAGTCCAGATGGCCAAAAAATTCTGAGTGCTGCTCTAGATCAGACAGTGCGCCTCTGGGATCGACAAACTGGAGCTTGTCTACATGTTTTAACTGGTCACACTGGTTGGGTCTGGTCAGTGGCTTTTAGTCCCGATGGTCAGCAGATTGCCAGTACTGGCAATGACCGCACCATTCGTCTGTGGGCAGCTCACAGTGGCCGCTGTCAGCAGGTTATTCAGGGACATACTGACCCGGTGTGGTCTGTAGCTTATCATCCCACTGATCACATGATCGCTAGCGGGAGTGATGATCAAACGATCCGTCTGTGGGATGCCCAGGATGGCCGATGCCTCCAGAGTATGCAGGGCTGGTTAAACTGGGTGTTAGCGATCGCCTTCCAGCCCCATGGCCAATATCTGGTGAGCGGACACCATGATCGCATAGTCCGGGTCTGGGATATGACCAGTCAAAAATGCATCCAAGAACTAACTGGTCACTTACAACCCGTCCGCGCCATTGCTTGCCATCCATTGCTACCGATCATAGTTAGTGGTAGTGATGATCACACTATTAAGGTCTGGAATCTTGCCGATCAATTAGCGGTCTGTGTCTGCACGATGACTGGCCATACCGATACCGTCACCGCTGTGGACTTTAGCGCTGATGGTCAACTACTGGCCAGTGCCAGTGGCGATCGCACGGTTCGCTTATGGCACCCGCTCCAAAATGAATGTTGGGCTTGTCTCATTGGTCATCAGGATAAGGTTCTCGATCTGGAGTTTAGTTCCTGTAGTCAATACTTAGTCACGGTGAGTGAAGATAAAACGGCGAAAATCTGGGATGTGTTGACAACCCAGTGTATCTACACCTTCACTGGCCATACCGAGCGCATCATCTCTGTCTCTTTCCATCCCGATGGTCAACACATTGCTAGTGCCGGTCAAGATAATTGTATTAAAATTTGGAATTTTCTCACAGATGAGGTGGTTCTGGACATTCCTTATCCGAGTGGCTGGGTGTTAGCTATAGCCTATAGCCCCTGTGGCCGCTGGTTAGTGACGGGTGGTAGCGATCGCCAAGTGTGTGTTTGGGATGCGGTAACTGGGGAATGCCGACAGTCGATGATGAAGCATACTAATTGGGTTTGGGATGTGGCCATCAACCCCATTGATGGGAATATTGCCAGTGCGAGTGCTGATGAAATGATCTATCTTTGGGACTGGCCAACCGGGCAATCGATTAAATCTTGGCGAGTTGACCTCCCTTATGAAAACATGAACATTATGGCAGCGGTAGGCTTGACTGCTGCGCAGAAAGAGAATTTGAAAAGATTAGGCGCAGTGGAATTAACAACTCTCGCCGATCCAAATGTATAAAAACCTCCGGTTTTGGTAGTGCCGACCTTCCCCACGCTGCGCTTTGGGCAAAACTAAGTTCGGTCATCCTCCCTGCCTAATTATGAGAAACTTCTTAACACTTAGTTACAATAGATGAACAAGCGGTGATAACTGTTTCACCCCAACTATGAGAGGTCGCTGCATGAATGGCAATATTCGCCTAGGGACACTGTTTGGCATCCCTTTTTACGTCAATCCCTCTTGGTTTTTAGTCTTAGGCTTAGTGACGCTCACGTATGGTGATGGTTTGGCGGCAGCTTTTCCTTACTTACTCCCGGGGGTACCGCTGGTACTGGGTCTAGTGACTGGTTTGTTAGTATTCGCTTCGGTACTGGCGCACGAATTAGGCCATAGTTTCGTCGCGATGCGTCAGGGTATTGCGGTAAACTCGATCTCTCTCTTTTTATTCGGTGGCGTCGCCAGTTTAGAGAAGGAATCAGAAACACCAGCGGCTGCTTTTGGGGTCGCGATCGCCGGTCCAGCAGTGAGTTTCCTGTTATTTGGCTTACTTACATTTTTTAATGGCTTAGTAAGTCTGCCGGCTCCCCTCGCCGCCATTGTGGCAGTCCTCGCAACTGTCAATCTGACACTGGGAGCCTTTAACCTGATTCCTGGTCTGCCGTTGGATGGGGGCAACATTCTGAAGGCGATCGTCTGGAAAGTTACCGGTAATCCTTATCAGGGAGTGAAGTTCGCCAGCTGGGTTGGTCAAGCTTTTGGATATATCGCGATCGCCTCCGGCGTAGTACCTTTAGTATTGTTTGGCAGCTTTGATAATCTTTGGAATGCTCTGATTGGCTGGTTCTTGTTACAAAATGCCCGACAGTCGGCACAATTTGCCCGCGTGCAGTCCCAGTTGGTAGGTTTGGTGGCAGCAGATGCGGTCACCGCTAATAGTCCGATCGTCTCAGTCACATCTTCACTCCGAGCCTTTGTCGATTTTCGCACTCTAGAGCATCGCAACTGGAATCATTTTTTGGTGACAGATCAAGAAGGTCAATTGGTGGGATCGATCGATGTTGACGATCTAAAGAAGGTGGCTAGTGAGTTGTGGCCAACGACGTTAGTGACTAAATTGCTGAAACCGATCGAACAAACTACGCTGATTGAATCTAGTCAGCCCCTGATGAAAGCGATCGAGCAACTGGAGAAATATCACTTGCCCGCGCTGAATGTGGTTGGTGAAAATGGTGCATTGCTGGGATTGTTAGAGAAAAATGCGATCGTTAATTTAGTGCAGCAGCGTAGCTCAACAGTACCAGTATAGGTGCTATTGTGGGGGTATTACCCCCACCGTTGCTAGCGTTTGCAGCATTTCTATCGTTGTGAATGGTTTCCCTAAAAATGCTTTTAACCCATATTTCGCCACGACTAGCTCATTCAGGCCAGAACCACTCATCGCCACAATTTGCACTGCTGGATTAATCTGCTGTAAGGCCAGAATTATCGATGGGGTATCGAGATCTGGCATCATCATATCCACCAGCACCATGGCAATTTTATCTGGATTTTGAGCATACAGCGCAATGGCTGCAACGCCATCACTAGCTAATACAACTCGGTAGTTATAGCTCTCTAATGAGTCTTTGACAACATGGCAGATCGCTAGCTCATCGTCTACGACTAACACCAATTGTTGATGGCCATCAAATGATGATTGCTGTTCGGGTAGCTGCTCTTCCTCATTACTTTTGATGGCCGGTAAATACATGGTGAAGCAAGTTCCTTGACCAACTTCACTATGCACATCGATAAAACCATTGTGGGCTTTGATAATACCTAATACCGTGGATAGTCCTAGCCCCGTCCCGGTCTCTTTGGTCGTAAAAAATGGATTAAAGATCTTGTTGATGGCCTCACTATCGATGCCCACACCGGTATCGGTTACCGTAATCACTACATAAGATCCGGCGGGGGGATTGATCGGCACTGTAGTTTCAGTGTCATTCAGCACCAGATTTTTGGCAGTTGCGGTAATCGAGCCACCATTGGGCATCGCATCACGCGCATTCACAAACAAATTCATTAATACCTGATGAATTTGCGTCGCATCGACGCTGACTAGCCATAGATCAGTCGTATCTAAGTCCAAGATGATTTCGATCGATCGCGGAAAAGTTTGGCGAGCTACACTAATGATTTCAGCCAGAATATGTCGGACTTGCAACACGGTACGTTGACCATCCAGCCCCCGCGCAAAGGTGAGAATTTGCTTTACTAGATTACTGCCCCGCCGCGAGCTTTCTACCAGCATATTCAATAGTCTTTGATTGCGCTCATCTAAATTAGGTAAGGTGTTGGGTAAAAGCTGGGCGATGCCCACAATGGGTGTTAACACGTTATTTAAATCATGAGCAATACCAGTGGCTAAAGTACCCAGGCTTTCCAGTCGCTGGACGCGCAAAAATTGCTGTTCTAGCAGCTTTTGATTGGTGATATCCGTATCGACACTCAGTATAGATTTAGGATGGTCGGCTTCATTCCGAATTAAAGTCCAGCGACTAGCCACGATTACTTCCTCACCAGTTTTAGTTAGCTGGCGTAATTCACCTTGCCACGTGCCTTCTTTTCGGACTATCTCAGATGCTAATATGACTTCTGGCGAAATATCTGTTTGAAAAAACTGTCTGGTAGTCAGACCAATAATTTCGGTGGCTGACCACCCATAAATACTCTCTGCTCCCTTGTTCCAGAACTGGACTTGATTGTTTAAATCGCGCACGATAATGGCATCAGTGGTGACATCTAGTAAGGAGGCTTGCTCTTGAATTTTCTGCTCGGCGGCTTTCCGACTACTGATGTCCCGCCCTTCTGGAATGAGCATGATGACTTTTCCTATTTCATCAATGATCGGACTGAGGGAAAAATCAACAGTGATATAACTACCATCTGCGAGAAAATGTTTAGCTTCAAACCTCACTAACTGACCAGTAGCAGCTTGAATGACAGCTTGTTGGAGTTGATTTTGCAGATCAGGCGAATGAGTCCACCACGGCGTTAACCAAAATGCCTGACCAATGACATCGGCGGGAGTAGCGGCGATCGCCTCTAAAGCAGTCCGATTAGCTTCGAGTACAATGCCATTGACATCTAGTAATCCAATAAACTGAAAGGTGTTATCGAAAATCGCTCGAAATCGCTGCTCACTTTGTCGAAAGGCAGCTTCAGCATTTTTCTGATCGCTAATATCTCGGGTAAAACAGCGGGCATGAATGAATTTCCCATCTTTGAAAAAAGCATTAGCATCGATCGATACGTGGCAAATTGAGCCATCTTTGCGTCGCATCTGAGCCGCGCATCCTTTGATTGGCTCATTGTTTAAGAGCCGCTGAAAAATATTTCTGATGGTCTCCTGATCAACATGGAAATCGATCAGCGGCTGGCCTAGATACTCCTGGCGATCGTATCCCAACATATCCAATTCGGCTTGGTTTGCCCAGACAATAGTCCCCTCCTTTTCACCCAGGCTGTTGGTACGGAAATCAAACCAGTGCATCCCGATCAGGGCATTCTCCATAAAGTCAGAGATCCCTTGTTGACTAATCTCTAGAGCAATATCGCAGGATTGCTGCTCCGTAATTTTGGCTTGAAGTTCGGCTTTGAGCAGATCTGATTCAGCCATTCTGGCCGCCACCCGCTCTGCCAAGTGTTGATTAGCCCGGTGTAGATCGCTTTCCACCTGCTGTCTTCTGGCTACTTCCGCTCTTAATTCTCCATTAATCTGCTCTAACTCTTTCGCTCGATCGGTCAGTTGCGCTTGCAAACTATCCACGACCTTGATCATCTCTAATGGATCGAATGATCGCAGGAGGTTCGACTGGGTCACAATTCCCTGTAACTCTCCCTCGGCTCCGGTGATTACCAATCGCCGAATCCGCCGGCTGGCCATTACCTGCTGTGCCGACCACAACGAATCGGCGGGCGACAAGCAAAATAAAGGACTACTCATGACCGCGCCCGCTGTCAATTGAGCCAAATCTAGTTCCAAAACCTGAAACTGCACGACATCTTTTTCCGTGATAATGCCCACTGGTCGCAGTGGTGGCGCTCCATCGACAATCACGATTGAACTAATGCGGTGGGCGACCATCAGTTGGGAAATCTGCAAGATGGTGCTGCTAGTAGGAGCGTGAATGACATTAGTGGTCATGCCTTCTTGCACCGATCTAAATTTTAAAAGATCGGTGGGTTGCAGTACCTGACGGATGTGATCGGGCGTGATGATCCCCAGCAGTTGCCCCTGCGTATCCAGTACTGGTAGATGGCGGATGCGGTAATGATTCAGGATGTTTAAAGCATCGATGACCGTCTGCTCCGCTGACCAAACCAAAGTGTGCAGCTGCTGGGTCATGACAGCGGCAATGCTCATTCCCCGCAGATCAGTTTGGGTGGCCGTCAGTTTTACTAAATCCCGCTCGGTCAAAATGCCCACTAGCCGATTATTTTCTAAGACCAACACGGCGCTATGTGATGCCGCGCCAGGTGTTACTGATGATTGGTGAGAGTTAGGTAGTAAGCAGTATTGTCCCTGGCTTTGACTCATCATTAAGATGACCTCGGCTAGCGGCCTATCGGGAGCAACTACTAAGGGATGGCGATCGATGATTGACTCTAAATTCCACGACTTTCGCAGGAGATTGCTGGGATACATGCGCGCCTGTATGAAATTGCGTTACACCTACCCTACAGGCAAAAAGCTGGTGATACAAGAGTGATTCACTAATTTCATCAAGTTTTGTATTCCGCGTAACACTAG
Source organism: uncultured bacterium (assembly GCA_964247125.1). Taxonomy (GTDB): domain Bacteria; phylum Cyanobacteriota; class Cyanobacteriia; order Cyanobacteriales; family Chamaesiphonaceae; genus JAAFHZ01. The sequence continues at coordinate 38,764 of CAXTSZ010000009.1, forward strand.
GAAATATTACTACTTCAGAAAAAAAAGCCCCCGGGCGGGAGGCTACTAATTTCACTAACTACAATTTGGGAAATAACCACAAGTTAAGCTGCTATCTCAACTTTAACGATCTTGTTTTTGTCTTCAACTAACTTGGGTAGCACCAGCTGGAGGACACCATTTTCGTATTTGGCCTCTACTTGGTCGTTTTGCACTTTTTCGGGGAGGGCAATTACCCGGTGGAATTTGCCGTAGCGTAATTCGGAGCGAACTTCACCATCAGTTTTGGGCTGTGGCCGTTCGCCGACGATCGCTACAGTCTGAGCTGTCACCTGCAAATCAATATCTTGGGGTGTTACGCCTGGAATCTCCACATTGATATAAATATGGCTGCTGGTATTGAGGATCTCGGCGGCGGGCGTAAAGTCCCCAGCCGGATTCTCCCATCTTTCATGCACATGGTTCAGTAGCCGATCCATGTCATGCTGCAACGAAGTTAATTCTCTGAAAGGTGCCCAACGAATAACTGTCATGATCTCGACTCCTAGAATAATTTAGAAAGCTTGGCAGTTGAACTAATATCTACTTCAACATGTTTATAAGATACCAAAGCCCAGCCCGGTGTTCTGTTCGGTTAGTAGCCATCCGATTGTTCCTGTTTCCCTACTGGCTGTTAACATAAGTTTGTTGCACTCCCTATTCCTGTTCTATGTTGCGCTTAATTGCTCCCGCCAGTCTTGCTGGGTTGTTGGTTTTACAACCGGCCTTAGTAACTGCCCAAAATCTAAACCCTAGTGATAACCTGGTACTCCAAGGTATCCCACCAATTCCAACCCAGTTGGTAGATAAAGTAAGTCGCTATACCAACTTTCGATCGGCAGGCATCAGCAGCTGGCATCCCACCCGGCGAGAAATGTTAATCTCGACCCGGTTTGGCGATACCCCCCAAATTCATTTAGTGAAGAATCCTTTGGGGATGCGCAAACAACTAACTTTTGCGACTGAAGGTATTACGAGCGGTCAATTTGAGCCAGTCAGGGGCAACTACTTTATCTTTAGCAAAGATATCGGCGGCAACGAATTCAATCAACTCTATCGCTATGATCTCAGTACTGGCGATATTACTTTGCTGACCGATGGCAAATCGAAAAATAGTGGCGGAACTTGGTCTACTACAGGTAAGTTGCTAGCTTATACCTCGACGCGCCGCACTGGCCAAGATAATGATTTTTATGTAGTAGACCCCACGAAACCCCAGAGCACGAAGCTGGTTGCGCAGGGCTCTGGGGGCGGTTGGAGTGTGGTTGATTGGTCCCCAGACGATCGCCAGTTGCTAGCCAGTGAATACGTCTCCGCCAATGAAAGCTATCTCTGGTTGATTGATCTGGCCACTGGTAAAAAACGCCGAATTACACCCCAGGGCAATTCCGAGAAGGTCGCTTACCCCGGTGCAATCTTTAGCAAGGATGGTCGGGGTCTATATGTAGTTACGGATCGAGATTCGGAATTCACCCGGCTGGCTTATCTAGACTTAGCTACGGAGCAACAGACTTTCCTCACTAGTCAGATTAAATGGGATGTAGAAGAGCTAGATCTCAGTAAAAATGGCCGCTCTTTAGCTTTTACGACCAACGAAGATGGTGCGGCTGTGATGCATGTGCTAGATACCAAAACTCGCCAACTGCAAAAACTGCCCAAGTGGCCTGTCGGTCAAATTAGCGGGTTGCATTGGCATGCCAATGGCCGTGACTTGGGTTTTACATTCTCATCTGGTCGATCGACTCCCGACGTGTATGTTTTGCAGGTGCCCACTGGTCAAACAGAACGTTGGACAGAAAGTGAAACTGGTGGGGTGAACATTCAAAAATTTGCCGAAGCCGAGAAAATTAGATGGCCAAGCTTCGACCAAAGAAATATCTCTGGTTTTATCTATCGGCCACCCGCCAAATTCACGGGCAAGCGGCCAGTAATTATTGATATTCACGGTGGACCAGAAGCCCAGTTTCGACCAGGATTCTTGGGGCGCAACAATTACTATCTCAATGATTTGGGAGTGGCACTCATTTTCCCGAACGTTCGGGGTTCGGCTGGTTACGGCAAAACTTTTCTGAAGCTCGACAATGGCTTTAAACGGGAAGACTCAGTCAAAGATATTGGTGCTTTGCTAGACTGGATTGCCCAACAGCCCGATCTAGATAAAGATCGAATCTTAGTGCGCGGGGGTAGCTATGGGGGCTATATGTCTTTGGCGGTTGCGACCACCTATAGCGATCGGATTCGAGCCGCGATCGATGTGGTGGGTATTTCTAATTTTGTTTCTTTCTTAGAACGCACGGAAGGCTATCGGCGCGATCTACGGCGGGTGGAATATGGCGATGAGCGCGATCCCCAGATGCGGGCATTCCTGACCCAAATCTCGCCGCTAAATAGTGCTAGTAAAATTAAGAAGCCCCTATTTGTCGTCCACGGCAAAAATGATCCCCGAGTGCCTGTCAATGAAGCTCAACAGATTGTGACAACTCTAGCAAAGAGCAGCACGCCAGTCTGGTATCTGATGGCTAAGGATGAAGGGCATGGCTTTGGGAAAAAGAAAAACCAAGATTTTCAGTTTTATAGTACGGTGCTGTTTACCCAGCAATATTTACTAAAGTAAGTGGTTATCAGGTGAGGGGCAATTCTATCTTCACCTGCTGCTTTTCGGTCAAAACTAGCGCAATTTTTTTCTCGTAGTAGGCCGCTTCGTTAATGAAAATCGGATAAACCACTTGTTCATCCTGATAAAGAATTTCATCGCCTAGCCAACCGAGAAACATCGGCTGGCCGGCAGATAGCGGCTGGTAGTCTTGGGATTGGAGCTGGGGATGAATGGCAGCTTCAATTTCACCCAATGAGTTGCGGGGATAGTCTACCGAGGCAATGGCCTGATAAAGTGTCAAAGTCGGTGGCACTGGTAGTGGGTTTCCCTGATTCAGGGCTGCGATGTAGTCCAAAATGGCATGAATTAGCTTTTCGGTTTGATGAAATAGATCGGCCTGGAGAACGCCTTGCGCAATTGCGCCCACTTCGATCGTACAACCCAGCGGGGAGATCGATCGCACCATGGGAGAATCTTGGCCACACTGCAACCCACAAGCAACTCGTACCGCTGGATCGAGTGCGCTTAAATAAGCCGCTAACCGCAAATTAAAGGGATGTTTACTAGACGGTAAAATAGTCATGCCCATGTTGGCCGTGGTGCTATGCAAATCAATAATGACATCAACTTGGGGTTGATCTTTGGGACCTAACAGCGCCACAATTTCCTGGGCACGGCTGTCTTCATAGCTAGTCAACGCTGCATTAGCCAAATCTGCCGTCGCAAAACAACGATTCAAATCTCGATCGATATAACGACGATTTTCTTCGATCGCTCTCGGGTTAGCTAAGAGCGTTATACATTCAAAACTCTCTCGATGCAGCAGCTCTGGGAACTGCTCAAATTTCTTTACTAAGTAAACGCCAGTCAACTCGTTTCCATGCGTTCCACCAACAATAGCAACTCGTCGAATTAAGTCTGACATCATCAACCTCTGTAAACGATTGTTCCTCTCAGAATAGAGAAATTCACATTATATGTCCAATACTTTATTTGATAAGATAATATATTTTTAAAGTATACTATTGGCTTCATGGAACTCCGCCACCTGCGTTATTTTATTGCCGTTGCTGATGAACTGAGCTTTAGTCGAGCCGCAGAGCGGTTACGGATTGCCCAACCACCTTTAAGTCAGCAAATTCAAGCTTTAGAAACTGAGCTAGATGTACAGCTATTCGATCGCAAAAAGCGCCCACTTCAGATCACCCCAGCAGGACATGCTTTCTTGGCAGAAGCTCGGATCACGCTGACCACCTTAGAGCAGGCTGTTCATCAAGCACAACGCATTCATCAAGGAGAACTTGGTTATTTAACAATTGGTTTCACCAGCTCGATCGCTAATGGTGTTTTGCCCAATATTTTGCGCACTTTCCGGCAACAGTATCCAGAAATCAAGCTGATTTTGCGGGAAGTAAATAGTGCGGAACAAGTGCAAAAGTTGCGTGACAAACAAGCTGACATTGTTTTTGTCTATCAAAATTTGAGCCTGTTAAAAGCTTATGATTTGGCAGTTCTACCACTTTTACAGGAAGCATTGGTAGTAGCTTTGCCCCAAAAACATCCCCTGGCGACTAGATCGATCATTTCAGTTGCCGACCTAACCCAGGAAGAATTTATTATGCCGCTGCATCAAGTGGTGTCTGGTTTATCCGATCAAATTTACAGTCTCTGTGCCCAAGCTGGGTTTGTACCCCAAGTTGCTCAGGAGGCAGTTTTTACCATCACAATTTTGGGATTAGTGGCTGGTGAAATGGGCATTAGCATTTTGCCCGCCAGTGTGCAGAATCTGCAACGCACTGGAGTGGTTTATCGGCTAATCCAAGAACAAACCACTACTAATCAGTTGGCCGCCGCTTGGCGCAGTGATGATCCATCGATAATTTTGCAGCAATTTATTGATGTCACCAAAAACATCTTGATTTCATAGATAGTATTTGGCGATCGATATCCTCATAAATATTCCACAGATCACTCCAGTCAATCCACCAGTAGATCCCCCAGCAATAATGGCAATATAGGAACCACTCCAAAACCACATAGCTAATAATGAAAGTAGTCCAGGATAAAAAATACACCCGATGCTTAGGATGGTTAATGAAGTGATTGTCCCAAGGCCAAAACCGATCACACCAGCAAAAATAGTTATTTCTAAATCACCAACATGATTGAAAAAAGTTAGGATTTGAGTAATTCCCTGCCAAGTAAAAATTACAGAATATATTGAAAAAAGCCAATTCACATAGCCAATCGAATCTAACATCTTTTTCATAGCGATCGATCTCAATTAAGCAATTGATAATTTGCCAAGATGCCAGCAGACACACTGCCCAAAGTACCGCCAATAAATATACTCACAAAACCCCAAGCCATCTCTGCGCCTAGATCATAGCCAAAAGATAATCGCGATATTGTCACACCAGCAATAAAGTCATACATCAGACCTAGGGAGAACCCCAAAATAGCTGAGTATAAAATCTGCATCTGGTTTGCAGTGGAGCTATCGATCGCGTCAATCACCCAATAAGCACTACAGATACCTAGTAGAATTGGCATAACTATCGTCGATAAAAATAATAATCTTTCGAATATTTTCAATAAGATTGCACCCCACTATTACATTCATCTAGTAAATTAATCGGTGCTGGCCAGCGATATTTCTTCAGGTTTATTTTCCCCCGCGCATTAAATACAATTCCCTCCTGCTCCAGCAGATTTTTCTGCAAATAATCTGCCCCCTCCCGAGATGTGGCATAGGAAATCTCGCCCTTACTATTCACCACCCGTTGCCAAGGTACATCTGACTCGATCACCACCCTAAATAAAGCATAGCCCACCAACCTGGCCTTACCTGAAAGACCCGCCAAATCTGCCACTTGGCCATAGGTCACCACCTTTCCCACCGGCACTTGGCGAACTACTTGGTAAATCTTCTGATAGGCCGAAACACTATCAGTGATGATGCTCATAGGCCCCTGGCTCAGGATCGAAAGCGCGATCGACAACCTGCACCTCCAAACCCCGCTGCTCTAACATTTCTCTCAGTACCGGGTCATCTAGCAAATACAAATGATTGTGCCCCATTTCCAACGCTACATGCCGATTACCTAAATGATAAGCAGCTTGCAAAAGCTTTAAAGGATTATCAGTGGAAACTGCCAACAAAGATTCGGGGCGGGAGACGATCGCCACCACCAATTCACCATCGGCTGATTGCAAGCGATCGCCATGATGCAAAACAGTACCGCGTTCTAACTGCACATAAACCGCTTGACCAGCAGCCGTCGTAAAAGGATACCGAGATTTAAACCGTTCCTCGGCAGTCAGTTCCAGCTGATCGGTAGTCACTCCAACGATTCCCCGCTCTAATTTGGTCGTCAACAGAATACTCATCATCATTTACCTCTCAGGACGAAAATAGTTTTAGCTCGTAAAAATGAAGCCCCCTATTGGGGGCAACTGTCAATGAGTACACAAATCAGTCAAACTACTTACTTCACCCGCTTTTCTACTTCCGCTACCGCTTGTTCCGCATTCACCAAACCACTGCTGAAAAAGAACTGCTCGGCCTGACCAGACAGACCAGAAACTTTAAAATCCTGAGATTCTGCGGCGGAGAGACTCAGCCCCTCTCGGCTGCTAGTTGCCGTCAAAATATCTCGATATTGGTCGGCATTCAGCTTCCGTTGCGGGTCAGCAGACTTCATTAAGGCCACTACACCAGCTACTGCGGGCGAAGAGAAAGAAGTCCCCTGAGTGAAAACATAATAACCACGGTTGTCTTGGAATGGTGCAAAACTACTGGCTGGCGGATTGGCACTACTCCAAAAACCATTAGCACCCACGCCACTTAAAGTTAAAACACCACCATCAACACCTTTGTCACCGCCTGGAGCCACTACATCCAGACCCTTACCATAGTTGCTATAGGGTGCTCGTCGACCTTGAACATTAATCGCTCCGACCGCAATCACCCCGCTATAACCAGCTGGATAACCCATAGTGGCGCGATTCTCGTTGCCAGCAGAAGCTACAAATACCAGATTAGGAAATTGGGTATGCAGTTTGGCGATCAACTTTGCCTCCTGGCGATTGGGTGTGTCGGAGCCATAGCTCATATTGATTACATCTGCGCCCCGCACTGCCGCATAAGCCAAACTAGTCAAAACAGCCTCAGAGCTTAAGCCCCCATTCAGGCTACCAGCTCGGACTGGCAGAATCTTAACATTGGGGGCAATTCCCTGGAAGCCATTGCTACTAGCACCCGCAATCATCCCAGCCGACATGGTGCCATGAAAACTTCTGGCTACATCCGATCGTAAATCTGACCGCAACAACTTTAAGACAGAATCATCTGTCGCTGTGGGGTTTTCGCTCTTGTATCGCATAATGCCGGGAGCATATTTAGCTAGTAGAATGCTATCTGGCAAGAGGCTTTCAGCCAATTTAGGTTGCAGAGTTGCTATTTCATCAGTGCTAATCCGCGTATCATTATCACCAGCCTCACCATTACTCCAATCCCAACCATGTTCTTCGCCAGGGGCACAAGCTATTTTTTGACGGGCACAATCAACGGTGGCCACCTTTCCTTCGAGAGCGGGGTGATCCCACTGAATCAGATTATCGATGACGGCCACTACGACTTCCTTCCCCGTTGAGCCTCGGCTCCAAGCTTCTGGGGCGCGTACATCTGTCCGAGAACCGGAAAATCCCATCGCAGTCATCATTGGTCTACTGTCAATATGCCACTGCGAATATTTGATATCTCCTGCTTTTAAGCTGGCTGGAGCTGGCTGATCTTTTGATTTAGTGCTAGTGGTACTGCTCAATAAACTACTAGTGGGAGAAGATTGCACTTCAATGAAGTTAGGCATAGATGAATCAATGCCTTTGATCTTGCTTAAGCCATTAGAAACTTTCAGTACTTCTAAGCCTTTGGCCTTGAGGGGTGTTACTTTATAAAATCCCTGGGCAAAAGGTAGTTCTTTAATGAGTCGTAATTGGCTCTGAGCCAAAATTGCCTTTTGCTGAGTGCTAGAAACATTAGCCTGAAATGAAACAATCATTTCGTTGGTTAGAATTAAACTGTTGGACTTACCGGCAATTTTTAATACGGGTAAAGTACTAGCAACATATTCTTTTTTCTGAGCTTGTGCTTTGAGTTTGGCTCCACCAGCAGGATCTTTCAGAGATGTTAAGAGCGCATAATTATTACTTAAGGACTGGACTTGAGTACTACTGGCTGGAGCCGGTCCGCCACCGCGTTTGGTCGGGCCTTCGCCAAAGTCATCCTGTAGTCTGGCCATCGAAGTCCGGCCACCGGCACCGCGTTTGGGGGGAGCAAGCGATACGGCGATCGAGTCTTTCCGCTCCGAGAGTAAAATCCTTTGGTCACCAAAATTATAGTAGAGTTCATCAGACTTGCTGTTAGATTGTGCGTTACTAACACTGCCGACCAAAAAAGTACTCAAGGGGGTGGCCGTGGACAAACACAAAGCTAAGGCAAAGCACAAAGGAGAAGTAACACGTTTCATAGGGATTTAGTGGTTGATTTAGATATCTTAGGTAACATTTTTTTGGGTGTAATCAATAATGACACAGCTAATACTTTTCTGGGCGCATGTGTCTGAAATTGATACGGTTAATCTGTGAATTATTTAGATGTGTTGCCCTGCCAGACTTTTGCAATTGAATCAAGTGTAAAAATCTGGCGAGCGTCATAGTGAATTTCGAATGTATTAACTCTTCTGTAACTTCTCAATTAAAGCTTTAGCTGCTGCGTATGAGTCTGTCCGGTCTTGCTGACGAAATAATTCAGCTGCCTTGGTTAAATCATCAATGGCCTCTGTTTTACTGCCAGAATTGGCGTAGGTAATGCCCCGATTGTAGTAAGCATCGGGATAGTTAGGATTGATTTCGATCGCACGACCATAATCAGCGATCGCACCTTCTTTATCGCCTAAATCATCTTTTACATTGCCTCGGCCAGTATAGGCAACAGGTGAATTAGGATCTATTTCGAGCGCCCGGTTATATTCGATCAGAGCACCTTGTTTATCTCCAGCTGTATATTTGGTGTTGCCTCGATCGATGTGAGATTGTGCCGAATCATCGGTTTTGGCAAGCTGCTGGAGAGGTTTACTGGCGCTGGACTCTAAGAACACTGCGGCCTGTGCGGCGGGGGCGACGATCGAGCAGATTCCTGGAGTAGCAATGACAAGAGAGAGAATCCAAGTGGTGGTTTTCATCGGTTATGAGTTGAGGGCTAATTACAACTGAATGATCGGGTGCCAATGCCTACTCATGATTTTCACAGGAGAGGCTGTGCCAACGACTTACCATTAATTTTAAATGATACTAGAGAGCCACTGCTTTCTGAATGCGGTTGCCAAAAAGATAACAAAGCACTGGGAAAAGTAATTGATTTCAGCCGAGAGGAAAGAAGTCAAAACTAAAGGCCAGTCATGGTAATGACTGGCCTGGACTATTCTCGATCGCTATTTTAAGTTTTTGAATAGTGGAACTCTACGGTGAGGTGATTTAGCGATCGCGTTGATAGGGCGCCCGATATTCACTATGACGATCACTAGTTTCTCTCACTTGGGGGCGGTAAGTATCACGGGCATGGTGCCGTTGAGCATAGTATTCATGACGACGACGTTCGGCTTCCCGCTCCCGTTCCCGTCGTAGCTCTAACTGACGATGGCGCTTTTCTTCCCAACGATTAGCGTATTGTTGTTGACTGCCGATCTTCACCAAGATTTGGGGCTGTTGACCTCTGGCGGGCTGGTTAAAAGAGATAGATTGAATATCGAGGGGAATGGCTTCAGACTTGGGTGCAATCGCGATGACTGTTAATAAGGCGATCGCCAATGAAGTAAATTTCAGCATCAGAAAATCCTTTAGGGTTAATGAAAGTAGTTGACGTTGGTTCTACTATAAGTTCAGTCACTACTGGCGATCATCGAGCTAAAGTAACACTTCTATTCTGGACTTATCGTTCTTTAGTCACGATCCTTACTCCTGGAGCTATTTCTGTAAATTATTTCTCCTAGTATTGACGCAGTGCCGCACCACTAGCGCTAGAATCATTTAGATAATTTCATCATTTTGGTACTAAAAAATGCAAAAATCTTTTCTTTTATTGGGCACCATTGCAGTCTCATTAATCTTGTGTCTAAATCAGCCCGCTGCGGCACTAGACAAACAACAAAGTGCTACTCAGGCTGCTCCCAGCAAGATTTCACCATCTTCAGCTCCTAAAAATAAAAAGAAAAAAGCTATCCCCAAAAAGAATACAACTGTGAGTAAGAAAAAGTCATCAACCGGTCGTTGCAATAAGCCAGATGATCTAGATGCTAGCGGGAAACGCTGTGGCAATAGAGCGGCATCAGTGAAGCCCGGTGGCAGCAAATAGAGAAAGGCAACATTGAGCCGTCATCTTTACAATCGTTTCTGAGACAATCTCACTTGGCAATGCCACCGATGAAGCGGCATTAGTGTTGAGCAATAACCTGCTGATAATACGATTGGAGTTGTCTCGTCGCTGCACTCCAACTCCAGCGTTCCGCTTCGAGTCTGGCCTGTTGCCGCAGTTGTTGCCGTCGATCGGGATCGGCCAGGAGTTTTTGGGTCGCCCGAATAGCTCCTTGCTCATCTAGTGGATCGAAGAGATAGCCATTTTCGCCATTAGTAACAATATCGGGAATGCCTCCGGAGCGCGCAGCGACGACCGGACAACCTGCTGCCATCGCTTCTAGTAGTACTAAACCCAGGGTTTCGGTGCGCGAAGGAAAAACAAAAGCGTCTGCCGAAGCATAGGCACTAGCTAATTCTCGGCCTTGCAGATAGCCGACAAAATTGGTATTGGTACCAGCAAAGTAAGCTTGCAACTGCACGCGATGTGGTCCGTCACCCACGATCGCCAGTCGTGCCTGCGGCATAGCAGCCAAGATTGGTTTCAGCCGCTCAATCTCTTTTTCTGCCCCCAACCTGCCCACATATAACAGCAATGGTGCAGTGGGATGACCTAAACTTAATCGATCGCGCAGCGCCGCGCTGGCATAGCGGGGATCGAAAGACTCGGTATCTACCCCCCGCTGCCACAAATCAGTATGCTCAATGCCATGAGAGTCCAATTCTTTCACCATGACCGTTGAAGTACACAAATTGAGGGCAGCTTGGTTATGGCCGAGCTTGAGCAGCTCCCACAGCAGTCCTTCGCACCAACCAAAACCATAGTATTTAATGTACTTGGGTAGATGAGTATGATAAGAGGCCACCAGCGGCAGATTTAACTGCTTGGCAAAAAAGATCCCCGCCAGCCCCAATACGGCCGGATTTACCACATGGACAATATCTGGTTGAAAACGCTTGATCGCATGACCAATGGCCGGTCTGGGTAACGCCATTTTTAGTTCGGGATAAAAAGGCGACGGAAAGGCCGGCATGCCGGCAATTACTGCGCCCTGATATTCACGGAGTCCTCCCTCTGGGCAAAAAACCAGGACTTGGTGGCCATCTCGTTGGAGGTGTTCGATCGTGTGGCGCAGGCGGGTGACAATGCCATCAACTTTGGGCAGAAAAGTTTCGGTAAAGAGAGCAATACGCATAGAGTCCAATAGGCACTTTGTCTACAAGTTATCAGATGTTGGCGTAATATCCTCATTGCTTTTTGAACCAGTTTTTAAGCACAATGGATATTATTTGTAATATTTACTCCATTACTATGGCCGCAGGCGCTCATCTTTATCTGTACCGTACTTTTAACGGTATGCCTTACATTCATCACGGAATTGACTGCGGCGATGGTACAGTTATTCACTATCAAGGGAAACTTAAGAATAGTGCGGTGACCCGGGTTAGCCTCGATCACTTCAGCGGTGAAACCCTGCATGTGAAGGAATACGGCAAATCGGATGTCGCAGAAGTGGTAATTCAAAGAGCAGAAAGTCGGTTGGGGGAAAGTGGCTACAACGTACTCGGAAATAACTGTGAGCATTTTGCCTACTGGTGCAAAACTGGTCTTTCTTACAGTGAGCAAATTAGAAATATGCAGGTAGCCGCCACTGGTTTGGCTAGTGTCGGAGTGGGGGCGATCGCCGCTCGGGTCGCCGCAGAAGGAATGCGGCTCGGTTCTGGCATGTTGGGGCTAGGGGGACTGGTGAGTGGTTTTACCACCGATATTGTAATGGGTGAAATTCTGTCGGATAGTGAGTTTTTGACCGATGAGGAGCGAGCCATTCGTCAAAATGCCCGCAGTGCTGGTCAAATAGCCACCACGATTGGGAGTATTGCTGGGGGCATGACAGCCGGACTAGTCGGCGGTGGATTAGGTCTGGCCGCCGCCGTGGCCACGCCAGCACTGTTAGGGGTGGGTATTGCTACGGGAACTTATTATTTGCTGCAAACTCAGAACCAATAGAGCGAGCATTGGGAACTGTCAAAGTCTGTTAAAATGGCTATCGCTGAGACCCATGTGGTGAAAGTATTTGTGCCAGATAAATCTGGCTTTAGATTAGTACCCACCGCCCCCCGGCAAAATATCATCTATCTCTCAAAACGCCCATGCAATTCAATAGTAGTTTAGTGACATCACTGGCCTTTAAAACAGCTGGCCTGGTCATGCTTTTGTCCACAGTCATCAATGTCCTCTTGGCCACCTTACCTTACCAACTGAGTGATATCACTTGGTGGGCTGCTACTGGAGCAGAATTGCTCAATCGCGGTTTCTTTTCCTTGGTGGGAATAGTCTTTTTAACAGTTGGTCATTGGATTGAGACAATTTCTAAGGAATCCAGTCGGGGTGGGAACAAGAACTGGTTTTTCTGGAGTGCATTGATCTCCACCATTTTTGGAGTGGTGTACCTAGCTGTCATCCCTTTTCAGATTTTGGTTGCCAACAACTTACGCGATAAAGGATTCGATCAAATCAATCAGGGTGTCGGCAAAGAGGAGGAGAAAATCAAAACAGCATTTGGTATTCTCGAGGACAAAACCAAGTCTCAGCAACGGATTGCCGAACTAGAGCAGCAAATTAAGAGCGGTCAATTTCAAGGTAATGACTTGAATCTTCTCAACCGCGAAAAAGCCTTGTACGAAAAACTGAGCAGCGATCCGGCCGAACGCAAGAAGGAAATGACCCGTAGCATGAGTCGGATTAGCGAAGAACGCCAATCTGCTACCAATCAGGTGAATGCTAATTTGTTTAAAACGGGCATTCGGGCTAGTCTATTTAGTCTGCTCCTAGCGGCGGGGCATATTTTTATTGGCTTCACAGGCTTGCGTCATAAACCATAAAAGCTTGCAACATCCGGCAAGAAGCTCTAAAACTAAAGATATTGAAGCATTTTCGTGCCGAAAAATTGACTAAATCTTGCAGGGGAGTTTACCAAACGTGTTCCAGCGCTTTCGTCAGGACTTAAAAAACGATTTAATTGCTGGACTGTTAGTAGTTATTCCTTTAGCTACCACTATTTGGCTAACAATTAATGTCACCAGTTGGGTTATTAATGTTCTGACTAAGATCCCTAATCAAATCAATCCTTTTGATGGTTTGAACCCTATTTTAGTCAATGTCCTAAATCTGCTGGTGGGTCTTTTTGTACCATTGCTGTCTATTCTCCTCATTGGCCTCATCACTAGGAATATTGCGGGCAAATGGCTACTTGATGTGGGCGAACGTCTGCTGCAAGCGATCCCGCTGGCTGGCTCGGTATACAAAACCCTCAAACAGCTCCTAGAAACTTTACTCAAGGATTCTGGTAATCGATTTCGGCAAGTGGTACTAGTGGAATATCCGCGTCGCGGGATCTGGGCCTTGGCTTTTGTGACTGGTCCATTGAACAGTGAAATTCAGCTGCAAATGGCTGAACCGATGCTGAATTTATTCATACCAACTACTCCTAATCCGACTACTGGCTGGTATGCAGTGATACCAGCCCAGGATGTCGTGAATTTATCTATGTCGGTAGAGGATGCTTTTAAGGTGATTGTTTCTGGTGGGATAGTCAGTCCGGGGATGAGTTCACCGAATGTATTGATACCAGCTGTCTATAGCCCGTCACTATCGACGGTGCCAGAGAAAGATCCGATCGCAGTGACCGGAGATGAACTATAAGTGCTAGAATTGACCGCCTCCTAAATCTCTCCCAACATGAAACCCCGTGAAATTGCGCGTGAACTAGCTTTGCTGGGACTTTCCCAACTGCCTAGCTCTCCCGAGAAAATTGCTAGTCAACAGCTGTCACAATTGATATTAGCGGCCATTCGTACCCTGCGCACCGAGGCGGAGGAAAGTTTGGAAACAGCTACGGCCGAACTACAGCGCAGTCATGAACGACTACTACACAGTGAAACGCGGGCCAGCGATGTACAGAGTGCCCGCACGATGCTGCAAGAGAGTTTGGAGTTAACCCAGTCGGTAATCAACCGCCTCGGCCATTCGCTTCAAATGCCCGAATTTATTCAGTTAACCAATCAAGCAGAAGTTCAGCAATATGCTTTAGATATTTTGGTCAACATCGCCCAGCATAAAGTAGAGATTGATAATCTGCTCGGCAGTCATATGGTGGATTGGCAACTGCGCCGTCTGGCCAAGATTGACCAAGATATTTTGCGTATTGCTGTGGTCGAAATTAAGTATCTGGCTTTGCCAGACAGAATTGCGATTAATGAGGCGATCGAACTAGCTAAACGCTACAGCGACGATGAGAGTCATCGTTTTATTAACGGTGTCTTGCGTAAAGTCAGCGACGCGCTGAAGGCCAGTGTTGGAAAAGGCATTGGATAACCAATTGTCGGCGAAGCCCCGGCAGTAATCGGCTATGATAGCTCTTTTTACACAATTAGTTTATTTTTATGGTATTCAACTGGTTCCGCCGCCAATTTAATAACTCCCCACCAGAGGAGCCAGCAGCGGTGGCTCCCAGTGTAGAAGAGCAAAGTACAGAGGAGGAAGTAGTAGAGCTGCTGGCTCCACCAGAGGCCAGACTCACTGATGATTCTGATACTTTGGCTTGGGCCAAAGCTGCTTACCAAAATATCAAGCAGCAACAGGCTGTGCCAGAAATAATTCCACCATTACCATTAGCTGCCCCGAGCGATGCGGAGCTGGCGGCTACCCTGCCCCTAGATGAGCATCAACCAGCTTGGGCCAGGGCAGGCACTGCTCAAGAACGATTGGCGGCGCTTAAAGAACAATCGATCGCGGCACCAGTAGAGGAAGAAATTGTCCTAGATGAGGACTTTTTGTGGTCAGCTAAAGTTTTGGCCGATCAAGGCCGTAGTCCCGCAGAGGTCTCTCGCGCAGAAATTGACTGGCTGAAAAAACTGCGCCAGGGTTTGAATAAAACCCGCCTCAGCTTAGTCAATCAAGTCAAAGCGCTGATTGGTCAAGGTCCCTTGAATGCTGATGCCGTAGTGGCGATCGAAACATTGCTCTTACAAGCAGATGTGGGCATTGAGGCCACCGACTATATTGTTGGTCTGCTACAGGAGAAGCTGCGCACAGAGACTTTACCACCAGCCGAAGCGATCGCCTACCTCAAACAAATTCTGCGCGATTTACTCGATCAACCTTTTCGGCAAGATTATGCGATCGACTTCATGCCCACCAAAGATGTCTTGAACATCTGGCTACTAACTGGGGTAAATGGGGTCGGCAAGACTACCACCATTGGCAAGCTCGCTCATATGAGCAAAACCTCTGGCTATCGCTGCCTAATTGCGGCTGCTGATACTTTCCGCGCAGCAGCTGTTGATCAAGTAAAAGTTTGGGGGCAGCGCAGTGATATTGAAGTTATTGCCAATCCTGGCCAGAATACTGACCCCGCCGCCGTGGTTTTCGATGCCATTACTGCCGCCAAAGCGCGTAATACCGAATTGTTACTCGTCGATACGGCTGGTCGTCTCCAGAATAAAAAGAATCTGATGGATGAGCTAGGTAAAATGCGTCGCATCATTGATAAACAAGCTGGTGACGCTCAAATTGAATCGCTGCTGGTGTTGGATGCCACCCTCGGCCAAAACGGTTTACGGCAAGCCCAGGTGTTTGCCGCCGCAGCGAAGCTCAGTGGTGTAGTACTCACGAAGCTCGATGGTACCGCCAAGGGGGGTGTCGCCCTAGCTGTCGTCCAGCAACTAGGTTTACCAATTAGGTTTATTGGCGCTGGGGAAGGAATTGAAGATTTACGCCCCTTCTCTAGTTATGAGTTTGTGGAAGCACTCTTGGGTAGCTAAGGCTCACCAATGGCGAACAGTTAACACTACCCGAAAACTGCGAATATGTTGTAGGCTGCTAGGCAGATCAGTGATTTTTATGTCTTTACCTTTTCCCACTGCTGATATTTCATTAGCAATAGCGATCGATCCAGTTCTAGATTTACAGGAGCCAGTTGCCAACTTGGCTAACCAAAAGCAAGAAAAAATTCATGTCATTCTAGAATCCTTGGGATTTGCTCTCCGCAATTTTAAGAACTTGAAGCAGTATCTAGAAATACTGCCATCCATGATCACGCGGATCACCGATGCGGATGCTGGTTTAGTCGTCCTTTTCCGGAAAAATGGTCAGCCGCCAGTACACGAATTCTACTGCCGGAGTAAGACTAACTGCGAACAGGTCACCCGCAGTATTGACCAGTCTCTCAGTCAGATTTTGACGACGCTGAGCGATCGAGAAGGCAAATCTCTGTACTGGCCAGAATTTGAGTCCGAACTGCAAAAAAATCTCCTCCAGCTCGGGCGAGAAGACCGCATTAGCTTCTTTGCCGTGAAAATTGTCATGGATGATGGTGAACGAGGCTGCTTATATGTTTTTAGTGAGAGTCCTGACTATGCCTGGAGTAGCGATCGACAGAAACTCTTACAAATTGTGGCGGACCAAACGGCGGTAGCCGTGATCAACGATGAACTAACCATTGAACTGCGCCGTCGCGATCTGTTAAATCGCGAAGTAGAGATTGGTGCCGAAATTCAAGAGCGGCTACTGCCCCGGCAATGTCCCGATATTCCTGGTGTGGAAGTAACTGCTTGTTACCAAAATGCTAATCGGGTGAGTGGCGATTACTATGATTTTATTCCGGCCAACTACGATCGGCTGAGTAGTGGCAATCAGCAGCTCGATCGACATAACAAGTGGAGCATTACTATTGGCGACGTAATGGGCAAAGGTGTACCAGCGGGCTTGATCATGACCATGACCCGGGGGATGCTGCGCGCCGAAGTCTTAAACGGCAACTCGCCGGCTCAGATTTTGCAGCATTTGAACCGAGTGATGTATATCGATCTGGAAAATTCCAGTCGTTTCGTGACTTTGTTCTACTCCGAGTACGATCCAACCACTCGGGTACTCAGTTACAGTAATGCTGCTCACAACCCTCCTCTCTTGTGGCGCGCTACTAGCCCTGGTCTAGCAATTCTGGATACCCCGGGGATGCTCATTGGTCTCGATCCAGAAACCACCTATGGTGAAAGTCAAATTCAGCTAGAATCTGGCGACGTGCTTATGTACTATACGGATGGTCTCACTGATGCCGCCAACCAAAATGGAGAGCGCTTTGACGAAGAAAATTTACAAGCAGCTTTCATTGATGCCTGCCAGAAATATCAACATTCTCAAGAAATTATTGACAATGTTTTTATTAAAATCCAGACATTTGCGGGGGATAAGCAAGATCAAAGCGATGATATGACAGCAGTGGTCTTGCGGGTAGTCTGAGCTAATTTATCTGAACTAATTTAAGGTGGCTTAGTTTTGCAGCTTTTTAAATGCTTGATACATTTCTGGTAGCCGATTTAGGAGTGCCGCTGTTTTGAGCCATACTTTGTGCGGTACTGCTGGGTAACCAGAAACCACCGTACCAGCATCGACATCACTATGAATACCAGTTTTGGGAGAAACCATGGCGCGATCGCCGATGGTTACTTTGTTCGCAACTCCTACCTGACCACCAATCAGTACCTGATTCCCCACCGTTACCCCACCAACCAGTCCCACCTGTGCCGCCATCGCACAGTTACTACCAATGTGACAACCATGACCAATATGTACTAAGTTATCTAGTTTGGTATCACGACCAATGCGTGTTTCCCCCACAGCTGGCCGATCGATCGAACTATTGCAACCAATTTCTACCTGATCTTCCAAGATGGTGTAACCCGATTGGGGCATTTTAAACCAGCCAGTCGCTGTGGGCACAAAACCAAAACCTTCGGCACCTACCACTGTGCCACTATTAACAACACAGCGTTGACCAATCCGACTGCGCTCATGGATGGTGCAGTTAGCGTGTAAAACAGTGTCAGCACCAATTTCCACATCGGGATAGATCACCACATTGGGATGAATGACTGTGCGATCGCCAATAGTCACCCGACCTTGAATAACTACGTGGGCACCAATATATACATCTTGGCCTAGCTGCACAGCAGCATCGAGCACGGCACTGGGATGAATCCCCGCAGTGGGCTGAAATGGTTGATAGAAAAGACCGATCACCTGGGCAAATAGCAGACGTGGATCGGGGGCGGCCAGCCAGGCTAGACCACGCGCGGTAGCTTGGGCAATGATTACGTCATTTTGAGGTAAAACGAGTGCCGTGACTGGAGTGTTCGCGATCGCTTTAGCAAATTTGGCGTTTTCAATGTAGCTTAGAGTACCAGCCTGGGGCTGATCGATCGGCGATAATCCGGTAATCTCTGGATCGGTAGCAGAGCTATGGCTAGATACTGTCGTACCCAATTTGCTGACAATCTCGCTAAACAGCATGGCTATTTCCCCACATTAATTAATCTTTGCCGTAACCGATCCGGCGCACCGCGATCGACTAATTTACCATTTTCTAGTAAAAACGCCCCGTCGCAATAATCAAGTTCTTCTAAGCGGTGCGTGACCCACAGCGCGGCCAAGCCCCTGCTTTTCACTAGATCCCGGACTTGCGCCACCAAATCTAACTGAGCATCTGGGTCTAGCAGCGCCGTCGGTTCGTCAAATAGCAAAACTGCGCTGCGCTGGGCAATGACCCCGGCAATCGCTACTCGCTGTTTTTGGCCACCACTGAGAGCGTAGATTGGTCGGCGGATCAAGTGTTCGAGATTCACCGCTGCTAGCGACTCCCTGACCCGCTGGCGCACTTCTGGGTAGGAAAGATGCTCATTGACTAGGCCAAAAGCAATATCGGCACCCACACTGGGCATCACTAGTTGGTGATCAGGATTTTGTAAGACAAAGCCAATTTTCCCCTCTATCTGCATGCGACCAGCAGTGGGCGGAAACAAACCAGCGATGATTCGTAATAACGTAGATTTACCACTGCCATTGGTACCCAGCAGCATCCACAGCTCACCCGGTGGGACGGTTAGCGAACAGTCTTGTAGTACCGACACACCGGAAGGCCAGCTAAAAGATAAATTTTGAATGTCGATCGCGGCATTGGGCGTGTCGCTCAAGGTTCCTGCACCCATCAGCTTAAGCCGCTGCGAAGCCTGCCGCCCGGCCAGTTGCGGGAGTGCTAGATTTGTTATAGGTTTGGACAGCGGCAATATCACTCACAAATACTGCGGCTTTTTTATCGGTCTGCTGCTCGCAGGTCAACTCCAGTAAATGTCCAGGCTGGTTAGACTTGATGGCACTTAACACCTCAGCGTAGAGGCTATCAGCAGCAGCGGTTTCTTTGCGCTGCACAGAGATGGGCATGGTGACATTTCTTAAAACTAATTCGACAACGTACATAAACAGCGCTGGGGTAAATCGATACTGAATCAGCATTTATCATAGCTCATGTGGATGAGAGCCGGTTTTTTTGACATGACACCAAGAACGTATTCTGTTATACCAACCAGGATGACAATGTTAGCGAAACCATTCAATCGGGTAAAATTAGCTGGAGATTAATTCACACGATTTTAAGTTATGACTAAACGCGCTCTGCTCACTGGTATCACTGGCCAAGACGGTTCTTATTTGGCAGAATTGCTGTTGTCTAAGGGTTATGAAGTACATGGCATCATTCGTCGGACATCAACTTTTAATACCGATCGGATTGATCATATCTATCAAGATCCGCACACGGCAGGAGCTAGACTGTTTTTACACTACGGCGATCTGACTGATGGGGTGACCATTCGTCGAATTTTAGAACAGGTTAAGCCCCAAGAGTTTTTCAATTTGGGCGCGCAGTCTCATGTGCGGGTGAGCTTTGATGCTCCCGAGTACACTGTGGATACAGTCGCGATGGGCGCGCTGCGGATTTTGGAAGGAATTCGGGATTATGAGCAGCGGACTGGCGAACAAATTCGCTTTTATCAAGCTGGTTCTTCCGAGATGTATGGATTAGTCCAAGAAGTACCGCAGTCGGAAACAACTCCTTTCTATCCCCGCAGCCCTTATGCTTGTGGCAAGCTCTTTGCCCATTGGCAGACTATTAACTACCGCGAATCCTACAAGATTTTTGGCTGCAATGGTATTTTGTTTAACCATGAAAGTCCGCGCCGGGGGGAAACCTTTGTCACTAGAAAAATTACGCGGGCGATCGCTAAAATTGTGGCCAAAAAGCAAGACAAGCTCTTTTTGGGGAATTTAGATTCCAAGCGCGACTGGGGTTATGCCAAAGATTATGTGGAAGCTATGTGGCTGATGTTGCAGCAGGATCATCCTGATGACTATGTGGTCGCCACTGGGGAGACTCATTCCATCAAAGAGTTCTTAGACGAAGCTTTCAATTATGTGAATTTGCAGTGGCAGGATTACGTAGAATTCGATCCGCGTTACTTGCGACCAGCCGAAGTGGAATTACTAATTGGGGATCCCCGGAAGGCTCAAGAAAAGCTGGGCTGGCAGCCATCGGTAACCTTTACAGAGTTGGTTCATTTAATGGTAGATGCCGATTTACAAGCCTTTGGCATCGCTTCACCTAGTGGTAAAACTACTATTCCAGATGTTGCAACGGTGCGGCAAGTAATATCGGCCATGCACGACTAAATTTAGTGGCGAGCTTACTTGGCTCTGGCCGTCTTAATCATTTGGATTAACATTTGGTGAGCATCTTCCGAGTCTGTGAGTTCTCGATCGAACTCCACCCGTAAATTTTGGGTAGTACCATCAATTTGGGCTGCCAGATTCATGCCGTGGGGATCGATCGAGGTCATCTGGGCTTGGAGAGCCTGGGGAGCTTGACCATAAACTTGGGCATAGACCAAAACCGCCGAGGCATGGTCATCGTTCATATGCTTGCAAATGCGATCGCTAATCGCTGGCGTAATGGTTTCTGCTGCCATAATTTTTACCGAAAAAGGTTGAGGGATAACAGCAAAATCCTAGCGCATT
This sequence comes from uncultured bacterium, assembly GCA_964247125.1. GTDB lineage: Bacteria > Cyanobacteriota > Cyanobacteriia > Cyanobacteriales > Chamaesiphonaceae > JAAFHZ01. The sequence goes on from CAXTSZ010000009.1 coordinate 59,697, forward strand.
CCTCAAATATCTGGTCAATTACCGATCGGTAAAGCCGCCACAATCGCCTCAATTAATTTACCAACCGGGATGATTTCTAAACCGGGGACGTGGGGGACGGCTGGGCCTTTGGGCACGATCGCTCTCTTAAAGCCCAGCTTGACTGCTTCTTTGAGTCGTAGCTCCAGCTGGGAGACTGGTCGGATCTGGCCACCTAATCCTACTTCTCCAATCATGACTGTCTGCGGCGCCACCACTAAATCCCGAAAACTGGCGACGATGGCGATCGCCATGCCTAGATCAACCGCTGGTTCATTCACATTTAAGCCACCGACGACTGATAGATAAGCATCTAGCTTGGATAAAGGAATACCCACTCGTTTCTCTAGCACGGCTAGTACTTGCACCAGTCGGTTGTAATCAATGCCCGTCGATGAGCGACGGGGCGAAGGATAGCTAGTGGGGCTGACTAAAGCTTGGAGTTCTACGAGCAATGGTCTGGTACCCTCACAAGCTACTACCACAGCAGTACCGGAGGATTGATCTTCCGGGTTGCCCAAAAACAGCTGCGAAGGATTGGTCACTTCCACCAGTCCTTGGTCGACCATTTCAAATACTCCAATTTCGTGGGTGGCCCCAAACCGATTTTTGACCGATCGCAATAACCGATGGACGGCAAACCGATCACCCTCAAAGTACAGCACGGTGTCCACCAGATGCTCCAGTACCTTGGGACCAGCGATCGCGCCTTCTTTGGTGACATGACCCACCAAGAACATGCTGATATCTTGGCGCTTGGCAATTTGCATTAAAGAAGCCGTACATTCCCGCACCTGTGCCACCGAACCCGCTGCCGAAGTAAGGTTCGGCAAATAGACCGTCTGAATACTATCAATAATCGCAACTTGGGGTTGGAGGGAATTGATTTCTTGAATGATTTCATCCATATCTGTTTCGGCCAAGACATACAACTGGGCATCAGGATTATTGACATCCACTCCCAAGCGGGCAGCGCGCAGCTTGATCTGTTTCCCTGATTCTTCGCCACAGACGTATAATACGCGCTGCTTCTGCGCTAATTTGCTAGCCGTTTGTAATAGCAGCGTCGATTTCCCAATCCCAGGATCGCCACCAATTAACACCAAAGAACCAGGGACTAACCCACCGCCTAATACGCGATCGAACTCCACATAGCCAGAACTCCACCGCTGCTCAGGGCTATCACTAATTTGGGTGAAAGTCACTGCCGTGCGCGATTGCGGCGGACTGGTGTTCGTCGAGCGGCTGACTGTCCGGCCACCGCTAGTTTTCACCGCCACCGGTAGTTGCTCGACCAAAGAGTTGAAGGTGCCGCAAGCCGGACATTTGCCAAACCATTGGCCAGACTCACCGCCGCAAACATTACAGGCATAGATAGAGCGCGGTTGTTTAGCCATGATTGATAGTAACTTAGTACTGCTTCATTCTAGCAGCACTAATGCATCCCAGACATGTCTACAATGAGGTGGCGCTCTTGTGAGCGTAAATTTTAAGTGATGAGGAGTTGGATTGTGATGAATAATAAATCGACACTAGTAGCATTTTTGGCGATCGCTAGTCTGGGTAGTAGCTTGCTAACTAGTTGTGAAGATAAAACCGTGAAACCCCCAACCGGTAGTCTTAGTACGGCCAGCACCAACAGCCCAGAAGGATTGAAAATTGGGACGCTCCTTTCGGCTACTGGCGATGTCGCTTCGATCGCCGCCCCCCTGCCCGAAGCCGTCAAGTTGGTAGTCTCAAAAGCCAATGCCTGCGGTGGCGTGAATGGCCAACCGGTGACAGTAGTTTCCGAAGATGATCAAAGTAAGCCGGATCAAGGTGTTGCCGGGATGACCAAATTGACCGAGCTGAACAAAGTGGCGGGCGTGGTCGGCTCCTTTTCTAGTGGGGTCTCGACTGCAGCGGCCTCAGTGGCCGTAAAAAACAAAGTTATGTTGATTTCACCGGGCAGTACTAGTCCCGTTTTTACCCAGAAAGCTAAAGAAGGTAAATACCAAGGATTTTGGGCAAGGACGGCACCCTCCGATGTGCATCAGGCTCCAGCTCTGGCCAAGCTGGCCTTCGACAAGGGGATCCGAACGGTGGCGACGATCGCGATTAACAATGACTACGGCGTAGGCTTCGAGAAAGAATTTGTGACCGCTTTCAAAAAACTGGGCGGCACCGTTACCAATGAAGCGAATCCAGTCCATTATGACCCCAAAGCCGCCTCTTTTGCCTCTGAAGTGAAAGCTGTCTTTGCAGGTAAGCCTCAAGCCGTGGCGGCGATCGTCTACCCAGATGAAACTGGACCATTAATCATCAAAGAAGCTTATTCACAGGGTTTTAGCAAAGGCGTGCAGTTGTTGTTTCCAGATGCAGGCTACTCCAACGACTTTCCCACCAAAGTGGGCAAAAGTGCCGATGGCAAATTTATCTTGGCTGGTGCCATTGGGACAGTGCCCGGAGCTAATGGCACCGCCTTCAAAGATTTTGAGGCGGCCTGGAAAGCCACTGGCAAGCCGTTCACTCCCTATTTAGCCCAGTCCTGGGACGCTGGCGCTTTAATGATGCTGGCGGCGCAGGCAGCTAAAGCTAATACGGGGGTAGGCATTCAAAGCAAAATCCGGGAAGTATCAAGTGGAGATGGTGAAAAAGTTTCCGATATCTGCACCGCCTTGGCGATGGTCAAAGCAGGTAAAAAAATCAATTACGAAGGTGCTAGTGGCAATGTCGATATTGATGAAAATGGCGATGTCATCGGCAGTTATGACATTTGGCAAGTGCAACCAGATGGCACGTTGAAAGTGACTGGCAACGTCGCTGTGGTTGATCCCAAGGCTGCTGGTAGCGCCATTCCACCTGCTGGTAGTACTCCAGCTCCGGCAAAAACTAAATAATTTGGCAAGTTTTAGCAATAAAAAACCTGCTCCGGTCGGGAGGAGGTTTTTTTATTGTTGTTGTAAGTAAGCTGAAAATTGTTGTTGCTGGTCAGTTAAGAGCAATAGGAGCTGACTAGCATCGGAAAACTGCTGAGTGATAGCAGTTTCTTCGATATTTTGCGCGATCGCACTGATCGAGTTTACGCCCACGTTAGCAGCAGCACCCTTGATGTAATGAGCCAAATGCTTGAGCTGTTCGGCATCTTGCCCCTCGATCGCTACCTGTAAAGCGACGAGCTGTTCTTCCATATCCACGGCCAGCATGTTCAACAGTTCTAGTTCAAATTCAGAGTCGGCATCAGAAATTTGATGCAGACGCTCCCAATTGATCTCTAGTAAGACAGCGGAATCATTATTCTTCATATGCTTTGGCCGTTCATGACAGTGGGTAAATCTATAGTATCAGTTGGAAATTAGGGATTGCTTAATTTCCCTATAATTTGATATTCTAGAAAAGTTGTCTAAAAATTCGCACATCTGAGATTTCGGGTGTTTCTGAACCACAGAAATGCACTCAGATGGAGGATAAACCCGGAAGGAATAAAAAATTAATATGGCTGTAGTATCTCTCGCGCAAATGATGGAGTCGGGTGTTCACTTTGGGCACCAAACCCGCCGCTGGAATCCCAAGATGGCTCCCTACATCTTCACCTCTCGCAATGGTGTCCACATCATTGACTTGGTGCAGACCGCCCAGCTGATGGAAGATGCTTACGATTATATGCGCACGGCATCCGAGCAAGGCAAGCGCTTTTTGTTTGTAGGTACCAAGCGCCAAGCTGCCACTATTATCGCCCAAGAAGCCACCCGTTGTGGGGCTTCTTTTATCAACCAACGGTGGTTGGGGGGTATGCTCACTAACTGGACGACGATCAAAGGTCGGGTCGATCGCTTGAAAGATCTAGAACGACGCGAAGAAAGTGGCGCCTTGGATCTATTGCCCAAGAAAGAAGCTTCTGTGCTGCGGCGGGAAATGTTTAAGCTTCAGAAATATCTGGGTGGCATCAAAAACATGCGCAAAATTCCAGACATCGTGATCGTAGTCGATCAACGCCGGGAATATAACGCCATGTTAGAGTGCCAAAAGCTAAACATCCCGATCGTCTCTTTACTAGATACCAATTGCGATCCAGACATCGTAGATGTACCAATTCCGGCTAATGATGATGCCATTCGTTCCGTTAAACTAATTTTAGGTAAACTAGCTGATGCGGTCTATGAAGGTCGCCATGGTCAGCTCGATACCGAAGATGAGTATGCGGATTATGCAGAAGAAGACTTCGAAGACGAAGTTGGCGCTGTCAGCGAAGGTGAAAGTGAAGGATAGTTTGGTAACCCTAAACTTTTCTGTTTTGCTCCTAATCAACTCCTAACAAACAATATGGCTGAAATTACTGCAAAGATGGTTCAAGAACTGCGCCAGCAGACTGGTGCCGGGATGATGGATTGCAAAAAGGCGCTGAATGAAAATGATGGTGACATCATCAAATCATCTGAATGGTTGCGTCAGAAAGGAATGATTGCGGCTGGGAAAAAGAGCGATCGCGTGACAGCCGAAGGTTTGGTAGATAATTTTATCCAAGCCGATGGTCAGGCGGGCGTACTACTAGAAGTCAACTGTCAGACCGACTTTGTAGCCAGGAATGATGCCTTCAAAGTATTGGTACAAAAATTAGCCGCGCAAGCGATTACCGCTAATGATGTAGCTGCTCTCTTGGATCAGCCTTACGCCGATACCCCAGATGTTAAAGTCGGTGAAGCTCTCACTCGATCGATCGCCACATTGGGTGAAAACCTCAATATTCGGCGGTTAGCCAACTATCAATTGGCTGCTGACTCAACTGGTGTGATTGATTGCTACATTCACACTGGTGGTCGGGTAGGAGTTCTAATTGAACTTGGTACCGACGCAGCATCAGTGGCCGATAATGCTGAATTCAAGGGCTTGGCTCGGAATCTGGCTATGCAAGTGGCGGCTTGTCCTAATGTTGAATACATCAACGTGGCAGCTATTCCCGCAGATATCGCTGCTAAAGAAAAAGAAATGGAAATGGGTCGCGATGATTTGGCTGGGAAACCAGACAGCATCAAAGAAAAAATCGTTCAGGGTCGGATTGACAAACGCCTGAAGGAAATGACCTTAGTCGATCAGCCTTACATTAAAGATCAAGGTGTGACGGTAGACGAGCTGTTAACTCAGAATGCCAAACAACTGGGTGGTGGTATCTCTGTGCGACGTTTCACTCGCTTTATTTTGGGTGAAGGCATTGAGAAGGAAGAATCCAACTTTGCTGAAGAAGTAGCTGCCCAAATGGGTAAGATGGCTTAATTTTTGAGTAATTAGTTGTGTAGAAGGCAGGTCTTAGACCTGCCTTTTTTTACTGGATAAATAATGAGCAAAGGTCATGGTGGCAGTTACCGAGATGGAAATGGTGTGATTGTCGCATTGGTGGCATCAGCGTTGCCACGTACCCAGAGATCGCTTTCACTGATTTTAGTCCAACTATTGGTCGGCAGGATAAAATATGAAAAGGATTCAAATACCTGCGAGGAGCCAATGAACGGCAAAGTTTTAAATCTTAGCTACGAAGTAGAACTACAGACTGGTGAAAAACTTTCTTTACCGGATAGTTTGGTAGATAGTATCGGTGTTGGACGTTGGGTGGTGACAATTCAGCCTTTAGTCGAAACTTCGGTAACTCTATCGATTCGCAACCATCAAGCTTTTCTTAATGGTTACGCGCCAGAAGATGAGGGTCTTTACGATGACTATCCAACCAGGTGAATTTTGGATTGCTGATATTCCTTTTACCAATGGGTTGTCATCCAAGAAACGCCCTGTACTGGTACTGTGGACAGATGGAAATGATGCCATTGTTGCATTGGTGACATCAGTGTTGCCACGTACCAAGACTGATTCGATGCTTAATGATTGGCAAGGAAGTGGTTTACGAGTTGCTTCGACTGTTCGATTGTCTCGGCTGGATTGCTTGGAGCAGTCTTTAATTTTGGGCAAGCTTGGAACTATTTCTGATATTGACGCAGCGCAAGTGAAAGAGATTTGGCAACTTTATATCAAGCCACAGTTTTAGATCGATCGAGCCTCACCCTCACTCAACCACGATTAGTCTTCGCCTACGCTATGCGATCGACCATAAACAATCGATCTCAAATTCTCAATTCTTCCACAAGAACTAAATCTCTTTCTGCGCGAACTATCGCACCTTCCTCGATCTGATCTCTTAGCCGATCGAGATTAATGTGTTGCTGGCTCCACCAATCATCTGTTACTTCTATAGCTGCGCCACTATTCAATCCTTCAATTAACAAGGATTCAACGCGCTCTTTTTGGGTTAATCGCTCTTGTTCGCGGAGAATGAGAGCTAAGACGTAATCACTTGGCGTATTAAACCCATCGGCGATCGCTTGT
>CAXTSZ010000010.1:0-34663 GCA_964247125.1 uncultured bacterium
AATTTATCAAGAATTACCTCTTTAATTTTATCCTACCCTTCAGGGCACTACCCGTTATTGAAGGTATGGTAATTGTAAGCGCCGATCGAGTGTTTCATCAGTATGATGTTTCAATTCTGTGGGCAGAAAATTCTTAACTGGAGATGTCGATGCAACGTGGATTAATGTGGCTGCCGTTACTCGTAGCATTTTTCTGGCTGGCTTGGGCGGGTTGGAATGAGTACCAAAAGTTGCAAGCCTATGAACGCTGGGCGGGGCAGTTCGACAGGTATAAGTATGATATTTACGCGGCGTTGGGTCAGAAGGGCGATGAATTGACTTGGGGTAAGCCGACGCGGACTGAGCCGATCGATTTGCAATCTGTCCAAATATCTAATGTGCAGGAAATCAAACTGTGTATTGATGGTGGGTCTTTTGGGCTGGATGACCCAACTATGCCCGATCGCGGTAAGTCTATTGCGATCGATCTCTTCCTCAAAACCAATTCCAAAGCCAGTATTCCTTTTACCGATGTATCGATCGCCGTTGATTGGTATCGCTATCTGTCCGGTCAAGTTAATCCTTAAAGCTGAAAATTTAGACCTGAACTCGGCACTACTTCCAGTCTTTCCAGTTGCTATTAAAAATAGAAGTACCTGGAAACATTGTGGGATTGTTTTGAAACTCTAGGCGCTGGCGCAATGCTTGTAATAGCGGCGCTGGCTTTGGCAAATTTTGCACCAACTCATAGGGCATGACGCCCTTCTCTAAGGCAAAGACCGCCGTCGTACCAGCAGCTGCCCCCACCGACCACTCAAAAGAATGCACCCGGTAAGCTGCTGCGGCCACATGGCTAGTCGCAATACTCTTCCCGGCTACCAGCATATTGTCGATTTTCTGGGGAATCATGGCGCGCAGCGGAATCTGAAACGGATAAGCCTGACCCTCACCGTTGCGACCACCAGCTCGTTCCTGATTATTGACAGTCTCTACCGGACTATTTTGCAGGCAGGGGTGGAAGTCGATCGCGTAATGTCCAATACCCACCGCATCTGGATAAACTGTTGCTCGTTGGCGTTGATTCAGCTCAGTTTGTACGTCGGGGTCAGCAACCCGATCGATCGCCTCAGCGCCAGCCAGTGTTGCACCCAGTGAACGTCGATCGGCTACCGACAAACTGAGAATGCGGGCTGGTGTCCATAGATCATTCCGGGAAATATCTACTTCATTCACCATGAATCCGGCTCTGTAGCCAAAGCTGGGCCGCCCAATAATCCGTCGTCCTTCGCGAATGTAAGGATATTTAGAAAGACCATGGGCAGTTCCCATCGGTGATCCTAGCCCCTGTAGGAAGCGCTGATTGAGGTTGGTAGTTTTTCGCCAGCTGCCCGGTGCCAAGGGATCGGCTAGGGCGTATCGATCGCTGGTGCCAGCTACTAGCCAATAATAAAAACCTTGGGCAATCTCTTCCCCTTTACGCAGCGTCTCGGCTCGTAAGCCGCCTTGCCAGCCATCCGGTTGTAGTTGACCGCTAGCTTGTAATTGGGTCTGATCCAAAATCAAGTTGTCTTGGGCGCTACCCGGGCGATAGTCATTGCCCCACGTCCAATTTTGCATCGAAATATCACCCGTCGCTGGAGCCGTGTAGCCGATATTCCCAAACTTAACTTTCTGACCCTTACCAGTACCCAGAATTCGGCGATAGCTATAGACCAAGCCAAAATCTGCTAGCTTTTGTTTTTCATAGCTATAGTAAGGGGCGTACTGCTGATAAAAGCTGGGTTCTATCTGCGGCTGTGGACGATCGGTAGTTTGCATTGCGAAGGGGTAAGTAAAGCCCTGGGTGCAGTAAGGATCGGCGACTGAGCCAGCTGCCGAAGGTTCGGTATAGCTTTGGGGATCGAGACCTAAGCGGTAGGGCACATTGGCCAAGCCAATTAATTCACCAGTTTCAGTGGCTTCTACCACATACCAGTCGGCGGCTTTTTGCTGGCGCTTAATCGGGACAAATTGAATTACTTTTTTGTGAAACTGAGCCGAATCATTGTAAGCGTAAGTATCGGTAATAGTCTGAGAGAGGGGCTTGGTGTTGAGGGGGGCGGTGCCCGGTTGGGGACTGTGTTGAATGGCGATCGCCGACACAATTTGCTGGCCTCGGCCTTTTTTGGCGATTTTGAGGTCTTTGAGCACGGTGTTCGGAAACCACTTTAATTTCCCCTGTCCCTTCATCGCCGCTGCCGCCAGCATTTTAGTCAAAATCTGGTGACCAGCTTCTGGCATAAAGCAAGACTCGCTTACCCAGCAGTCGCCGGGATTGAGCTGGCCATAATAGTCTTTGATGCCCTGGCGAAATTCTTTATAACCTCTCGGAAAAAATCCCTGTTTGCGTTGGGTCGGTCGTTCGTCTAACGCTGAGGTACCCTGTGCCGAAACCTGACCACCGATCCAGTCGGTAATCTCTGTCATGCAGACTGTTTTACCTGCTAGCAAACCTTCATAAGCCGTGGCCGTTCCGCTCAAACCACTTCCTGCTACTAAGACGTCACAGGTGACTGTTTCCACTGCGTGGGGGCTAGTTGCTAACAACAAAGAGGGCTGTGCTCCCCATGACAAAACAAAAGTAGCTAGCAATAGTGATTTGGATTTCATAGTCAGTCTTGGGCGATGCGTGAACTCTTCCGCAGGGACTCCAAGCTTGTGGCTAAAGTTCCCTGCCCATATATTTAGGGCTGTTGTTGGCTACTCAGAGCATAGACTTTAAAGCGATCTAAATCAGCTTGTAGTGTCGATTCTACTGCTTTGCGAATAAAGCCATTATCCATGAGCAGTGCCAAGAAACCGGGCACCGAGTAGCCGACCGTCAGCTTTACAATACTACTAGTTTCGCGGTCGTAAAAGCGGATAGCGCCGCGATTTGGCAAACCATCGACCGATTCCCACTGAATGATTTGGTTGGTAGTAGTTTTGATAATTCTCGATAGCCAGGTGAATTCTAGGGTATTGGTCGCCAGTTTCCAGCGAGATAGGTCAGGATTATCTTCTAAAATCTGGACTGATTCAATCCACTTCATCCAAGTGGGCATTAACTCTAGATTCGACCATAGGTTCCAGACATGATCGATCGGAACTGCTAGTTCAACTTGGACAGTATGCTCAATCCATTCAGACATATTAAGAGGTTCACAAATAAAAGAGAACTAGGAGCTAGCTAAAGCTGGTTGCAGGCGATCGGCACTGGCCAAAATTGCAGCGGCGGCTTGTTGTCCAGAGAGAGTGGCTCCTTCCATGCTATCAATATAATCCTGCGCCGTATAGCTACCAGCCAAGAAGAAGTTATCGATCGGAGTGGCTTGCGTTGGCCGAAAGGGATCCATCCCCGGCTTTTCTCGGTACAGCGACTGTGCCAGTTTCACTACACTATACCAAGTCATCTGCAACTCTTGAGCCGAAGGAAATAGCTCACGTACCTGCCGCAGGGCGTGTTGGGCAATATCTTCATTGCTCATGGGGATAAAGCGATCGCCGGGAGTCAGCACTACCTGCATTAAAGATCCCTCGCCCGGCTTGTAATAGTCTTTGGGACTAGTGATCGCCAAATCGGCGAAGCAAGAAAAGTCGGCATCAGCGCTGTACAGCAGGTTATCGATCCCCGCTGCTTTTGCTAGTTGATGACGCTGCTGCTGGTCTTTCATTTCGGTCACCCAACCATTAAAACGCAGCTGGACAGTGGCCACTGGTACCGCTTCCAATGCAAAGATATTGTCAAAGAACGGGTCGGTTCGCCAATCGGTGGGAATCACGCGCTGAATGCCCGGTACATCTAGGGCGCAAACGTAGGCATCTGCCGTAATTAGAGCCACTGTGTCACCATCAGCAATCTCTAGACCCTGAATGTGCTTATCGGTACCGCTACTATATTTGATACTGCGTAGCTGGCGACGAGTGTGAATTTTTACGCCTCGCTCGGTGAGGTATTGCACTAAGGGCTGATGTAAGTACTCGGCGGGGGAACCGGCGAGCATATTCAATTTAGATGCTTCGGTCTTGGCGGCGAACATCATGAAGATGGTCAACATACAACGGGCAGAAATATTCTCAGTGTCAATAAAACCTAACGCCAAGGCGATCGGATCCCACATGCGGCGCAGACTGTGGTTGTTGCCACCATGTTGCCGGAACCAATCGGCAAAACTCACTGTATCCAAAGCCCGAATCATTTTCATGCCACTTTCGTAGCTCAACAGTCCCACCACAATTGGGCTAGTCCCCAGTGCCAGGGCATTTTGCAGTTTATCAATAAAAGTTAGTTGGCCTGTCGTAAAAAAAGCCTTGAGACCGTGGAAGGGAGCGCCCAAGATAAACCGAAAATCTAGCTGCCCTAGCTCACCTCCTTTGTTCACAAAATTGTGAACATGCTCTTTGGGTAGCAAATTCTCAAATGCCCCGATCTTTTTCATCAAGGCAAAAAGATTATTGTAATTATTGAAGAAAACATGCAGACCCATTTCCACATGGTTGCCGTCGGGATCAACCCAGCTACCGGCTTTGCCGCCCACAAAAGAACGCGATTCAAAAATTTCTACCTGATGGCCAGCTTCAGCTAGTTCTACTGCTGTAGATAACCCAGCCAAACCCGCTCCCACGATCGCAATCCGCATGTGCTTTATGTTTTGTGCATTTTTTACAAATTGTAAAAGTTTTTGCTCCAGAAAACAAATGCTTGGTCTTAAATCTGCGATTTCTGGTTCTTGGTAAAGTTGGGTTGTTGCTGGCTATCGGGGTTATCGGATGTAGTCATCACTGGCAAATGAGTTGGTGGGATCGCCTGGAGGTTCCGCACGGAAGTATGCAAAACATTGGAGAGCGCACTAACCGAAGTTAAAAGTAATACAATGTATCCTAAATACAAATGAAAAGGTCGAAGTTGGGGACGACTGAAGCCTGTCCACCGGGAATCTTGTGCTAATAAAACCTCCTTTGGGGGAGTGGTGGGGATGTTTTTGGCAAGTTCTATCCCTTGACAGCCCAAGCTCTCACCATACTTCTTGACCATGCCGTGGATATAAACTGGTTCTGGCAAAATTTCCATCTGCCCGTCTTCAATGGCGCGGATCAAGCGCGGCTGAATTCTGGTGCGATCGGCAACTTCTTCGATCGATAGGGAATTGCTTTGTCTGAGTTGGCGGAGATTAGACCCAATTTCTTGCAGGGTAAGCGGCTGTTCGGATTCTACTCTAGCTAGATTGTCTGGCATGATCTGCGGTGGGTGGGTTAGTCAAAAGATAAATTTAAAGGGAAATGAAAATAGTGAGGAGGTATAGCGATGACCTTAATGAACGGAATCATTGTAAACCCTTATTTACGAGTTCAACGTTATGACATGATTAAGTGCCTCCGATAACCATTTCACCTCGGCGATGGTTAATTTCCGATGTTGACCCCGAGGCAAGGATTGTTCGGGTAGGTGTAATGGAATGCAGCCAATGGCAGTGCGTTCTAAGCGCAAGACCGGGTGAGCTAGTTGCTCTGCCATCCGCCGCACCTGCCTATTTCTACCTTCTCGCAAGATGATCTGCAATCGGGTGTTGTGCTGATCTTGATCGAGAATGGTCACTTGTGCTGGTAGCGTCCAGTTGCCGTCCAAATTGATCCCCGTGCGCCAAGCTTGCATAGTTGCTGGAGCCGGATGTCCTTCTACCAGGGCAATATAAGTTTTAGATACCTGATGTCGGGGATGGGTGAGCAAGCAGGTTAACTCACCATCATTAGTCAACAGCAGTGCGCCGGTCGAATCGATATCTAAGCGGCCCACCGGGTGGATGCCCGCGCCGTGTTGAAGATGACTGGGCAGTAGCTCAATTACGGTCGATCGACCTTGGGGATCAGTACAAGTGGAGACAACTCCGGCTGGTTTATTCAGCAATAAGTAGTAGCGTTGGGGTGGGAATGATAAAAGCTGCCCAGCTATCTCTATGCGATCGATCTCTGGGTTGGCGATATCACCTAGATGAGCCTGCTGACCATTGACGGTCACCTGACCACTACGGATCATCTCTTCCGCCTGGCGGCGGGAGGCAATGCCCCACTGCGACATGATTTTTTGCAGTCTGGCTGTCATTGCTGTGCCACTATTCTTACACTGCCCAAGATTCTAGCGGAAAAGCGTGAAACTAAAATGAAAAGTTTTACCAACCAGTCTGAAGTCAAAATGAGCCGATAATTCCGATAAGATGAAAAACTGGTTATTCTTGAGTGCAAAATTTGAGTACCGAAACCCGAGGAATTATTAGTTCTGTGCTGTCATCGGCCTGTGCCGCTTGGTTGCGTACTCAGGTCAGTGAAGTGGCTGACCTGCAAGTAAAAATTGTGGCAGGCGATCGACAGATGTTCGCTGGGACAATTCCAGCTGTTGCAGTTGTAGCTCAAAAAACGGTGTACCGAGGTATTGCTTTACACAAAATAGAGCTGTTGGCCGAGCAAATAGCGATCAATCTGAAGCAGGTTGTCCGTGGTAAGCCCCTCCGATTATTGCAACCCATTCTGGTGACTGCCAATATTTTGATGACTGGCGAAGATTTGCATTCTTCACTACAGGCGCCTTTTCTCGCTAATGCTCTGACGGATTTAGTAAAAGAAATCTTGGCTAGTACTGACCACACCTGGTCTATTCAATGGCAGTCAGCAGTCATCCAGACTAGCCAAATTTTGCTACAAGGTTTGGTACAGCAAGGTTCACATCAGTCACCAATTACTATTCAAACGGGGATTGAGGTCGTGGATGGTCATATTTTACGACTGTTTCCACTGCTAGTCTGTTGTGCGGTGGAGCTACCGGGTAAAGACCTAAATGTCTACGAAATTGATCTGGGTCATCACGTTAATTTAAGAGAACTGACGCTGCTAGAGGGTGAACTGCTCTGTAATGGGGAAATTCAGGTCAACCCCTAAGTCCTACAATGAGGAAAATCGCCGTTGCTTAGTCCCCAATATTTGTGAATCAGTCAAATTTATTTCCACGTAAACTTGTTGATCAACTGGTTTCTTCTACCAGCGGGATCACGCTCATTTTATCTCTGCTGATTGGTGTTGCTACCGGTGCCGGCGTAATTTTATTCCATTTCTTGATTGATCATGTCCACGATTGGGCCTTGGAAGATCTTCCAGACGTGGGGGGGAGTAAGTGGCTGTGGACAATTGCTATTCCGATGTTGGGTGGCTTGCTTGTGGGGGCGATGCGCTGGTATTGGCAAGACTTTGGCTTAAATGTCTCATCAATGTTGGCTGCCACCCAGTCGGGGGAAACAATGAAGCCCTGGCTGGGCCTGGTGAAAATGTTTGCTGCCGCTATTTCGCTGGGTACTGGCGCTTCGCTGGGACCCGAAGGCCCGAGTGTCGAAATTGGTGCTAACTTAGGCGTTTTGATGGGACAAACCCTGCGGGTATCTCAAGAACGTCAGCGGTTATTGCTAGCGGCGGGCGCGGCGGCGGGGGTATCAGCTGGGTTTAATTCGCCGATCGCGGGGGTCTTTTTTGCTCTAGAAGTGGTACTCAATAGTACTATTGCTACGCCAGCGGTGAGTGTGGTGGTGTTGGCTGCGGTAATTTCTTCATTGGTGGCTCAAGTGGGTTTGGGTTCTCAGCCAGCTTTTAAGTTACCCATTTATGAAGTGCAGTCTGCTTGGGAACTGCCGTTGTACTTGGGGTTGGGGGTCTTGGCTAGTTTACTTTCTTATACTTCTACGCAAACTATTGGTTGGTGCCGACAGTTTTTTCAAGGAAAAACACCCTATTCTGCTTGGATGACTAAGGTTCCGCACTGGTTAACCCCAGTTGTGGGTGGGTTGTTGGTAGGAATTACTGCTCTCCAGTTTCCCCAAATCACTGGGATTGGTTATGAAACGATCGAAGCCATGCTGCAAGATGTCGGATTCTCACTCACTTTGGTGGTTTTGTTAGTCGTAGTTAAACTGGTGATGACTGGGATTAGTCTAGGCAGTGGCTTGGTCGGAGGCTTGTTTGCCCCCTCGATGTATCTGGGTGCTTGTTTGGGTACTGCTTATGTTAAAGGTTTGGTGTTGCTGGTGCCGCAGTTAGATAGTGTCATGGCTGCACCACCAGCCTATGCCATGGTGGGAATGGCCACGATGCTGGCCAGCAATGCCCGCGCGCCGTTAACTGCCATTCTGCTGATGTTTGAACTGACCCGCGACTATCGGATTGTCTTGCCACTGATGGCTTGTGTGGGGTTAAGTATTTGGCTGGTCGATCGCTTACAGTCTTCCGGTCAATCGACTAGCGGTCTAGAAAAAATGGGATTAAATATTCAACAAGATGAACAAGACCAGATGTTGCATCTGTTACTAGTGCGGGAAGCTATGCAGTCAGAATGGTTGAATCTGGCGGCAGATTTGAACATTTTTGATGCTGCTACTATTTTGGTGGAGCGTCAATACCGTAGTGCTTTGGTACAAAATCAAGCTGGTGAATTGGTCGGGATTGTCACCTTGGATGATGTCAATCGGTCTATTGCCAATAGTCAGGCGGCGGATGATCAAAAATTGAGTAGTATCTGTACTTCTCCGATTCTCTATGCCGAGGCGGATGAGTTCGTCGCCCAGGCGATCGCCCGCATGAGCGGGCGAGGACTGCACCAATTGCCAGTGGTCGAGCCAGAGCGACCGACCAAAATTATCGGTGTGCTCTGTCAAGAACATATTGCCCTGGCTTGTAGTGTAGCGATTGCTAAAAACCATTTGGCTCATCGGCGACTGCTGGCCAGTCAAACTTGAGACATTATGCTAGTTACAGTGCCTTGGTTTTCGACTATATTCCTTATTAATAGCCAGCGATGTAGACATTTTGGGTTGAATGAAAGTATGCCAAACCAGCCAGTAGAAAGTTCGATTTATATCAAAGTTAAAAAAATTATTGCTGATAACCTGCATATTCATGAAGACTCGGTGTACGAAGGGTTTCAGTTTAATAAATTTATTGATAACCTGGCCACTTATCGGATTCAACGATCTGGCAGCCATCATCTCCTTTACTATTTAGAAGCTGTGAATATTTACTTCGATTTGTCCGAAGAATTCAAAATGGAGTTTCCTATTTCTTTGATGGATAAAAACTTGATGACCGTGGGTGACTTGGTTTTACATATTGAAAGCCAGCTAAGTTCGTTGGTATAGGCTAGAGGATCTAAGCAAGTCTTGATCGGTCAGCAGATTACATATCAATTTTTATTTATACAAAACATAATAGGTAAAGATATTCGTTATAATCTACATATTTCTCATTGAAAACTACACATTTCTCATCTTAACAACTGTAAAGAATCTCGCTACTTTAAATATTCAGGCGACAAAATAAAGGTATTGCCCAACTCAGCTCTCATGCAGCTGATTGATTATGCCTACTTTCATGAAAAACAAGACCGAACGGGACACGCGCTCTAAAATACTTGCAACAGCACGGCACCTGTTTGCCCACCGGGGCTACGATGGTACTACAACTAAGGAATTGGCCGAAAATGCTGGTATTGCCGAAGGTACTTTGTTTCGACATTTCACTAATAAAAAAGCGATTCTGGTAGAAGTTGCGACGCAGGGCTGGGTGGAGTTGCTGACTGATTTATTGATGGAATTGAGCGAGATGGCAAATTATGAGGCGATCGCTCAAGTAATTTATAAGCGGATGCTGCATCTGGGTAAAAACTATGAAGTGATGCGGGTCTGTTTTCTGGAAGTGCAGTTCCACGATGATCTGCGGGGAAAAATCCAGCAAGAAGTGATTACTAAGATGACAGACGTGGCTGAAGCTTTTTTTCAAACGGCGATCGATCGAGGAGTTTATCGACCATTGAATCCGAAAATTGTGGCTCAAGTTTTTTTGGGAATGTTCGTGATTGCGGGCTTTAGTCACGATACGGGGATTATTCCCAATTCCAATCCTCAGGAAATGCAGGAGATGTCAGAAGGTCTGGCTGATATCTTTTTACATGGCGTGTTAGCGAATCGGCCAACTAACTGTTGAGAATGGCTTTGGCCTGCTGTACCCAGTTTTGTACTTGGTCAATGCGGGGGGTTAAATCGCGGCGTTGCAGGAGCGCAACATGTAAACGCAAAACTAGTTGATGCAGTTGGGCTGGTGGTGTTTGGCTGAGTTGTTCGATCGAGGCCACCCCGGCATGTAACAGTAAGCCACAGTATTGACAGCCGACACTGGGTATTTGAGCTAGTTGGGCCAGCGCCACCAGTTTCCGACCTGGTCTGGTGCTAATAATGGCCGTTAGTTGCTGACGGTGGGCGTTGCTAATGGCGGGGGTGATGGTGTCGATCGCCAGTAATTGCTGAGTATCAATAATGCCAACAGCGGTGAGTTCTGTTGCTGTCTTGGTGTCTATGCCGGGGAGTTCTGTGATTGGCCAATGAGAACGATTCATAAATTTTTCGATCCATGCAACTGCTTAACTAAATGATTCATTTCTGGCAAGATAATTTGGGATACTCCTAGCTGTACGGCACCTTTTGATCCGGGTAGTGAAAAAACCAACAGATTTTGGTAGGTACCGGCCACTGCTCGGGAGGCGATCGATCTGGTACCAATTTCGGTATAACTGAGCCAGCGAAAAATTTCGCCAAATCCCGGCAGCGTTTTTTCTAGCACTCTGGCTAGCGCGTCATAGGTGGTGTCGCGGGGCGCGATCCCGGTACCGCCATTGAAAATCACTACTTGCACCTGTTGATTTTGGCTTAATTCGGTCAACAAATCAGTAATCTGGGCTGGGTCATCGGGAATAATCCGGTAGATCAGCACCCGATGGTCAGCGGCGGTGAGTAACTGCTGCATGAGCTGTCCGCTAGTGTCGGTGACAGTAGTGCGCGTATCGCTGATGGTAATGACTGCGCAGGCGATCGATAAAATTTGGGAGTCAGGATGAGGAATAGGAGTCATGATGGTTGCTGCTGATTGCTAAAACGTCGCCCGCTGCTACAATGGAGCGGTTGTATTCATGTGACGGACAAGTGATCGAGCGCTATACACTCCCCGAAATGGGCGAGATTTGGACAGAGAATTATAAATTTAAAACTTGGTTGCAAGTAGAAATTGCCGTTTGTGAAGCTCAGGCGGAGTTGGGATATATCCCGCCAGCGGCAGTAGCTGAAATTAAAGCAAAGGCCAATTTTAGCGTAGATCGCATTCTAGAAATTGAAGCCGAAGTCCGTCACGACGTTATTGCTTTTTTAACCAACGTCAATGAGTACGTGGGTGATGCTGGTCGCTATATTCACTTAGGCATGACCAGCTCCGATGTATTGGATACAGCGCTAGCGTTGCAAATGGTGGCCAGTGCTGACATTATTATTGCCCACGTTGAGCAACTGGCAGCTGCTATTCGTCTGCGGGCAACCGAACATCGCGACACGGTGATGGTCGGTCGATCGCATGGTATTCATGCCGAACCAATTACCTTTGGTTTTAAGTTGGCTGGTTGGTTGGCCGAAGTGCTGCGCAATCGCGATCGCCTGATTGCCGTCCGCCACAACATTGCCGTTGGTAAAATCTCTGGTGCGGTCGGCACCTACGCCAATATTGAGCCACGGGTGGAAGCCTTGGCTTGCGAGCAAATGGGTCTCAGACCCGATGTAGCTTCTACCCAAGTAATTTCTCGGGATATCCACGCTGATTTTGCCAATGTTTTAGCGCTGCTGGGGGCTTCGATCGAACGTTTTGCTGTCGAAATTCGGAACCTCCAAAAGACTGATTTATTAGAAGTGGAAGAATTCTTTTCCAAAGGCCAAAAAGGTTCCTCGGCCATGCCTCATAAGCGGAATCCGATTCGGTCCGAGCGCCTCACTGGTATGGCTCGCATTCTTAGAGCCAATGCTGTTGCTGCTTTAGAGAATGTGGCACTGTGGCACGAGCGTGATATCTCGCATAGCTCAGTCGAGCGGATTTGTCTGCCTGACTCCTGTATCCTGGCGCATTTCATGCTGGTGGAGACTACCAATTTAGTGAAAAATCTCCTGGTCTACCCGGAGAACATGCAGCGCAATATGAACTGCTATGGCGGTGTCGTGTTTAGTCAGCAAGTGCTGCTTGCTTTGGTCAGCAAAGGTCTGAACCGGGAAACCGCTTACTCGATCGTCCAATCCAATGCCCATACAGCCTGGAATCAGCCCGGTGGCGATTTTCAGGAATTGGTACGTCAAGACGTGCGCGTCACTGAGCATCTAGCACCTAGCGAGATCGATCAGTGCTTTAATCCCCAGCATCACCTTCAGCACACTACGGCTGTTTACCAGCGGCTGGGTATCTAAGACCGCATCTACGATAAAATCGTAGGCTAGACCGCTCCGATTTGTGATTACCACCGATAAAACCGATAAAAATTTAGTCATGGCAGAAACTCTATTTTTTAACGCCCTGCGGGCAGCGATCGACGAAGAAATGGCGCGGGATGCTAATGTCCTGGTAATTGGTGAAGATGTTGGCCATTACGGTGGTTCATATAAAGTCACGAAAGACCTCCACAAAAAATACGGCGATCTGCGGATTTTAGACACGCCGATCGCTGAAAATAGCTTTGTGGGGATGGCCATTGGGGCGGCAATGACTGGCTTACGCCCGATCATTGAAGGGATGAATATGGGCTTTTTGCTGTTGGCCTTTAATCAAATCTCCAACAACGCCGGGATGCTGCGCTATACCTCTGGTGGCAACTTTAAAATCCCGATCGTCATTCGGGGACCTGGTGGGGTCGGTAAAAATTTGGGAGCCGAGCATTCTCAGCGTTTGGAAGCCTATTTTCAGGCCGTACCTGGCTTGAAAATTGTGGCTTGTTCTACTCCTTACAATGCCAAGGGTTTACTCAAGGCCGCTATTCGCGATAACAATCCGGTCTTGTTTTTTGAGCATGTTCTGCTCTACAACCTGAAAGAAGATTTGCCAGAGACCGATTATGTCTGTGCTTTGGATAAAGCCGAAGTGGTACGCACTGGTAAAGATGTCACCATCTTGACCTATTCGCGGATGCGCTATCACGTTTTGCAAGCTCTCAAAACCCTGGAAGCAGAGGGCTACGATCCGGAAATCATCGATCTGATTTCGCTCAAGCCTCTGGATATGGAGACGATTACGGCTTCGATCCGTAAAACCCACAAAGTAATTATTGTGGAGGAATGCATGAAAACTGGTGGGATTGCGGCAGAACTCACGGCTTCGATTATGGATACTTGTTTTGATGAGCTAGATGCGCCAGTGGTGCGGATGTCTTCGCAAGATATTCCTACGCCATACAACGGGAAGCTGGAGTATCTGACGATTGTCCAACCGCCGCAGATCGTAGAAGCGGTCAAAAACATGGTAGATGGACATGTTTAAGGTGATTTATGTTGTTGTTTCCTAAATATCTTTTTGGTCTGGATTTGCCACTAGCACTGGTCGGAGCGTTGGAATTTTCATTGGTGGTAAAGCACTCATTACTGGGAACTTTAATATCACTGAAGCAAGATCCATTGCATTATCCTTAAATAGTGGGACATTCCTGTTCCCTTCCAGCTAGTCATCATTCAGTGCTATTGAAGCTCCTTTCATCCCCAGTCAATTTTTACTAATTCCTTTTCCATGCAAAAACAGCGCCTAATTCTAGGACTTATCCTTCTGCTGGTAGTGGCCGCCATTACTGTGCTGGTCAAGTTACCCATGCACCTTGGACTAGATCTGCAAGGTGGTTCACAGCTCACGATCCAAGTGCAGCCTACCAAAGATATTCCTAAAATCACGGAAGCGAATCTGGAAGATGTCAAAAAGGTGATCGAAAATCGCATTAATGGTTTAGGAGTGTCGGAACCTTTAGTCCAAGTGATGGGTAATAACCAAATTCTGGTGCAATTACCCAATGTTAGCGATCCGCAAGAGGCCGAGAAGGTGCTAGGTGGTACGGCTCAGTTAGATTTTCGCGAGCAGAACCCTAATACTGACGAAAAATTACAGCAAGTTGGTATCCAAAACCAGATTGCTAAATTGCAAATGGTCACCCTGAAAAAATCTGGGAGTAAAGATTTAAAGGTCATTGATACGGCTAAAGCCCAGCTCAAAAAAAGTAATGAAGCACTCGCTGAATTGTTTTCGGCACCCCAGTTAACCGGTAAAAACTTGGTCAATGCCCAGTCTCAACCAACTCAAAATGCTGATGCCTGGAATGTCGCCCTCCGCTTTGATCAGACTGGTGGTGATGCCTTTGCCAAACTCACTAAGAGTTTGGCTGGTACCGGACGCAGTATCGGGATTTTTCTCGACGGTGATCTGATTTCTCGACCAGTGGTGGGAGTGGAGCATCAAGCTACTGGTATTACTGGTGGTAGTGCTGTCATTACCGGGAATTTTCCGGCCAAAGAAGCGGAAAGCTTGGCTGTGCAACTGCGGGGGGGCGCGTTGCCCTTACCGATCGAGATTATGGAGAATCGGACAGTGGGAGCCACCCTGGGACAAGAAAGTATTCGCAGTAGTATTTACGCTGCCGGCGGCGGTTTACTACTGGTCTTAATCTTCATGGGGGTCTACTATCGGGTGTTGGGATTAGTCGCTAATGTTTCACTGGTGATTTATACCTTACTGACTTTGGCGGTTTTTAATATCTTGGGGGTAACGCTGACTTTGCCGGGGATTGCGGGTTTTATTTTGAGTATTGGGATGGCGGTGGATGCCAATGTCTTGATCTTTGAACGGACGCGCGAAGAACTGCGCTCTGGTAAAACTTTATATCGATCGGTAGAATCTGGATTTCACCGGGCTTTCTCTAGTATTTTAGACAGCAATATTACTACCCTGATTTCTTGTGGCGCTTTGTTTTGGCTAGGTACCGGCTTACTCAAGGGCTTTGCTTTTACTCTAGCCTTAGGAGTAATTGTAAGTATGTTTACGGCTCTTACCTGTAGTCGAACTTTTCTGTTGTTAGTGGTGCTAGGTTTTCCCAGTTTGCGTCAGCGACCACAGTTATTTTGCCCCAATTTGCCCAAGCTAGCTGAACCAACCGTTTAAATTTCTCTAAAATAAATTATGAAACTAAAAGTTATTCAGCAGCGCCGGATTTGGTGGATTTTCTCCACTGTGATCATTTTGGCTGGAATTCTGGCCATGATAATTTCTTGGAACCGTCCGGATATCCGGGCACCATTGCGACCCAGCCTCGACTTTATTGGTGGCAGTAAACTGCAATACGAACTGGATTGCAATGCTACTACTAGCTGTCAGCAGCCGATCGATATCAACGCCGCGCGCCAAGTTACCGAGGATCAAGGTCTGGTGGGTAGTACGGTGCAGCCGATCGGCAAAAACGGCATTTCGATCAGAACTAAGGCTCTGAAACAAGAGGAACGACTTAAATTAGAAGGCGCCTTAGCCGCAAAAATCGGTAAATTCGATCCGGCCAAGACTCAGAACGACACAGTTGGTCCGGTACTGGGCAAGCAATTATTTCTGAATGGCATGTTGGCAATCGGACTCTCCTTTTTGGGGATTTTTCTGTATTTAGCGGTGCGCTTTCAGATCGACTACGCCTTTTTTGCTTTCGTAGCGCTGTTTCATGACGTGTTTATTACTGTCGGAATTTTTGCTATTTTAGGTCTTACAAATGGTATTGAGGTCGATAGTTTATTTGTAGTGGCCATCTTGACCATCATTGGTTTCTCGGTAAATGACACGGTGGTTATCTATGATCGAATTCGAGAAGTGGTATCACTTAATCCTGATGAGCCGATCGGTCAAATTGTGGAAGACGCTGTAAACCAAACGCTTTCTCGATCAATTAACACTACCCTCACCGTCTTATTGACCTTGTTCTCCATCTTTATCTTTGGCGGCGAGACTCTGCACAATTTTTCACTGGCTCTAATTATTGGCTTCGCCGCTGGCGCTTATTCCAGTATCTTCATTGCCAGTACCTTGTTAGCTTGGTGGCGCGCTCGGCAGCAAAAAAGGATGCCGCAGCCCGTTACTGATCTTTAGTTATGTCTGTGCTCCTCAATGGGACTAAATCTGATTTAAACCAGTCTCCCGATCCACTACTGACCCGGCGAATCGCGAGACTCCAGCGACTAGCCGTGTGGCAGCGTTGGTTATCATTGTTGCTGCTCTGGCTAACGCTGGGGTGTTGGAGTCTGTGGGAATTGCGGGAGAGCCTCGTACTATTGCTAGAGTACTTCTCGTGGTCGGGGGTAATTTATGGCGGCTATTTTCATCTTTGGGGCGGGTGTGGACTGTTATTATGTCTACTCTTTACCTTTTCGAGTATTCTCTGGCAGATCGGCCACAGTTTTGGGGTGCCATCGCCGAAAGAGCTTCATCAACTGGCGGTGAAGGTCAATCAAATTCAAGCAAAAGGAAATAAGCACTGGCTGTGGCGTTGGATTCAGGTAGATTGATTAGGATCGTGACACTATGTCAATTAGGCAGCATATTCTGGATGCTTTACAGCAATCTCTACAGGCCGTTGATCCACAGCTTGCCATCCGTAAATATGTTCATCGACAAGGCAATTATCTGATCGTTGATACTGTCGAACCCCAAATCTGGGATCTGAACACTACTAATTTGCGGTTGCTCGTGGTCGGTAAAGCGGCGTTATCGATGGCGCAAGTCCTGGCCGAATTAGCAGGAGATCGGATTGAGCGATCGCTGATCGTCATCCCCAATAATGTGGTGCCGACTGCTCTACCGCCTAGCTGGCCAGTAATCCGCGCCGCTCATCCTTTGCCCGATGCTGAGAGTATGGCAGCTGGTGTTCAGGCACGGCAACTGCTGGCTGATAGCACACCTAATACTTTAGTTTTAGTTTGCATTTCTGGTGGGGCTACTGCATTGCTAGTTGACCCCCTGCCCGCAGTTTCTTTGGCCACCCTGCGCCACTGCTATCAAGAACTTTTGGCTAGTGGTGCTGACATCACCACCATGAATAAGGTCAGAACCAGTCTAGATCAGTTGAAGGGTGGTGGACTAGTTTCGCTGGCTCAACCAGCCCAGGTGATTGGTTTAATTTTGTCAGATGTGGTGGGAGATGCGATCGCCACTATTGGTTCGGGTTTAACTAATCATGCCCAAGCCCAAAATATTTTGGTCGGCAACAATCGCCAATCCTGTGCCGCCGCTGCCCAATATTTACATCTGCAAGGCTATCAAACACAGATTGTCAGCACCGCATTACAGGGAGAGGCGCAAGATATTGGTCGCGAAATAGCGCAGCGGATTGTGGCGCAACCGTCTGGTACTGCGCTGATCTATGGTGGTGAAACCACCGTAACATTACCTCGCAACTGCGCTGGTCGGGGTGGTCGCAACCAAGAATTGGTGTTAGCGGGATCGATCGCCCTCCACCATTCTCGGCAACCAGCTTGGCTAGCCAGTATCGGTACCGACGGTATTGACGGTCAGAGTAATGCTGCTGGGGCGATCGGCAATGAAAAAATCGTAGCAGTTGCGCAAAGACAGGGATTAGTTGCTACAGATTACTTACAACGACATGATAGTTACAACTTTTTCCAACCACTCCATGCTCTGATCATGACTGGGGTGACGGGCACTAATGTCGCTGACATTATAATTGCTATTCGGAAATAACAAAAAGTGAAGTGTAAAATATGGCATTTTACACTTCACTTTTAAAGATTTCCAATTGCATCAGAGCTATTTACGACAGCCCATCCCAGCATTCCCACCAGCAACCACCACAAAATCATTGAAGTCTCGGTCATCCCGACGGGATAATACTGCACCAGTGTCATCCCAGTCAATTTTGAGACCTTGGCTCGCTAAACCACTCATGTCGCCCACTCTCACTTGTAGTTGGGCGTTGAGATTACGGTTATTGCTAGAATAGATTGTGCCAGCATCTCGACCTTGATAGGTAGACTCTAGATACATGGCATAGGGTTGACCAGCCTTGAAAGTAAAGTCTGCCAAGGGTTGGGGTACGGCATTGCCGGGAGTGCCAACAAAATCTTGACTACGGGGTGAGGTTAAAGATTGATCATCAGAAGCTTTTACTTCAGCCAACAAGGGGGTTTTTTCGCCAGTCACCAGGTTAATTACACCCATCGTGGACTGGTAAGCGCCGTGAGACTCAACGAACTCAAACTCGACAATTACATCCTTTTCAAAACGAATGAAATTGTTGTTAAAGTCTTCAGCTGCCCTAGCATTTTGTGCTAAAGAACCTAACACCGTACTTAAGACTACTCCTAACCCGACGCGATAACAGGATTTAAACCAACTGGTCATTATGACGCTCCTTGTGTAATCGAAGAATTTAAAAATATGAAAAAAGTAAAATTAACGGGTTATCTACAGCTATAGATAACCTGTCAGTACTACCAGCCTTTCGAGCAATTTGTACATTCAGAAACCTTCTGAATTTGTTCTGAAGTGGGGCTTTGCACTGAAGCTAAGAAGCTATTCGCTTCACTTTGAGCTTGCGCTAAATTTGCTTTAGCTCTTTCCACATCAGCAAGAGCAGTTGCACTGGGCAAACACACTTGATCAGGAACAGCCGTGCGTCCATAGCGAGGAATAGAATTATATTTGCTGCTAGCTCGATATTCAGCATCTACCAGCGCCTGTTGAGCAGCTGTGAGGGATTGATTGAGTTGAGTGGCTCGGCTAGTAATTGAATCGTTGTAACGCCCAATACCAGTTTTGTTCGGTGTTGACCGATAGCCTTGCGATGTGGAGCTATTCGCACCAGTAGAATTGGAAAAATTAGAAGAAGAAGTGGTTGTACTCGGAGCTGTGCTAACGCCGTGTCCACCACCATGGTACCCACCGCTGCCATGGTGTCCATTGCCACCAGCTTGCGCCACAGCACCAGCAGCAGCCACAACTATTACACTAAGTAATCCACTATATAATTTACGCCAAGACATGATAATTCTCCTGCAAAAATTTGAATACAAAAAATTTAGAAGTTGAACTGGATACCAGTTCCTAATACAAATCTAGCACCATCGCCAGCGCCAGTAATGTCGCGGAAAGAAGGCGTAATTACAAGGGGAAAGCCATCAAAAGGTACATAAGAAAGACCAGCAGCTAAATCTTGGCCAGTCCATTCCACAATGGCACTGAGTGGTTTAGCCAGACGGAACCCCAATGATCCAAAAACATTCAAACCATTTTCCCCACGTAAGAGGGCGTTTTCTGATTGGAATTGACCACCACCGACACCGGCAGTGAGGGCAATACGACTGAGGAAGCTATCCACTTCATTGGTGGTGCTGAATACCTTGGTTGCCGATAAATAGTAGGAGTTGTTGGGGAAATCACTTTGGTCACCGACGTTGAGGAAGCGGTTCCAACCGATCGCTACGCCTAAATCATCATCTAACAATTTGTGAAGTTTGACGTTGAAGCCACCACTGCCAAAACTCTGACTTGATCCAAAGCTATTGATGGAATAAGATAACTCGGCTCCGATCGAATTACGAGCGTCTCCTAAGCCGACCCCGAATCCTAATTCGCCATCAGATTTATTCGTGAAACGAGTCCGACTCTGATAGCTGCCAGATAAGAAAAGAGTGTTGTTATCTGCTCCGAATCCAGCTGGATTGGATAATGTTAAAGCGGGCGAAAGCGGACCATAGCAAGGGCATCTGATATCAAATTCCTGGCGACTAATTCCTTCCAGTCGGGTGCGCAGCTTTTGGGCTTCATCAATACTGCCTGTACCCGTTGGTGCTGACGATGATGATCCTCCTAATGATGGAGCTGGAGCTGCGGGAGCCTCCGGAAATGCTGGTGAAATAGGAGATGGTATCGCACTCGGTGGAGTGGCATTTGGTGGTGTTAGAGGTGCTGCGCCTGCTGGTGCTGGAATTGTTTGGGAAGGCGCGGGCAGAGCATCAGTCGGCGGCGGGAAAGCTGGTTGCCCGGATGGATCTACCGGCTGACCTTGCTGGAGAGCAGTAAAGAACTTGCTCTTTTGGCTGGCACGAGCTGCTCCAGCTTTTCTGGCAGCTTGTTGCTTGTTACTTTTTACATTTGCCAAATCATCGGCATGAGCCGGGATCGATATGGCAGCCGCTAGGGGTACGGTATATATTAGGCAAATCAACCACAATAATCTTTTCATTTTTCAGCTTTCCTCTGGGAAAAGTCCTCGTTTTACATATATTTAGCTGGAGGAGAATCGGCCAAATTTATAATGGCTGATTGTGTTCCGGCAAATCCTTGATTTTTAAGTTGGTGTCAATTTTTTTCGCATCACAACTTCCTTGACTGGTCTGGCTGAAATTGTATCCTATTTAACTACTGAATTCTAGTAGTGTGATACACTAGGCCACCTTTTTTTAACCATAGCCCTCTCCCGAAAAGCTATCATTATATCGGGATCGGACGCGTCCGCTGATATGCTGAAAATAGTAGGCTAAACAACTAAGACGTAGTATTTTGCTTAAAGTTAATTTATCGCTCTCCAATTAAACATGCCCGCGCCAACTATTACTGCCTTTCCGTTAACTGCTGTGGTGGGGCAAGAAGCCATCAAGCTTGCTTTGCTTTTGACGGCGATCGATCCAACCCTTGGGGGCGTAGCGATTGCTGGCCGTCGCGGTACTGCTAAATCAGTGATGGCGAGAGCGGTTCATGCTTTACTGCCGCCGATTGAAGTTGTAATTGGCAGTATGAGTAATAGCGATCCGAGCAACCCCGCTGATTGGGATGACTTAATTACTGCCCAATTGGCCGAGATTGATCCGGTGCCTACTCAGATGATCCCTGCTCCTTTTGTCCAAATTCCGCTGGGTATTACTGAGGATCGGTTGTTGGGTGCAGTGGATTTAGATAAATCGGTACAGGCCGGTCAACCTGTTTTTCAGCCCGGACTGCTAGCTCAGGCTCACCGGGGGGTGTTGTACATTGATGAAATTAATTTACTTGATGACCAAATTGCCAATCTACTACTAACTGTTTTAACAGATGGTCGGAACCAGATAGAACGGGAGGGCATTAGCATTCAGCATCCCTGTAAGCCTTTACTAATTGCTACTTACAATCCCGAAGAAGGTTCCTTGCGTGAGCATTTGCTCGATCGCATCGCCATTTGTTTATCAGCTGATGGCGTATTGGGTATCGATGATCGGGTGCAAGCTGTCGGTCAGGCGATTGGCTATGCCAAATCTCCCCAGGATTTTTTAACGCAATATGCCGAAGAAACCGACAATCTGAAAACCCAAATTATTTTGGCGCGAGAATGGCTCAAGGATGTCACGATTGCCACTGAGCAGATTGCTTATTTGGTAGACGAGGCGATTCGCGGCGGAGTCATGGGTCATCGGGCGGAATTATTTGCTGTGCGGGTAGCGATGGCTGCTGCTGCTTTGGAAGGTCGCAGTAATGTGAATGCCGATGACTTGCGGCGCGCAGTTGAACTGGTGATTGTGCCTCGGGCAACAGTATTGCAAACTCAACAAGATGATGCGCCGCCGCCACCACCTCAGCCGCCTCAAGATCAAGGGGAAGAAGACGATCAAGATCAAGAACAAGAGGACAACGATCAAGAAGAAGAGCCACCTGAAAATCAGCCTGAAGAACCGCCCAGTATCCCGGAGGAGTTTATTTTTGATCCGGAAGGGGTGATTCTGGACGATAGTGTGATGTATTTTGCCCAAAATGCCAAACAAAAGCAGGGTAAATCGGGGAGTCGCAGTCTGGTATTTTCGGAAGATAGAGGCCGCTATGTAAAACCGATTTTACCGCGCGGTAAGGTGCGTCGGATTGCTGTGGATGCTACGCTACGAGCCGCAGCTCCCTATCAGAAATCGCGCCGACTGCGCCAGCCCGAGCGGCTGGTGATTGTGGAGCAGGGTGATATTCGGGGTAAAAAGCTGGCGCGACGAGCAGGTGCTTTGATTGTTTTTGTGGTAGACGCTTCGGGTTCGATGGCTTTAAACCGGATGCAGTCGGCCAAAGGTGCGGTAATGCGTTTGCTGACCGAAGCCTATCAAAATCGTGATCAGGTAGCTCTGATTCCTTTTCGGGGTGAACAGGCCGAAGTGTTGTTGCCACCGACTCGATCGATCGCGATGGCCAAACGTCGCCTAGAAAGAATGCCCTGTGGTGGTGGTTCACCTTTGGCACATGGTCTTACCCAAGCCGTGCGTTTGGGGGTAAATGCGCAAAGCGGTGGAGATGTAGGTCAAGTTGTCGTAATTGCGATTACCGATGGTCGGGGCAATGTATCGCTAAAGCGATCGCTGGGCGAAGAAATTCCAGCAGGTGAAAAACCAGATATTAAGGGTGAACTACTAGAAATTGCGGGACGTTTTCGGACGCTGAATATGAAGCTGTTGGTGATTGATACCGAAAATAAATTTATTTCAACGGGCTTTGCCAAAGAGTTAGCCACCAAGGCTGGTGGTAATTATTACCATTTACCCAAAGCAACTGATCAGTCGATCGCCAGTACTGCCATGAGTGCTATTGCCGATATGCGCGGATAGTAGTACAATTGCACGCAAAACTCTGGAAGATGTGGCTATGACTCCCGCAACTATCGATAGATCTCACCAACTCCGGCAGCAGCTCCAGGCGGCGGGCTATGCCTACTATGTTTTGGATAATCCAGTAATGGATGATGCCATCTACGATCGACTATATCGGGAACTGCAAGATTTAGAACAGCAATATCCAGAGTTAGTCACACCAGATAGTCCTACTCAACGGGTCGGTGGCAAATTGGCTGGCCAGTCTGGATCGGTAGCGCATCGGACACCGTTGTACAGTCTAGAAAATGCCTTTGATATGGCAGAATTTGCCAATTGGCAAACTGGTTGGCAACGGGTGGCGGGTCAAGAACTACAAACAGAATATGTGTGTGAGCTGAAGATTGATGGCAATGCCTTGGCACTGACCTACGAAAAGGGCATTTTGGTGCGTGGTTGTACGCGCGGTGATGGCATGACTGGCGAAGACATCACCAACAACATCAAAACCATTCGATCGATTCCGCTGAAGCTCCAAATCGAAAATCCCCCAGAATTTGTGGAGATTCGTGGCGAAGCTTTTATACCGGTGGCGACTTTTAGCGAGATTAACCAAGAGCGCGAGATTAGTGGTGAATATCTATTTTCTAATCCCCGTAATGCCGCAGCGGGTACCCTCCGCCAACTCGATCCCCAAATTGTCGCTCGGCGGCGCTTAGATTTTTTTGCCTACACTTTGCACTGGCCAAATGAGCAAGAAATTGATTCCCAATGGGCATCGTTAGAGCTACTAAAAAAATTGGGGTTCAAGGTTAATCCTAACTGCCAGCTTTGTCCGGCTCTCGCGGGGGTTCAAGATTTTTATGAACATTGGAATACTGCCCGGCTCGATTTACCCTACATGACCGATGGGGTCGTGGTGAAGATTAATCCGATCGATCTCCAACAGGAATTAGGCTTTACCACCAAATTTCCCCGCTGGGCAGTGGCGCTCAAATATCCAGCCGCAGAAGCCCCCACCAAGTTACTAGATATTAGTGTGAATGTGGGACGGACAGGGGCGATCACGCCCTTGGCCTACCTCCAGCCCGTGCAATTAGCGGGGACGACAGTGCAACGAGCGACTTTGCATAATAGCGATCGGATTGCCCAGCTCGATCTCAAAATTGGCGATACTGTGATTGTGCGGAAGGCTGGCGAGATTATTCCGGAAGTAGTGCGGGTGCTACTAGAGCTACGGCCAGCTGATGCGCGGGACTTTGTGATGCCGACCCATTGCCCGGTTTGTAGTCAAGCGGTTTTTAAATCCTCGCTAGAAGCGGTATTGCGCTGTGTCAATCCGCGCTGTGCCGCGATTGTGAAAGGCTCGATTACTCATTGGGTAAGTCGCGATGCGCTGGACATCAATGGGGTGGGCGAAAAGTTGGTGGAGCAGCTAGTAGATAAGGGTTTTGTGACAACGGTGGCCGATCTTTATGATTTGACCCTGGAAAAAATGCTGGATCTAGAGCGGATGGGTGAAAAGTCAGCAGCCAAAGCTTTGGGGGCGATCGAGGAGTCCAAATCTCAACCCTGGTCACGAGTATTGTATGGGTTAGGCATTCGCCATGTGGGCAGTTCTAATGCCGAAATTATCAGCCAGAAATTTATCAGTGCCGAGCAGTTGACCCAGGCCAAAGATCATGAAATTGAAAACATCTATGGCATTGGCGCTGAAATTGCTACTTCCGTAACTTTATGGTTTCAGCAACCCGATAATTTGGTGTTGATCGAAAGGTTGCGATCGGCTGGTTTGAATTTGGTCGGTGAGACGGTTGTTGCTACTGGTGCACAGCCCTTAAGTGGCCAGGTGTTTGTAGTTACTGGTACACTCCCGAGTTTAAAACGCGATGAAGCGAAAAAACTGATTCAGCAAGCGGGAGGTAAAGTCACTGACTCGGTGAGTAGTCAGACCAATTATTTATTGGCGGGCGAGAAGGCTGGTTCTAAGCTAGGTAAAGCAGAGAAGCTCGGTGTTAAGGTGATTTCTGAAGAAGATCTCCGGAGTCTACTGAGAGAATGGGGCATTGAATCATCTGGTATTTGAGTGTAAGTGTTAAATTATGGTGGTTTCTCTTGATTTTTTTTGGTTGAAGCGCTAATATCTGGTGAAATAATATTCCCTGATTGGTTTTGGGGACAAAGTACTAACACCCATTTTCTTGGTTGCTCATTATGACTCAAAACCCGAACAGACGTCGCCGCCTCACTGCTGATGAACTAATTGCCATGCTGGTGGCTCTTTCCGGCATCGGTGCAATTTTGTGGTGGTCTTTAACCCATCGCCCCACTCCGATGGTTAATGCCCCATCGAATAGTACGAATGTTGCTACTGCTGATGCCAGCATTACTCAGACTTTTCCTTTGACAGCCTCACCGGTAGCGGTACGGCTCAATCCCGCGCCCAATCAGCGTGTTGTGATGTCATCGCCTCAGTCAGTGGTAGAAGATTCATCAGTTGCGCCAGCTGTAGCCGCCGCTGCTGTTGCTGGTGCCGCTGTAACCGTCGTGCCACCAATGATCGCGAAAGCCACGGCTCCCGCGAGTGTGATTTTGCCTAGCCCTACTTCTAGCACTCCAGCTTTTACTGACGTTCCCGACAAATACTGGGGTAAAGATTACATCACTGTTTTAAAAGAACGGGGAGTTCTAGATGATTTCGGTAGCGGTAAATTTGATCCCAACCTACCGATCACTAGAGGTGAATATGCCAAGATGCTCGATCGAGCATTCGATCGACCCGTGAGCCAACAAGTTTTAGACTTTAACGACATTCCTGCCACTTATCCCCGCCGCTCGGCCTTAGATAAAGCTGTGAAAATGGGTTTTATGACGGGTTATCCCAAAGCTAAATTTGCGCCCGAGCAAAAGATTCCGCGCTACCAAATGCAGATTTCTTTGGCTAAAGGCATGAATCTACCAGTACCCAGCGATGCCGAAACCGCTTTAGCCAAATATCCGGATGCTGTCGAGTTGCCACCGTATGCTCGTCCTAAAATGGGAGCGGCGATTGCCTCTGGCTTTGTCGTCAAAGATGGACAAGATACTAAGCTGCAACCTGTAAAGCCCGCGACTAGAGGGGAAGCTGCCGCCTTAATCTATCAAGCACTAGTCAAAGATGGCCAGATTCCGGCCGCTAAATAACCAGCTACAATAAACTTAAGTAAGAAATTAGAACTAATAAAATGGAAGCACTAGTACTCAATAACGAAAACGTCGAAACCATTCTGGACGAAATGCGCCCCTATCTGATTTCGGATGGTGGTAACGTTGAGTTGGTCGAAATTGATGGCCCCGTCGTCAAGCTGCGGTTGCAAGGTGCCTGTGGCTCCTGCCCTAGTTCGACAATGACGCTGCGCATGGGCATCGAGCGCCGTCTCCGGGATGCCATTCCCGAAATCGAAGAGATCGAACAGGTTTTTTAGGATCGTTTGCTGTGCTATAATCGGCGCAGTGAGGGCATGTAGCTCAGTGGATAGAGCATCAGATTCCGGTTCTGAGGGTCGGGGGTTCAAGTCCCTCCATGCTCATTAATGATCAAGTTGTTTGAACCAAAAACCCCAGCTGACTAGCTGGGGTTTTTGGTAGGGATACTCACTTAGTCCTGAATATAATCGGTGCCAGCAATCAGCGCGGTTTCGGCTCGTTGGGCTTCACGACCCAGATAGGCGGCATGATCGAGCATGGTGACAAGGCTATATCTATCACCTTCAAATAATGCTACACACAGCTCTTTGGCTGTTCTGCCACTGAAGATAGCTGCTGCGATCCGTTCGTTTTTGCCTTTGGCAGGAATGACTTTGCCAGTTTCGGGGTCTACTGCTAACCCGCGATCGTCAATCACATTAGTATAGTGTTTGGCGCAGATGAGTCCGGCTGATCGATCGACATAAATAATAAAATAGCCGCTAGGGTCGAGGTCAATAGGGCGGTTTGACAACTGGCGATCGATAGATTGGAGATTTTCGGCAGTAAAAGTCATCAATAGCACTTTAAGAATCAATCAAAGGTGTTTAGCAACACGCAACTTCACACAATATAACAAATTGGGATGTCGTCGGTGGCGGGTTCACTAACGATTGCCAAATATTCCCACATAAAAACATGAGGTGTGATTCATGTGATTCAATAGGGGATGATTAATAATATTGACTGAAGTCTTCGCCAAAAGTGAAGATTTAGTAGAGTCTCTAGTGCATCTTCATGAAAAAAGAACCCCAAATTATCGTTGTCCATAATGGTAAAGGTGGCGTTGGAAAGACTACTACTACTATGGGTTTAGCTGCTATTCTGGCCGAGAAATATCAAGTTGCCGTGATTGATACCGATGAACAAGGGAGTTGCACTTGGTGGGCAAGTCGCGGTGAGATGCCTTTTAGTTGTTTGCAAATGACCAAACCCGAAGACCTGCGAAATTTAAAGCAAATTCAAGGCTACAATTTAGTATTAGTAGATACGCCGCCAGCACTGCGCGCAACTGCTTTGGCAGCAATGATCGAAATCGCTGACTATGTGGTTTTGCCCAGCCCTTGTGCCCCAATGGATTTGGTTGCCCTGATCCAAACAGTCCAAGAGGTGGTTTTACCAGCTAAAATTCCCCATCGGGTCTTGCTTACCAAGGTCGATAGTCGAAGTTTAGGCGAAGCGATCGAAGCTCAAAACCAACTCATGAGCTTAGGTATTCCCACTTGTCACGCTTTTGTTCGAGCCTATAAAGCTCATGAACGGGCGGCACTAGAAGGAGCCACTGTCGTGCAAATGCGTGGTAAACAAGCCCGCGAAGCGGAGGCCGATTACCGACGCGTGGCTGACGAATTACAACGTGATTGGAGAAATTAATGGTCAAGAGACTACGCATCGGCGATTTAATAAAACAAGAAATAGATAAAAACGATCAATCCCCAGAAAAAATGCCAGAAACTAAGCCGTCCGACTCCGCCTCCAGTGATCAGATCAAAGAATTAGAAGCTGAACTAGCTACTAAGGATAAAACAATTGCCAAGCTCGAAAAAGATTTAGCAGCTACCAAGCAGCTCAAAACCGAGTTAGATAACGCCAAAAAAGATGCTCTTAATTTGGCCAAAGAAAATACCACTCTCAAAAACAGAATTGATGAAAATCGCCATGCTCACAACAGTGGTGGTGCGCTTATTCCACATGAAGTGGTTGTGCAACAAGTCGAACCCAGTGGTGATTTTGCGCTCAACACTTGGCTCTTATAAAAATTTTCAATTAATGAAATAGTGGCGAAGTCCCAGCTGAGCATAGCTGGGCTTCTTATTTTTGTGAATTATGAGCAATCCCTACCACTGGATCGATGATGCCTTGGCCACCATTCATCAGGCACACTGGTATCGATCGCCGGCGGCTATTGAGCAATCTGCTGGTACGCAGATGATGGTAGCGGGTCAGCGGCTGCTTAATTTT
Source organism: uncultured bacterium (assembly GCA_964247125.1). Taxonomy (GTDB): domain Bacteria; phylum Cyanobacteriota; class Cyanobacteriia; order Cyanobacteriales; family Chamaesiphonaceae; genus JAAFHZ01. The sequence goes on from CAXTSZ010000010.1 coordinate 27,915, forward strand.
GCGGGCAATGATTATCTAAGTCTGGCTAACGATCCGCGCTTGATGGCCGCAGCGACTCAGGCTATTAATACTTACGGTACGGGCAGTACTGGTTCACGCTTAGTAACTGGGCAACGGCCTTTACATCAGGAATTGGAACAGTCGATCGCCCAGTTTCATCAAACCGCCGATGCGCTGGTATTTAGCTCGGGCTACTTGGCTAATTTGGGGACGATCGCGGCGGTGGTGGGCGGCAGTAAAGCGTCTTTGTCAGAGCATCGCGATCTAATTTTGAGCGATCAGTACAATCATTCCAGCCTCAAGAATGGTGCTATTTTAAGCAAGGCCAAAGTTTTGACCTATCAGCACAGTGATATTCAGGATTTGCGTGCCCAGCTCCAAGCTCACCGGGGAGATTTTCGGCGTTGTCTCATTGTGACCGATACGGTTTTTAGTATGGATGGCGATCTCTGTCCGTTGCCGGCGATCGTGGCTGTGGCCGCGGAATTTGCAGCGATGTTGTTAGTTGATGAAGCCCATGCCGTAGGAGTGTTGGGTCAGACCGGGGCAGGGGGCGTAGAGCATTATGGTCTCCAGCAGCAGGAAATAATCCATGTGGGCACTCTCAGCAAGGCGCTGGGTAGTCTGGGCGGGTATGTGGCCGGAACGGCGGCGCTGATTGATTTTTTGCGGAACCGCTGCCCGAGTTGGATCTATACCACAGCTTTATCGCCAGCCGATACGGCGGCAGCGATTGCCGCACTTCAGATTATGCGCACTGAGCCAGAACGCCGCGATCGACTAAGGTGCAACATTGAGTATTTACAGGGAGCCTTGGTCGAGCTACCGCTGGGGCGAATTTTGCCTTCACAGTCCGCAGTGATCTGCTGGGAGTTGCCCAGTGCCCAGGTGGCTCTTCAGGTAGCGGCGCAGTTGCGATCACAAGGTATTTTTGCCCCCGCGATTCGGCCACCCACGGTGCCCACGAGTCGCATTCGCATGACGGTGATGGCCGATCACCGTCGTAGTGATTTAGATTATTTAGTGAGTTGTTTGCGATCCGTCGAGCTATAAAAGTTGATGGTAATTGTTACCACTCTAAATCTTTCACCAATTTTGGTACCGCCGCCGTTAACACTTCTGGTTGACCAGTCGTGACCAGCACGTCATCTTCAATCCGCACCCCAATGCCCCGCCAGCGATCGGCAATTGCTGGCTGATCTTCGGCGGCCACAATATCTGGTGAGATATAAATTCCTGGCTCTACGGTAATCACATTCCCCGGCTGAAACTGATACCAGTTTTTCTCATTCAACCGATAAGATCCAGCATCATGGACATCCAATCCCAACCAGTGACCAGTTCCATGCATAAAGAAATTCTTGTATTTTTCTTCTTCAATGAGCTTGGCAACTTCACCAGCTAATAAGCCCAGTTCCACTAAGCCCTCTGTAATAATCTGGACGGCTGTTTTGTGGAACTCATCCCAAGTAGTGCCCACCACGACTTTTTCAATACAGGCTAACTGAGCTTTTAGTACTAACTCGTAAATAGCTTTTTGTTCGATCGTAAACTTGCCATTTACTGGAAAAGTCCTGGTGATATCAGAGTTGTAATAATCACAAGCACAGCCTGCATCAATCAGCAATAAGTCGCCATCTTCGATTGGACTATTATTTTCGATGTAGTGTAAGACACAAGCATTGCCCCCACTGGCCACGATCGAAGGATAGGCGGGTCCCATCGCGCCATTTTTGCGAAATAGATATTCCATCTCGGCTTGCACTTGGTATTCATATTTACCAGGCCGCGCAAAGCTCATGGCGTGAATATGTGCTTCCGCCGCAATCGTCGCGGCCAGTCGCAAGGAGTGAATTTCTGCTGCCGATTTGACCCGGCGCAAGGGATGCAACACCGTGGCCGGATCTTCAATCGACATTGGTCCGGTGCCGCGCTTTTGGTAACCCAATAAAGTTTTTTGCCACTGTTGAATGACCTGCTTATTCAGATCCTCATCGCGTCCCATATGGTAATAAATGCGATCAGCTTTGGTCAGGTACTGTGGCAATTTCTCGGCTAATTCACTAATCAGGTAAGCTTCATCCGCCCCGTATTCTTCCTTCGCGGCATCGATCCCGATCCGATAGCCTGTCCAAATCTCTTTTTCCCGTTCTTTAGGTTGCACAAACAAAATAAACTTGTGTTCTTCTTGGTGTGGAGCTAATACGGCGACGGCTTCCGCTTCGTTGAAGCCGGTCAAATAGTAAAAATCGCTTTCTTGACGATAGGTATACTCCACATCGTTATGCATCACCGCCTGCGGCGCGCTCCCAAAAATTGCTGTGCCACAGCCCATTTTGGCCATGAGTTGGGCGCGCCGCCGCTGATATTCTGTCTGCATTTGGGGTCTCATTTGATGAACTAACCCTTATTATGCCAAGATTTGCAGTTGATGAGATGTTAATAACGGGCGCGGATATAACGAGTAGTTTCGGGAACGGGCTGCTGGCGATCGCTAACCCCATTTGATTTAGCAACTGTCTGCACCTGCTCGATCGCTGCCATGCTCTGGTCAGCAAGGAACGTATCATCTAGGGATAGTGCGGCCGGCTGGCCTTGCTCGGTCGGCGCCACAAAATCTGCTGGCTGCTGATTAGCCATACTGATGGAGCTAAAGCTGAAGATCGAAAGAGTAGCAAAGGTGCCAATAGCCAGCAGATTAGAGATACGCATATGATCGGGGAGGGGGCGGGTGAGATGAACGAATATTAACGGAGCTGTCGGAGTGAATGAATACAGTAAAACTTAGATAATGGCGATCGGCTGTTGCTTCGCTCACCAGTCAGGATGGACTGGAGAACAAATTGGTAGTGATCTCGATCTCTTAAAGTCTTGTAATCCAGTAACAGACTCAATTACTCACTTATCCATGAAGATTCTCCGGCCTTCCGGATGAAAGCAAAAAATAGCAATAAACATGAAACCCTACCAAAAAATCCTGATTCGAGAATGCGATGAACCACTGCTGCCCATCCCCCTACAGGATTTGGCCATCGTCGATCCCCATCCCTATATCGCCTGTGGCGCCGACTACGGGGAAACCTCACCCTACTATTTGCGATCGGGAGTGATCGATCGCCTGCAACAAGCCCAACAATATTTACAGAAAATGCGACCGGGCTACCGCTTGCAAATTTTTGATGCCTATCGGCCAGTAGTGGTGCAGCAATACATGGTGGAATATACTTTTCAACGAGCTTGTGAGGCACAGGCCACCATCAATCCCCTCACTGCCGCTGACATAGTTCACATTTGGGAACAGGTTTATCAAATCTGGGCGATCCCGAGTTTTGATCTGGCCACCCCACCACCACACAGCACTGGTGCGGCGATCGATCTATCAATCATTGATGCCCAGAACCAACCCTTAGATATGGGCTCGCCGATCGATGAAATGTCAGACAGATCTCAACCTGATTATTTTAAGCAAGAACCTCAGAGCCAACTTTTTCATCACAACCGCGAACTCTTACGCCAAGTGATGGCATCAGCCGGATTTCAAAGGCATCCAGGCGAATGGTGGCACTTTTCCTGGGGGGATCAGCTCTGGGCTTGGATTTATCTAGAGAATAATCCGATGCGATCAGCGGTAGCTCGGTATGGTAGGTTAAGGAATAGTTAGCCATCAGTCTCATCATGCGTGTATACGTCATTCTTTTTAATGCCCGTACCAACAACGAAGGAATTCATTCCTTGCAATCGGGCGATCACAACGTCATTATGATGTTCACCGAACGAGATGACGCCGAGCGCTATGCCATCATGCTCGAAGCCCAAGATATGCCGACTCCTTCTGTGGAAGAAATGGATGCCACCGAAATTGAAGAATTTTGTGCTTCGTCCAATTATGAATGCCTCTTGGTAGAAGCCGGCATGCTAGTAGTGCCGCCGGAAAATAATGTCACAGAAACAGACTGGCAATCCGATGGATCGCACTTGTCGTCAGCATCGTCTACTGGTAAAGACAGCGATCGCCCTAGTGACGGGATTGATTATGACCAGATTCGCCGACAATTAGAAGGTTTGCTATAAATTTAGAAGAATCATGTCAGAACAATTGACTAGCCGTGGCTATCTGATGACCGAGCAGGTCAATCAACTCAGCCACAACCTCGATCAGCTCAGTCCTCTAGAGTTAGTCGATCTGTTTAATACCGAAGACCAGCAGACGATTAAAGCCATTGCTGGTGTTAGGCAAGAACTGGCTCAGACAATTGCCATCACCGCTGCTGGCCTGCGTCAAGGTGGCCGACTTTTTTACATCGGAGCTGGAACTAGTGGCCGTTTAGGGGTATTAGATGCCGCCGAATGCCCGCCCACTTTTTGTACCCCACCTGCAATGGTGCAAGGCATTTTGGCTGGCGGCGCTAGTGCCCTGCTCAAGAGTTCAGAAGGACTAGAAGATATTGCTGCCGATGGTGCCCAGGCCATGGCTGATCATGCCATGGCCCCACATGACGTGGTGATTGGTATTACGGCTGGTGGAACTACTCCCTATGTGCATGGTGCCTTGCAAGCAGCTAAGGCCCGGGGCGCAACGACCGTTTTTATTGCTTGTGTACCGTTAGCACAAGTTCCTGCTGCGGCAGATATTGATATCCGCGTAATCGTCGGTCCAGAGATTTTGACTGGCTCCACTCGCCTGAAATCTGGCACTGTGACTAAAATGGCTCTCAATATCATTTCCACTGGCACAATGGTACAGCTGGGAAAGGTCTATGGCAATCGGATGATCGATGTGGCTGTCACCAACAGTAAATTGCACGATCGCGCTTTACGGATGTTACAAGATCTTACTGACTTAGAGCGAGCAGCGGCCAGTGAATTACTAGAAGCCAGTGGTCGCTCGGTCAAGCTTGCTCTGCTCATGCATTGGACTGGAATTAGTCCAGTGGCTGGACAAAAGTTATTGGCTACTCATCAAGGTCAGTTACGGGCGGCCTTAGCCGCTGCTCCGCCGGCTTGATTTTCGGCAAAACCAATTACACCTGGCCGCTGAACACTGTCCATAGTTCGCGGTCATGGTTCTCCCCCATGTCTTCATCGATCGTCAAATGATTTGGTTTGCAACGTTTTACCTGTACTTGAATCGATTGGGCATTCTCCGCTTCCAAATCCTCGACATAACCAACTTTGGCTAAATCGGCGGCCAGAGCACTGGCAAAAGGGCCAAAGTAGTAAACGCATGTAGGCTCGGCTGTGGAAATTTCCACCCACCAAGCTTGACCCAGCAGGTCAAGTGCATTAGTCCAGATCTCTCCGATCTTTGTCGGCATTTAGCTACTCCAAATTAAGTCTTGAAAAATCTACGATGGCTGATGAACGCAAAGTCTTATGTTTGATTCTAACTGGTAACTAAAATGAGTATTTTTGCTCAATTCAACACCAACTATAACGGTGAATCACCTTTGTACAGTAAGTTTTGCGGTGTCAGCTATTATTTATAGTGTTCACCAAACTTAATGGTTAATTACTATTAGCCACAAATATTATTTGTGGCTATCCTTGCGCAGTTTATCTTGATTAATGAGTAGAAAGACGTATCATATTTGACCACCTTTGCCGTTGAATCTCGTACAGACTCATGGCGGCAGCCGTAGCCGCATTTAAGCTCGCTGTCTTACCAGTGAGTGGGATCGAGACCAAAAAATCACAGGTGTTTTCAGTGAGGAGACTCAGACCTTCGCCTTCGGCACCCACTACAATCACTACTGGTCCTTCAAACTTTACGTCATGAATGTTGCTGGTGGCAGTGGCTGTCGTACCATAAATCCAAAATCCGGCCTCTTTCAATTCCTGCAAAGCTCGACTCAGATTCGTAACCCTGGCTACTGGTAGATGTTCCAAGGCACCAGCAGCTACTTTTTGTACTACAGAGGTGATCCCCACTGCTCGCCGTTGGGGGATTACCATGCCTTGAATTCCGAGAGCCTCCGCCGTCCGAATCATTGATCCCAGATTTTGGGGATCGGTAATACTATCGGCTACCAATATGACGGAATGGTCGTTTACGGCTTTAGCTTTTGCAATTAGCTCACTCAAATCTAAGTAATGATAAGGAGCCACCTGGGCAACGATACCTTGGTGATTACCACCATCACAAATCTGACTCAGACGACGGGGATCAACTTCATCGATGATCGCACCGCTATCTTTTGCTTTGTTGATCAGCAAACTAAATTGCGGATCGTAGCGCAGCTTGGAGAGTAGCCAAATCCGGTTGATCTGCCGACCGCTCTCTAGGGCACTGAGTACAGGATGTTTCCCATAAAGGTAATCGGTTTGCTCGGTGGATTCTTCAATTTCGGCAGGAGCCTGTTGGTCAGCAGATTTAGGGGAGTGGTAACTATCATTTCGATCGAATTTATCAAAGCTCCGATTCCGATCGCCACCCCGGTCATCTCTATCAAAAGATCTAGCTGGTCGGTCACTACCACCTCGGCTATCCCGATCAAAAGATCTAGCCGGACGATCGCTACCACCCCGATTATCTCGGTCAAAAGATCTAGCTGGTCGGTCACTACCACCTCGGCTATCTCGGTCAAAAGATCTGGCTGGACGGTCGCTACCACCTCGGCTATCTCGGTCAAAAGATCTGGCTGGACGATCGCTACCACCCCGGTCATCGCGGTCAAAAGATCTGGCTGGACGGTCACTACCACCCCGGTCATCGCGGTCAAAAGATCTGGCTGGACGGTCACTACCACCCC
>CAXTSZ010000010.1:34763-60042 GCA_964247125.1 uncultured bacterium
GATTATCGCGATCAAAAGATCTAGCTGGACGGTCGCTACCCTGTCTATCGCGGTCAAAAGATCTAGCTGGACGATCGCTACCACCCCGATTATCTCGGTCAAAAGATCTGGCTGGACGATCGCTACCACCCCGGCTATCTCGGTCAAAAGATCTGGCTGGTCGGTCACTACCACCCCGGCTATCGCGATCAAAAGATCTGGCTGGTCTGTCACTACTACCTCGGCTATCTCGGTCAAAAGATCTAGCTGGACGATCGCTACCACCCCGGCTATCTCTATCAAAAGATCTAGCTGGACGATCGCTACCACCTCGGCTATCTCGGTCAGGTGATTTACGTGGTTGATTATTCCCAAACTTGTCAGCTCTACCAATCGGCTTCGGCATCGGGCTACCCTCTACCGGGCGCTCAAAAGAGCCAGCGTCATCCCGACGCTCTCGGCGTGAACGGTCGGGGCGACCCCCTTCAAAACGAGGAGACTTATCCGATCGATCTCTAGGCGCAGAGTCATCACGGCGACTGGACTTAAAATTGCCACCCAATCGCGCTTTACGGGGTTTAAACGTCATAATAATATTTCTCAGTTAGGAGATAGCAGGTACAAAGCTGATTTCTGCGAGCAGCTCTTGTAAACGCTGTGGATTAGTTAGGTACAGATAGCCAATTAGTGTTTCTAGACTCGTAGCTTGCTGATAAATCTCTGGATTTAATCGGCGTGGGCCACCACCGGCCGCATTCCGGCCACGCTTTAGCCAAGTCAACTCTGACTCGGTCAATTTTGGTAATAATACTTGTAGATGTTGAGCTTGGGTTTCAGCTCTAACTTGAGCAACCACTTCTTGATGATACGCATGGGAACGCTTCAGTGGCAGCAAAAAAATGGTGCGCACATACAGTTCATAAACAGCGTCTCCTAGATAGGCTAAAGACACTGGTGATAATTGATTTACAGGTATCACGCGATCGCCAATTACTGGCAAGTTAGGCCATAAATTTTCCTCTTCACCCAAATCGATCACTAAAATTAATTAAGTAGACAGTTACGTTGGATCAATATCATAGCAACTGCAATGGGCAACTGTTACAAACATTCTGAAGTTACCCATATGGGTTGCATTATTAACTAGCTAGTTAGCTGGTAGCTTTTCGACCGCTGCTTCGACAGAAGACTGCAACGACAAAAACTGCTCTAGGCGAACCAGTTTTACGGTTTGAGTCACTCGGGCATTAGCCACGATTTGCAAAGTACCTTCCAGCAGCTGGGTTTTTTTCACTAGCTTTACTAATGCTCCCAGGCCAGAGCTATCTACAAAGTCGATTTTGGATAAGTCCAAAATAATGTTTGATGGACCTTCGTCCACAAACTTGCCAACCACTTTTTGAAAGGTTGGCTCTGAAAAAGCATCTAATAAACCAGTCAATCGAAATAATTGAAAGTTATCTCGAACTTCTCTGGTACCGCGCAGGCTGACGGTTAGGGTAAGTGTTTCAGCGATGATCGCCTCCTCATGATTTCTGATTTTAAGCAGAGTGAAAATATAGCAGTCTTGGGGACAATTATCAACTTTTTGCAACAGTTGTTTGCTGACGGGCTTGACGCATCTGTGCTACAAAGCGGGCAAACAGATAGTCCGCATCATGTGGGCCAGGACTAGCTTCCGGGTGATACTGCACCGAAAAGAAGGGAAAAGTTTTATGCCGCAATCCAGCGATTGTTTGATCGTTCAAATTGAGGTGGGTAACTTCTACGTCAGCGCCCACGGAGTCAGCCATAATTGCGAATCCGTGATTTTGGCTGGTAATTTCCACCGGCTGTTGCGCTAGTCCAGCGGGCTGATTCAGGCCGCGATGACCGAATTTGAGTTTGAATGTTGCGGCTCCTAGCGCCAAACCCAGAATTTGATGACCCATGCAAATGCCAAAGATCGGTTTCTGGGCAGTTAGTAATGCGGTGACAGTCGCAATCCCCTCGGTCACCGCAGCGGGATCACCAGGACCATTAGACAGAAAAATGCCATCGGGATTGTGACTGAGGATCTCCGCTGCGCTGGTGCTAGCCGGCATCACTTTTACGTGACAGCCATGACTAACCAAACGGTGCAGAATATTGCGTTTAATACCAAAATCCAGGGCAATGACCCGCAAAGTCTCACCAGCGCTTGCTTGTTCTTGAAATTCCCAGGCCGTAGGACTAGGCGTTGACCAATCATATGCAGTGGCGGTCGTCACGACCTTGACCAGATTCAGGCCATCCATGTTGGGAGCGGTTTGGATGTGGGCAAGCAACTCGGCTGGGTCTAAGATCTCACTAGAAATTGCCCCGTTCATTGCCCCGATAGATCGGAGTTTCTTGGTCAAGGCCCGGGTATCAATGCCATAGATGCCCGGAATGTGATGTTGGGCTAAGTAATCGGGCAAGGACTGAGTCGATCGCCAATTGCTGGGTCGCTGACAAATGTTTCGAGCAATTACAGCCTGAATCTGCGGTCTGTCCGATTCTTCATCCGCCGTATTCACACCCGTATTACCCAGTTCGGGGTAGGTAAAGGTTACCATCTGACCGTGATAGCTGGGGTCGGTCAGGACTTCCTGGTAGCCAGTCATCCCCGTATTAAAAACCACTTCACCCACAGTGGTGCCGGTAGCTCCAAATGACCAGCCGCGATAGGTTGTCCCATCGGCTAGTACTAACAGTGCTGGTTGTGCAGCAGCCATGATCATTTCTCTGAAAATAAAGCGAGAGGATCATAACATGACTGGTGCCGTCAATCCGGCTGACCAGCGGTTGGAATGCCGGCACTTTCCGCTATACTATTCGACTTAGTTAGAGAATTCATCAGTTTGACAACATCGCCGCCCATGATTTTCCGAAAATACGCTGCTCTGGTCTTTTGTTGCTTGTCTCTTTTCACCACAGGCTGCGGCAATGACCAGGCGAGTGATAATGCCCGTGCCGGTTGGATTACGGTAGGTACCAAAGAAAAACCGCGTACTCTTGATCCTGCCGATGCTTACGAGCTGAGTTCTTTGGGCATAATTACCAATATGGGGGAGCGGCTTTATACTTATGAACCCGGTAGTAATGAACTAAAGCCCCAACTCGCTACGGCCTTACCCCAAGTTAGTGCTGATGGTCTCACTTACACCATTCCTCTTCGCCAAGGCGTGGTTTTTCATGATGGTACTCCTTTTGATGCTCCGGCGATGGTGCATTCATTGAGGCGCTTTATTGTACTGGGCGGTGGACCTTCTTTCTTGTTGTCCGATCGCATCGATTATCTGCGCCCCGACCCTAACGATAAAAACCGGCCACCCCAGATCAATGCTGATGGTTTGAAGGCTACTGGTAAATATGAGTTAACTATCAAGCTGAAGCAGCCCTTTGCCGCCTTTCCGGCGCTGCTCGCCTTTCCTGGTGCTTGTGCTATTTCCCCCACGGCTTACCCGATTAAAGATGCGAAGGCGGAGGATAAATTTAAGACTGATGCCGATGGCTTTGTGGGAACTGGTCCTTACAAGTTGCTCAAGAAGACCAGCGAAGATCGTCTGGAGCTAGTGGCCTTTGATAAATATTGGGGGCCTAAGCCAGCCAATCAGGGTATAACTGTCCAGATCTATTTAGGTAGTGCTTCTAATCTTTATAACTCCTTTAAGACTGGAGCCGTGGACGTGGCCTATCTATCGCTAGAGCCAGATCAAATTCGGAGTTTGCAAGAAAATCAAAAAGCCCGGGGCTGGAAAGTAATTGAAGTAGATGGCAATGGCACTGTCTACATGATGTTGAATGTCACCCAAGAACCCCTGAATGAGCCGTTGGTGAGACAGGCGATCGCCGCGATGATCGATCGACCACTAATGAATAATCGCGTGTTGTATGGTCAGGGCAAGCCTTTGTATAGCATTGTACCCAGTAGCTTCCAAGAATCCCAAGCTGGATTCAAAGCAGCTTATAGCAATCCACAAGGTGGGAGCGATCTCCAAAAATCCCAAGCATTGCTCAAAAAAGCTGGCTACACTCCGCAAAATCCGGCTCGTATTCCGGTGTGGTATCGTTCTAGCTCTCCGACACACAAGATGATCGCTAATTTTTTGCGTGCTTACGCCAAGAAAAAAATGGGGGGATTACTGGTGTTTGAAACCAACGCGGCGGAGAAAGTATCCTTTACTAAAATGCTCAAAACTGGTGCTTATCCAGTAGCTTTCCAAGACTGGTATCCAGATTTTATTGATGTTGATACTTACATTCAGCCTTTTTTGGAATGCTCTCAGGGCAATGCTAAAGGATGTACAACTGGGGGCAGTAGTGAGCAAGGTTCTTTCTATAACGATCCGCAGATGAATAAACTGATTGCGGCTCAGGGTCAAACGGCTAACCCTCAAGAGCGACTCAAACTAATCACCCAAATCCAAAATCAGGTAGTTCGAGATGTCCCTCAGATCCCTCTTTGGCAGAGCAAGGATTTTATTTTTGCACGTCCCAACATTACCGGGGTGGGTACTGACCCGCTGCAAAATCTCAAATACTCCAATCTTAAAAAATCACCTGCGCAGTAGTCACTATGTCTAGATTAAAGTCTCTCCAATACTATCTAATGGCTAGGGTGCTACTAGCCCCGCTCATGCTGTGGACAGTTGTGACGATTATTTTCTTGCTGATGCGCGCCACGCCTGGTGACCCGGTCGATGCGATCGTCGGTTCCCGCGCTTCCCAACTTATTAAAGATGAGATGCGCAAAAAGCTCGAACTAGATCTGCCGCTGTGGCAACAGTATGGCAATTATCTGAATCGATTATTGCACTTCGATTTGGGTAAATCGATTACTAGTTCTGGTAAAGCTGTTACCACGATTATTTCGGATCATTTTCCGGCTACAGTTGAGCTGGCGGTCGGGGCAATTTTGGTAGCATTTGTGGTGGGTATTACGATCGGCGTGATTTCAGCCGCCCGCCGGGATACGCCGATCGAGGGTGCGGGCCGGTTGTTTGGTGTCATTAGCTATTCGCTGCCTATTTTCTGGGTGGGAATGTTGATGCAGCTGGTTTTCGCGGTGAATCTGAACTGGTTTCCGCTAGGTGGAAGATTCCCTTCCACGGCATCACCGCCCAACCGTATTTTGGGGCTGTATGCGATCGATAGCCTCTTGCATCTTAATCTGGTTCAGTTTTTCACATCTATCCACCACTTGGTTTTGCCCTGTTTTACGTTGGGGATTTTACTAAGTGGGATTTTCGAGCGGATTGTCCGGGTGAATTTGAAGGAAAATTTGAAGTCAGACTACGTGGAAGCAGCCAGAGCCAGAGGCATTCCCGAACAACGAATTTTACTGATTCATGCCTTGAAGAATTCTTTAATTCCGGTAATTACGGTGTTGGGTCTAACAACGGCTTCGTTGCTAGGCGGGGCAGTTTTGACAGAGGTGACTTTTTCCTGGCCAGGTTTGGCTGGTCGGTTGTATGAGGCGATCGGGGCGCGGGATTATCCCACAATTCAAGGAATCATGGTTTTCTTTGCGACGATCGTGGTGTTTGCCAGCATTATCATTGATGTTATCAATGCGTGGATCGATCCACGCATCAAGTACTAAGTCAGCCACCCCGCATGGTCAAACTAATTCTCTTCAGTCCCGAATTTATCTCTAAAACCTGAACTTTAACGACCTGCCCTACCTTCACGACCGCCTTCGGATCGCTGACATAGCGATCGGCTAACTGCGATATATGTACTAAACCATCCTGATGCACACCGATATCTACAAACGCCCCGAAGTTAGCTACATTAGTAACTATACCTTCGAGCTTCATACCCACTTGCAGATCAGATATTTCTTTGACATCAGCCTGGAAAGTGGCATAGCGAAACTCGGCGCGGGGGTCACGCCCCGGTTTTTCTAATTCTGTGATGATGTCCCGCAAAGTGGGTTCACCGATGGTATCGGTAATATAGCTTTTGAGATGGCGTTTTAGCTGCTCGGCAATTTGGGTTGTTTCCGCCAGTGGTATTTGGGACGCTTGGGCGATCGATGCCACTAACCCATAGCGCTCGGGATGTACGGCGGTGTTATCTAGGGGATTTTTTCCTGCCCGAATCCGCAAAAAGCCTGCTGCTTGTTCGTAAGCTTTGGGTCCTAGCTTGGGGACTTTTAGTAAGGTTTTGCGATCGACAAAAGCCCCATGTTCATTCCGATAGGCCACTATGTTGTTGGCAATCGTGGGCGTAATGCCCGAGACCGAAGTTAATAGTTCTTTAGAGGCCGTATTGAGATCTACGCCGACATAGTTGACACAGCTTTCGATGGTGGCAGCGAGCTGCTTTTTGAGCAATTTTTGATCGACATCGTGTTGATATTGCCCCACCCCAATCGACTTTGGATCGATTTTTACCAGTTCGGCTAGGGGGTCTTGGAGGCGACGGCCAATGCTGATGGCGCCACGCACCGTAATATCTAGATCGGGAAACTCGGCGATCGCCACATCGCTAGCCGAGTAGATGGAAGCTCCCGACTCATTGACCATTACTTTAATAATTGGTCGATCGATTGTTTTTAGTAATTGTCCTACAAAATCATCGGTCTCGCGGCCAGCGGTGCCATTGCCGATCGCAATTAGCTGTACTGTATATTTCTGTAGGAGTTTTTTCAAAATAGCCTGAGCTTGATCGGCTTTGCCTGTATGGGGAAAGATCGCCTGGTACTCTAAAAACTGACCAGTGTGGTCTAGAATCGCCACTTTGCAACCAGTCCGAAAACCGGGATCGATCGCACAGGTCGGCTTCATCCCCGCTGGCGCTGATAACAACAGCTCTTGCAAGTTGACTGCAAAGGTTTTAATAGATTCCAAATCGGCAGCTTGTTTCTTGATCGATCGCACCTCCGTAATCAATGAATTTTTCAGCAGCCGACTGAAGGCATCTTGGAGCATGGCTCGGTAAAAATCCCGCACTGGCGGGTGTCTGGTTTTAATTACTTGACTGACCAGATAGCCCTGCACGGCATCTTCATCCAGGGTCAAATTGACTTCTAAAACACCCGCACTTTCACCCCGACAAAGAGCTAGCAGATTATGCGGGGCGATTGCCTTCACTTTGTTGCTATAACTACGATACATTTCAAATTTGGTGCTACCTGTTGGGTAATCTTTTTTGATTTTGGATGTAAAGACCCCTGTCTCTAACAGCAACTCCCGTAAATAAGCGCGAAATTCGGCCGTATCAGCGACTTCTTCGGCTAAGATATCAGCCGCACCTTGCAGGGCAGCCGTAGGCGTGGGAACCTCTGGGTTCAGATATTTGGCAGCAGTTGTGGCTAGTTCTGATGGCGCTGCCGATTTCTGGTTGATACTTGTGATCCAACTGGCCAGGTCGCCTAAGCCTTTTTCACGGGCAATGGTAGCTTTGGTGCGGCGCTTGGGTCGATAGGGTAAGTAGAGATCTTCGAGAACATTTTTTTGTAAGCAATTTGTGATCTTACCGCGCAGATCAGCGGTGAGTTTACCTTGGGAATCGATCGAATCTAAAATCACCTGCTGTCGATCGGCTAGCTCTGTGAGATAGGCCAAGCGATCGCTCAAATCTCGCAATTGAATCTCATCCATCAGACCCGTCCGTTCTTTGCGATAGCGAGCGATGAAAGGTACGGTGGCACCTTCGGCAAAGAGTGTGAGAGCGGCTTGCACCTGATGGGGAGTGAGCGAAAGTTCGATCGCGAGGAGCTGGGGGATATCGAGCATAGCCAAATTTTTAATCGGTCGACAGAATTCTAATGCTTTCTAGAATGCCATAATGTTGGGTACTCGCCGAAAAGTCGCTCAGACGGTACATCGCAATTGATCAACTTCCTCCCCCCTGTCTACCTGATTCAGAATGTTATTGCCGTATTAATCTTAGCTGGACAAGCTCCGGCATTTGTCATCCTCTTATCCCGGCTGCTGCGTGGCCCTTGCCGGCGACCGCCGCTGCCGCCCCAATCTCCCACCCCAGATTTATTGGGAGCTGTGAGCGTGGTGATTCCGACGCTGAATGAAGCTGAACGCTTGGAGCCATGTTTGCAGGGTTTAGGTCGGCAAAGTTATGAACTACGCGAAGCCATTATCGTCGATAGCAATTCCCAAGATGGTACGCCAGAGTTAGTGCAGCGCTATGCGCAACGGGATCGCCGGATCAGATTAATTAATGATCCACCGCTGCCCACGGGTTGGGTCGGTCGCCCTTGGGCTTTGCATCATGGCTTCTTGGCTACTTCTCCTGCTAGCCGTTGGGTGCTGGGAATTGATGCAGATACGCAGCCGCAATGGGGGATGATTGCGGGCTTAGTCCAGGCGGCAGCAGCCGAGGACTATGATTTGGTGTCTTTGTCGCCGCAGTTTATTTTGGATGCTCCTGGTGAATGGTGGCTACAACCAGCACTATTGATGACTTTAATCTATCGATTTGGGGCAGCTGGCGATCGCCATCATGCGCCCGCGCGAGTGATGGCCAATGGTCAATGTTTTCTCTGTCGGCGCTCGGTGCTAGTGGCTGTTGATGGTTATACAGCGGCAGCGGGTTCTTTTTGTGACGATGTGACTCTGGCGCGACAGATTGCCATGATGGGTTACAAAGTGGGCTTTTGGGATGGCTCCAAAGTTTTAAAGGTGCGGATGTATGTAGGGATGGCCGAGACTTGGCGGGAGTGGGGTCGATCGCTGGACCTAAAAGATGCCAGTAGTCCGGCTCAAATTTGGGGTGATTTGTGGTTATTGGGTGCCACGCAGGGATTGCCACTGATTTTACTATTATCAGCCCTGGGTGGTTATTTTACTGGCAACCATAGTTTTGAGGTGCTGGGATTATTGGGTTTAAATCTGGGTTTAGTAGTGATGCGGTTTGCTTTGTTACTGGCGATCGCTCCTACTTATGAATCAACATCAGGTGGTTGGTTGTCTTGGGCATTTTTTCTGTCACCGCTGGCTGATCCGGCGGCTTGGTATCGGATCTGGTTGTCGGCGCAGAGTGCGCCAAAGGAGTGGCGGGGGCGGCGTTATGCAGAATGATATCAATTGTAATTTAGCCGATCGACTTCTTTTTCTCGTGGATGGCTTGCGCAAAACCTAAAACCACTAAAATATTTCCGATCGATAGCACCGATTCCGCACTGCCGTGTAACCAATCCACATTCGCCAAACTGGTCTTTAATACCAACTCCGCATATAAACCTGCCGGAATCGTCACCGCCACAAACACCAGTGTTGTATAGAAACCAATCAGGGACAACTTCGGCGTTTGCCCAGATTTAGTGAGAAACCACAAAAAAGCCAAGTAGGGAAACAAAGAAATCCCAAACAATGATTCCTTATTCACTAACTTCCTCCTGACTCTGCCGCCAAATCCACCACGCTGCCCCGCCCATCGTGATATTCCCCAACAAAGTTGTAAACGCCTGTAACGTCACCAACCATTCCAGACTGGTCGCGTTATCAAAAAAATGCCAAGTGCAAGCGCACATCGCACTACTCAAAGCTGGTAGCATTCCCCAACACAAAGCGCGCCAATACAGCCTGTCGAATAATGTGCTGTAAGTCCAAATTAGACTGATGGCCGTAATCCATTCCACGACGCTAGAAACATGAATAATCCAGGTCGGGATCGAGAGACTGTGCATAAAATTCTACTAAGATAAGGCAAATATTCCCCTGTCCACCGAAAAAAAATGAGCGATCTGCAAGCAGTTTTGTGCGGCTATTATGGCGAAGGTAATGGCGGCGACGAAGCGCTGCTAGTTTCTATGTTAGAGATGTTGCCGGCCAATGTAAAACCTTTGGTTCTTTCGGCTAATCCCCAGCAGACCACAGCTAGCTATGGAGTGGCGGCGATCGATCGCAAGAGTCTGCAAGTTATTTCGGCGCTGCGTAGCTCGCAAGCCTTAATTCTAGGCGGCGGCAGTCTGATGCAGGATGCCACCAGTTTAAGGAGTCCTATCTATTATGGTGGGATCATGGGTCTGGCTCAACAATTTGGACTAAAGACAATTGCCATTGGACAAGGCATTGGCCCCCTGCATCAACAATTAACCCGCTGGATTGCCGAACGAGCTTTTGGGGGCTGTGCAGCTCTCACTGTTAGGGATACAGCCTCTGCTTTCATTCTGCAAGACTGGTCGATTTCCTGCATGATGGCTCCCGATCCAGTGTGGAATTTAGCCGCCACGACCGTGCCCGAATTAGCCGAGCTGCCCACGCCCCGGATTGCTATTACCCTGCGGCATCATCCCCAGCTCACCCCCGCTCGATTGAGCGTTTTAACCCAAGCTTTGATCGACTTGCAGAAAGCTACCAACAGCTTTATCTTGATTGTGCCCTTCCAACCCCATACCGATCTGGCCATCAGTCAACAGTTACAAGCCCAATTACCCGCTGTCAGCCAAATTGTTGTAATAAATGACCCCAAACAATTGAAGGGTGTTTTTCAAGGGGTGCAACTGGCGATCGGGATGCGTTTCCACAGCTTAATTATGGCCGCCGCCGAAGGTTGTCGCTGTTTTGCGCTGAGCTATGATCCAAAGATTACCCAGCTGATGTCGGAGTTGGCGATGCCGGGATGGGATCTGACCGATATCCCGCTGGCCAAGGAACCGATTGTGGCGGCATGGTTGCACCAGTATACTGCTGGTCAAACACTGACGGAGCAACAGTTGCAAGCAATTAAAACCAGAACAAGTATTCATAAAGAATTGCTGGCTACTGCTTTAAAAAACTAATCGTTTGACCCGCAGTTTGGTTTATGATGTGGATCTACTGCTGTCTGCCTGCGATCGGGTGCAAGCGGAGTTCCCAAAACAATTCTAGCCATCCTGTAATAAGCTATGACTGAAGCATCTCAACCGTTTTCAGCGCCCGCCCAGCCCCGCCCTGATGTCGAGACTGTCTACACGACAGCCGCATCGCAAGGGGAAGCTACTGATTGGCTAACTGTGGTCAGAAACCTCCGCCAGAGTAATCGTAAGCTGCTCGAACAGATCGAAGAATTAGAAATGAACATTGTGGATACTCGAAATGAAACAGTATCTCACCAAGAACGCAGTAGAGCGCAAGGCATCAAAATTGTGCAGCAGGATGACGATCTACAAGTTGCGCAAGAACGGGTTAGTAATCTTTTTGAGCAACTCGAAAATTCCCATCGCATTGGTCAACGCCAACAGGTTTTGGTAGAAACGCTCTCGCAAAAGCTGGAGATTGCTCAGCTGGTCATCACCGAAATGGAAGCAGAAAATCAACAGCTCAAAAACTACCAAGCGGATGCTGCCCAAAAATTGAGCAAGGCTGAAGCCGTCGCGCAAGAGCTTTATCGCCGCCTCAAGCAACACCTACAGGGTGTGCCCAACACCGCGTCGCTGCCTGCTCCAACTAGTTTGCCCGGTTTGACAAATTCGGCTATTCCGAAAGTGCAATCCCTGCTAGTCGACAACGAGGTTGAAGATGTAAGTTATGCGACGCTCTCCGGGCCATTAGAGTTTGAGGCCGAATCCATTCATCCCGGTTGGCCAGCCCCGGCGATGGAAGCGGCTGCCGAGTTCAAGGCCAAAACTCCCAACGCAATCGATCTCCCCAAATTCCAAAAAAAGCAGGCGCAGAACTAGCCTGCTTTGCTCTCCTCAATCTTTTCGGCTAAAATGCGGAAGTCGTTCTACGACGCACCCTTAGATCGCAGCTTTAGGAGAGGAATTCACATGGCTTTCGAGCAACCAGCATTACCTTACGAGTTCAGCGCTTTGGAACCGCATATGACGGCCAAAACCTTTGAATTCCACTACGGCAAGCACCACGCTACCTACGTGACCAATCTCAATAACCTCACCAAAGACTCGCCGATGGCCACCATGTCTTTGGCGGAAATTATCAAAGCCACCTTTGGCGATGCTAGCAAAGCTGGTATTTTTAATAATGCTGCCCAGGTTTGGAATCATACTTTCTTCTGGCAGTCGATGAAGCCTAATGGTGGCGGTACGCCGACTGGTGCCTTGGCCGCTCAAATCACTGCTGATTTTGGCAGTTTGGATAAGTTTAAGGAAGAATTTAAAGCAGCAGCTACCACCCAGTTCGGCAGTGGCTGGGCTTGGCTGGTCAAAGATGGCGGCTGTTTGAAGATCACTAAAACTGGCAACGCCGAGAATCCGATCGCCCATGGTCAAACCCCGCTTCTGACATTGGATGTTTGGGAGCACGCCTATTACATCGATTTCCAAAATCGTCGTCCTGATTTTATCAACACCTATCTGGAAAACTTGGTGAACTGGGATTTTGCTGCTGCTAATTTTGCCGCCGCTTAGTTTCTGATCTCAGTATGGGAAGTATCTCTAGCCGTTAGGCTGGGGATATTTTTTGCGATCGCGATCAACAATCGCCAGGGATTTGCATCCGGTCAGCTAGAATCTATGTAACAGCCCTTCGCTTATCCGTCGCCAATGACACCCCCCAAAAAAACCATTCTCGGTCAGCTGACACAAGCATTGCAAAGCACCAAAATGAATATGTCACCGCTGGCGCTCAAGCCGAATGCGCGGGTGCCAGCAATTTTGGTTCAGGATGCTGATGCCCCGCAACCCGAGAAGTATCCATTGCTGGGCGAGAAATATATTTTGGGACGGAGTAGCAAAACCTGCGATATTGTAGTTCATAACCAGGTCGTCAGTACGACTCACCTATCTATTAGCAAAGACCGCAAGAACCCCGGTACCTTCATCATGAAAGACGAAGGTTCCACTAATGGTATCTATCGCGGCAAGAAAAGGATCGATCGCCTCACCCTCCGCCATGGCGATACTTTTACCCTCGGCCCGCCGGAGTTGCAATCGGCCGTTAGTGTGAGCTTTCACAATCCGCCACCTTTAGCTCTACAGCTGCTGCGGTACGGGCTGTATGGATTGAGTGGAATTACTGGGCTGGTCACAATGGCGATCGTCTTAGAAGCCAGCCGTGCGCCTAGTGTGGTGCCTTTGCCCGATAGCAACGGACCAGTAGTAATTTATGCCGACGACTTGGCTGCCCCCCTCCGTGCCGCTCGTACCGAAGTCCATACCGATCTAAAAAAGCTGGAAGACTTTTCGCCCTATCTACCCAAAGCATTAGTAGCTTCTGAAGATAGTCGTTTTTATTGGCACTTTGGCCTCGATCCGTTGGGTGTAGCCCGGGCAGTAGTGGTCAAAGAGCAAAAGGGTAAGTTTACCCAGGGGGCAAGTACTATTACTCAGCAAGTCGCTCGTAGCTTATTTCGGGAATATGCGGGTATCAAAAGAAATGAGCAGGGCAATGAAATTAATCCGCTGGGACGCAAGCTCAAAGAGGCGATTATAGCGCTCAAGCTGGAAACTTTCTATAACAAGGAACAGATTTTACTGGCTTATCTCAACCGCGTTTATTTGGGTTCTGATTTAATTAATGCCCAGGGCTTTGATGACGCCGCTCGGCACTACTTCGGCAAATCAGCTAAAGATATTGACCTCTCTGAATCAGCAATGCTGGTGGGTATTTTGCCAGCTCCAGCGCGGTTTAATCCCTGTGTGAGCCTGGAAAAGGCCATGGAACGCCGCAATTTGGTGCTGCAACGGATGGTTGAAACTAATGCGGCTGATCTCGAAAAAATTCGGGAGGCCAGAAGATCCCGGTTAGAAGTGCGATCGGAAGCTTGTACTCCCATCAAAAATACTAAAGCACCATATCTGTACGGCTATGTTTTTCAGGAATTACAGCAGATTCTGGGAGAAGATTTTGCCAAGGAAGGAAACTTTATCATTGAGACAGGTGTAGATTTAAAAATGCAAGAAAAAGCCGAAGCAGCGCTGCGATCGCACATTGCTAGCGCCGGCAGCTCCTATGGCTTTTCCCAGGGTGGCCTAGTGACAATGGACAGTCGGACGGGCATTGTCAAAGCGATGGTTGGCGGCGTTGATTATCAACAAAGCCAGTACAATCGGGTGACTACCGCCCAACGCCAGCCCGGTTCTACTTTTAAGCTGTTTGCCTATGCCGCTGCGTTAGAGCAGGGTATTTCTCCGAACAAAGTCTATTCCTGTGATGCTTTGCGCTGGGAGCGCACCTTTCCGGGCTGTGGCCACGGGGCGATCGGGGGTGCCAATATGTATCAGGGCTTTGCCCTCTCCGAGAATGTGACTGCGTTGCGAGTTGGTCGTGAGGCCGGACTGCCACAAGTAATCGAAATTGCGCACCGCTTAGGGGTTAATTCCACCCTGGAGGCAGTGCCCGCCGTAGTTTTAGGGCAGAGTGTAGTGAATGTGCTAGAACTGACTGGTGCCTATGGAGCTGTTGCTAATGGTGGCTTGTGGAACAGACCGAAAGTAATTAAGCGGGTTTACGATAGTGGTGTTTGTAAGGATCGGACACAACCGCGCACCTGTCGAGAGATCTATGCCTATGATACCGATCGGCAACGCAACAAAAAAGTCTTGGGTCCCAAGGTCAGCGGCATTCTACATGATTTAATGCGCGGTGTAATTACTAATGGTACTGGTAAGGATGCTGCGATCGGACGGGGCGAAGCTGGCAAAACAGGTACTACCGATCGGAATGTCGATTTGTGGTTTATTGGTTTTGTGCCGGAGGAAAAGCTAGTGACGGGTATTTGGCTGGGCAATGATGATAATTCACCGACGCGCGGCAGTAGTGCCCAATCAGCTCAACTATGGGGAAAATATATGAGTTCAATTCTCAAGTAGAGTAGATTTAATGTCTTTACCCCCGAAGTTTGTAGCGCATACTCCGCCACCGCATGATCCCGATCGGTGGCATGACTTGAAAGAGCATTTGACGGATGTGGCTGAGGGGACGGCTAGGTTTGCTGATAAGTTGGGGGCAGGTCAGCTCGGACACTATGCGGGGCTATGGCATGACTTGGGTAAGTACAACCCTGAGTTTCAGAAATATTTACAGCAGTGCGATCGAGCGCGAAGAACAGACCAAAAGCCGCCGACTGGAAAAATTCCCCATGCTATTTATGGTGCAATTTTAGCAAAAGAACTAGGCAACATGGGCTTATCTTTTTTGATTGCTGGGCATCATGCTGGTTTATCGAATAGCAGTGATCTCAAGAGCAAGTTAGCGAATCCTTCTGAGAAAGCGATTTATGAAGCTGTCATCCAGCAAGCCGAGACAGAAATACCCAATCTGAAGCAGATTTCAGATTTGAATTCTTGCTTTCAGGGTTTTGGGCAAGACAAAGTGGCCACAGGTTTCTTTTTAAGACTAATTTTTTCCTGCTTGATCGATGCCGATCGACTGGATACTGAGCACTTTGCCGATCCGCAACAGTATCAATTACGACAAGATCGTGCAAATGCTGTAACTCTCGCACAGCTATGGCAGACCTTTGAGGAAAAGCAAGCAACCTTCGTCAATGACCCTGATAAGTCGGATTCTGTAGTGAATCAAGTACGCGCTGAAGTCTATCAAAATTGCATGACTGCGGCAGCACTAGAACCAGGAATATTTCGGCTCTGTGTGCCTACTGGCGGTGGTAAAACTCGCAGTGGACTGGCTTTTGCACTTAAACATGCCAATCACAAAAACAATATTTACAAAAAAGATCGCATAATTTTTGCAGTGCCCTACACCAGCATTATTGATCAAACGGTGAGAGTCTATCGGGATGAAATCTTTAATGAAATTGGCGAAGTAGCAATCCTCGAACACCACAGTGCAATCGAGTTGGAGAGAGAGATGGGTAAAACCAAGGAAGAGCGAGAGCGTCGGAATGAACAGCTAGAAAATGATGAGGTTTTTCAAGAGCAGAAAACTCAAGCCAAATTAGCCACCCAGAATTGGGATGCCAAGCTAATTGTAACGACAACGATACAGCTTTTTGAGAGCTTGCTATCGCATAAAACGAGTAAATGCCGGAAGCTGCATAATATTGTGAATAGCATTATTGTTTTGGATGAAGTGCAAACCTTGCCACTGAGTTTGTTGTCACCAATTGTCGCAGTGCTACAAGAGCTGGTTGATCGATATAACGTCACGGTAGTTCTTTGTACTGCGACTCAACCTGCTTTATCTGGGGACATGACTTACTTTAAAAATGCCTTTAAAGCAGAAACTGTCCGTGATATTATCCCAAACAATTTGGCGATCGAGCATTTTCAAAAACTGCAACGAGTTAACTACGAAATCCCGCAATCTGGTGAGACTTGGACGTGGCAGCAATTAGTAGATGATATGGAACCAAAATCTTCATCTTTGGTGGTGCTGAATACTCGCCGCGATGCTTTATCGGTGTTGAACGCTTTGGGCATCGAGCTAGATAATAGCGATAATTTTGGGTCGATCGAGCAGCGAGTGGCTCAATCAATATTATCTTCAGGCACATTACATCTTTCTACCTTACTTTGCGGCAAGCACCGACAGGTGGTGTTGGCAGAAGTAAAACGTCGTTTACAAACAAAAGAATTTTGCCGATTGATTTCTACTCAAGTAGTGGAAGCGGGGGTGGACTTGGATTTTCCGCTGGTGTATAGAGCTTTGGGACCTTTGGATAGAATTGTGCAGGCGGCTGGCCGTTGTAATCGATCAGGTGAATTAAAAAATGATTTGAATGAGTTGATTAAAGGGCGAGTAGTGATTTTCGACCCAGCTGAGGGTAGTAAACCACCGGCTGGTGAATATAGTCAGGCTATGAAAAAAGCTCGATCGATCTTGCAAGATCCTAATTTTACGCCAGATCGGCTCCATGAGCCGGATATTTTCCAGGAGTATTTTGAAGAACTTTACCCTTTGATTGCCAATAGTGATGGTGAATTAGATAGTAAAGGCATCAAAAAACTACAACAATCCTGGAGTTTCCGCGATGTTGGTGAACAGTTTAAATTAATCGAAGATCATACAGTACCAGTAATCATCGAATATGATGAGCTGGTAGCTGCCCGACTCAATGCAATTAGATATCGGGGGATTTGGTCAGAAGACCGAGCTTTCTTGCAACCTTACATGGTGAACATCCCTAAACGAGTGTTCGATAAATCTGATAACTGTGCAGAAGTTAAAGCAGGACTGGATTTATGGAAATGGATTGGAACTTACGATTCTATCCAAGGCATTCCCTTAGGGCAAGACGCTCCGATCGATCCCACATTTTTGATTCTCTGACAAATTCAATAAGTGGTATAAAATATTTAAATGCGCAGTAGCATAGCTCATGTAGCTCAAAATGCAGGGAATTTGTGGGAAACTACGAACATAGCTCTTGAGTAAAGATATATCAAGAGAGGATTGGAACACATAAGTGTATTGGTTAAACTGAGAAGCAAAGCCTGGTTGGCGGTTATTCATTTAGAATGACCGCCAAATTATGTTGATTCAGTAATATTTCTCTTAACTTCTAAAAGAAATATTACTTTCAAAAGAAACTTCACATACGTGTAAATATTAAGGGCTTGACTTTTACTTGAGGATCTGAGAGTATAAAACAAGCCCTCACTAAGGGAATTATCCCTAATTTGAAGGCCGCAAAAAATAATCTTAAGGACAATAATAACATGGCTATTAATCAATGTGGGCTGTGCGATTTTGCTCAGGTCAACAATGTCGAACCCACAACAGTGGTCAATTCTTCTCCCAAGCACCCAGCTTTTAACCGTCCCATTTATCGGACAACAGAAGAAATTCTAAATCTTCTGTGTATGGAACATAGATTTCCCTTGGATAAAGCGCGTAAATCTAACAGCGGTTTTTATCAATGTGAGCATTATTTGGTGTCTTATGTCGGACGCAATAAATGGGAGCTTTTTGAACGCTGTTAGGGATTTACAGATAATTTTGCTAGAAAGATAGAATTATCTGAGGATTTAAATAATAGACCAGTAGAGATCCCCAGCTTCGACTGGGGAAAACTAAACACATACAGATGCAACACATTGTTTTATGAGTGACCAAGAGCCTTTACTAGTAAAGGTGCGGGGCGACTTTGCCCTGTTTACCCGACCAGAATTTTCAGCCGAACGGGTCAGCTACGAAGTGCCCACACCCAGTGCTGCCCGAGGCATTTGTGAAGCAATTTTCTGGAAACCAGAAATACGCTGGCGCATCCAGCGCGTTCAGGTTTTAAAGCCAATTCGGCAATTTTCGATCTTGCGTAATGAGGTTAACAGCCATCAGAGCGAGCGAGCAGCTAAAAGCTGGGAAGCTGGCGGCGGCTATTTTGCCGAAGAAGATCGCGCCCAACGTCATAGTCTTTGCCTCAGAGATGTGGAATACATCATTGAAGGACAGATGGATTTGATGCCCCATGCTACTGACAACATTGCTAAATATCGCGACCAGTTTCGGCGGCGGGTAAAAAATGGTCAATGCTTTAACCAACCTTACTTGGGTACTCGTGAATTCAGTGCCGAATTTAGTCCAGTAACGGGTACCGAAAAACCGATCGATTACCCCCAAAAGGATTTAGGATGGATGCTTTTCGACGTGGAGTTTAGTGAACAGCCCAAAGGCGGCAAACTGAGCTACTACGCCCATGACGAAAATGGTAGTCGAGTTGCGCAAGGTAGTGCGATGCCCAAATTTTTTCATGCCGAGCTGGAAAATGGTGTGTTGCATGTGCCCCAAAGCTTGTATGCATCGATCGCCTGTGGCGCAAGCGAAGCTATCGAACGAGGTGGTCGATGATTTTAACCGAGCTATATAAACTATCCCAACGACTAGCAGGCGGTGAGGCTATGCCATCAATGTATGGCAAAGTCAAAATTCGCTGGCTGATTCCGATTAATGCTGATGGTACCCCCCACGGTAGCTTTGAAGATCTGAAAGGAGCGACGAAAGCAGAGCTACGCGGCAAAGAATATGTGATGCCTGATATGGTGCGATCTTCCGGTATTAAGCCCAAGCTGTTAGCTGATAACGGTGAATATGTTTTGGGTTTACAAAAGGCCGGAGCTGACCCCAAAAAAGTAGCCGAGCGCCATCGACAGTATAAAGATCTGATTCATCTCTGTGCAGTGGCGACTCAAGATCCAGCAGTGGCGGCGATCGATCGCTTCTTGGCAACTTGGCAGCCCGATGAATTTGAACAAGCCGACCTAGATCCTGCTGACAACTTTACCTTTCGGGTATATGGAATTGGTGGTGGATCGCTGATTCCGGCTAACGCACTGGAAAATCACACCGCTGTGCAAAGTTTCTGGGCGTTGCATACAGCGGCAAAAGACAGCCCGATTATGACCTGTCTAGTCACAGGCGAACTAAGCCCCGTCGAAACTCGACTACCAGTAAAAATTAAGGGTATTCCTGACGGTCAAACCGCTGGCACTTCCTTGGTTTCAGCTAATGCGGCACCATTTAGTTCTTATAGTTTAGAGAATTCACTCACATCACCGATTTCTCGTGATGCTGCCGAGGGTTTTGGCAAAGCCCTCAATCAGCTGATCTCTAATAAAGAAAGTCGTCTTTATATTGGCCCGGTAGTCTACACTTTTTGGGTCAAAGGGGATTTTGACACTGAGACTATTTGTGACTTATTTGATGAAGATCAGCCTCAAGAAGCTCGGAATTTGCTGAACTCCGCCCGATCGGGTACACCTCAGTATGGAGTCGCCGCCGATCGACTTTATGCCCTGAGCCTTTCGGCTAGTGGTGGACGAGCGGTAGTACGCAACTGGATCGACATTCCGGTTACTCAGGCGCAGCAAAATCTGGATGATTGGTTTGAGTCGATGCTGATCGTGAATGATTATGGTGAAACAGCTCAAAAGCCTTATCTCTCGGTACGTCGGTTACTACGACCCTTGTATCGTGATGTAGCCAAAGAACTAGACATGTATGGCGCAAAAATGATCGATGTTGCCTTAAATGGTGGCAAATTGCCCCTCGACATGCTGGCAAAAGCAGTGCGCCGCACCGCGATCGAACAATCTATTTCTCATCCTCGGGCAGCGCTAATTAAGCTGATTTTGACAACTCAACTAGCTACAGAAACTCACAACCCCATGAAAAATATGCAGGAACTCAACCTAGATCCCAGTTTTGAAGACGAAAAAGACACTATGGCTTATCATTGTGGTCGGCTACTTGCCCATTTGGAAAACATCCAAAAGGCGGCTTTGCCGGAGATTAATACCACTTTAATCGATCGATATTATGCAGCTGCTGCCAGCACTCCTGGTAAGGTGATCGGTGAACTAGTCAAAGATGCCCAAGGGCATTTACGCAAGCTGCGGGTCACAAAGCCAGCGATTTGTGAAGCTCTCCAGCAAGGATTAGAGAATATCACTATTAAATTTTACTCAGCAGAAAAGTTCCCAAATACTCTCACGATGCAGCAACAGAGCATTTTTGCTTTGGGCTATTACCACCAACGAGCTGCAAATCGTAAGATTGCGATCGATCGTAAAGCTGCTAAAGAAGCCGAAAAAATCACTGAAAAGTAAGATAGACCAGCTATTTTATCAATCTTTTAACCACAATTATTTTGGAGTATTCATTATGACTACAGCGATCCCCCCCTATCTGAACCCAGCATCTCGTCATGATTTTGTTTTGTTATTTGATGTCCTAGATGGTAATCCCAACGGTGATCCTGATGGTGGTAATCTGCCCCGCACTGATCCAGAAACTATGGAAGGACTAGTTACTGATGTTTGCTTGAAGCGTAAGATTCGCAACTATGTAGATTTAGTAGGTGAAGATCAGGCTCCCAATATGATTTATGTGCAAAATAAGGGAGTGGCACTTAACGATATGCACGCTCGGGCTTATACGGCACTGGAGCTGAAGGCCACTGGTACCAAACAACAGCGTGATGATGTGGACAAAGCTCGTAAATGGATGTGTGATAACTTCTATGATATTCGGATGTTTGGTGCTGTGATGACTACTGGGGTCAACTGTGGTCAAGTGCGTGGCCCAGTTCAATTAACCTTTGCTCGATCGCAAGATTCAATTATGCCAATGGATGTAGCAATTACTAGGATCGCTATCACTAAGCCAGAAGATGCCAAAGTAGAAGTAAGTGATGAAGACGGCAAAGGCAAAGGTGGTAAGACTACTGAAATCGGTCATAAGGCTATGATTCCTTATGGACTATATCGGGGACATGGTTTCTTTTCACCTCATTTAGCAGCACAGACTGGGGTCACGCAAAAAGATCTGGAATTATTTTGGGACGCGTTACAAAAAATGTGGGACTTCGATCGATCGGCCTCCCGTGGTTTAATGTCTCCCCGTGGGCTGTATGTTTTCTCTCATGAGAGCAAGCTCGGTAATGCTCCGGCGCATAAGTTGTTCGATCGCATCACCGCCCAGCTCCATAAACCTAGTGAGCCACCCCGTAAATTTGGTGACTATGAAGTATCGATTAATGATGCTGATTTACCTTCAGGTGTAACGCTAACTCGATTAACCGAGGGCTAAATGCAATCGTGTGAAATTGAGTACACAAATGAATTTGGTGAATGGTGGATAACACTTTTGGAGCAACAGCAAGATGATGTTGCCGCTATTGTCAGTTTATTAGCTGATCGGGGCACCTCCTTGGGTTTCCCCCATTCATCTGGGATCAATAACTCTCGTCATTCTCACATGCGTGAGCTGCGAGTGCAGAGTGCCGGAAAACCAGTTCGGATTTTTTATGCCTTTGATCCCCGTCGTAGTGCAATTTTGCTAATTGGTGGAGACAAAACCGGAAATAATCGTTTCTATGAGGAATATATCCCCATCGCTGATCGGCTGTATGATGTTTATTTAGAAGAGCTTCGACAGGAGGGCTTGATACCATGAGTGGGCACCAATCTTTTCAAGGACTAATTAAAAACTTTTCTCCAGAAAGAGTCGAAAAAATCAGCCGAAAGAAACAGTCTCTCGCGCAACTTGAATTGAGTGAATTGCTAAAAGCAGCAGCTCCCGGCTGGGAAATTGATCCATTGTCAGCGCCCATCGATCGTGTTGAAGCTTGTCTGGGCTATTTGCGTCAAGTTGTTAATGATATGGGTGGTGAGTTGGCTATTACAGCTAAGTTTCCCAATAATGTTGAAGTCAGTATTAATTCTTTGCCAGATAACGATTAGTTGAGTTGATGGCAACGGCCGTTAAGGCAGAATGATTTTGTGGGTACGCTACTGTTATCGGTTCTCGGTAGCAAAGTTGTGGAAAAAACTGATGAATATGTGATGCTGAGTGCCCTCCAGCACTTTGTTTATTGCCCGCGCCAGTTTGCGCTGATTCATTTAGAGCAAGTGTGGCAAGAAAATATCTATACCCTGCGCGGTTTGCGGGTGCATGAGCGCGTGGATACGCCCAGTCATGAATTGATTGAAGGGGTACGGGTCGAGCGATCGCTAGCCCTAATTAGCCATCGTCATCAACTGCGCGGAATTGCGGATGTAGTGGAGTTTTTGGTGGATGGCACGCCCTACCCGGTGGAGTATAAATCTGGCTCACGCAAGGCCAAAGATGCCGATGCTGTGCAGCTTTGTGCTCAGGCGATGTGTTTGGAAGAGATGTTCGATCGATCTGTCACCACTGGCGCTTTATTTTACAGCGCGTCGAAGCGGCGGCGGGTGGTGGAATTTGATATGCGGTTGCGATCGCTGGTGACCGAGACGATCCAAGCAGTCCAGACCATGTTGGAAACGCAGGTGATGCCTAACCCAGTGGCCGATGCCCGTTGTGATGATTGTTCACTACTGGAAGCTTGTATGCCGCAGCCGTTAAAGAAATTTTCCCGGTTATGGGATGCCCAAGATGCCTTTAGGATTGATGAAGCAGAAGCATTACTATGAAGCAGATTTTGAATACGTTGTATGTCCAGACTCAGGGGACATACTTGCAACTGGATCATGAGACGTTGAAGATCAAGCTAGAGGAAGAAACTAAGCAGTTGCCACTACACCACTTGGGTTCAATTGTGGCCTTTGGCAATGTGCTGTTTAGTCCGTTTTTAATTCATCGCTGCGCGGCGGATGGGCGATCGGTGGTGTGGCTGTCGCAAAGTGGTCGGTTTCAGGGACGGCTGGCCGGACCGACGACGGGGAATGTGTTGCTGAGACGGGCACAGCATGAGGCGATCGTGAATCCGGCAGCGACGTTGAATATTGCGCGGTATGTGGTGGCGGGGAAGTTGCAGAATACCCGCAATGTGTTGATGCGAGCAGCACGAGAGGCTAAAGATGCGGCTGATGAAGCAATGTTGCGATCGGCTGCTCAGGTTCATGCTGAAGCTATTGAAACTATCGAGACGGTAGAGGATATTGATCGATTGCGGGGGATGGAGGGCTATGCGGCTAAGGCTTATTTTGGGGCGTTTGGTGCCATGATTCGGATGAATCGGGGGGTGTTTGAGTTTAAGGAGCGATCGAAGCGGCCACCGAAGGATGGGATTAATGCGTTGTTGTCTTTTGCCTATACTTTGCTGGCCAATGAGTGCGTGGCGGCTTGTGAGGGGGTGGGTCTCGATCCGCAGATGGGTTTTTCGCATGTGATGCGTCCGGGGCGGCCTTCGTTGGCGTTGGATTTGATGGAGGAGTTGCGATCGGTGGTGGCTGATCGGTTGGTGTTGAGCTTGGTGAATCGGGGACAGATTAAGCTTACTGATTTTGTCGATCGACCGGGGGGTGGGGTGTATTTGACGGAGGATGCGCGCAAGGATTTTTTGGCGGCGTATCAGAAGCGGAAGCAGGAGGAGGTGACGCATCCGATTTTGGAGTCGAAGGTGCCGATCGGTTTGTTGTGTCATGTCCAGGCTAGGTTATTGGCGCGGCATTTGCGGGGGGATATTCCGCAGTATCCACCGTTTATTTTGCGAGGTTGAATGTATGAATATTTTGGTGACGTATGATATTGCGGATACGGAGTCGCGGGCGGGGGCGCGGCGGTTGCGGAAGGTGGCGATAATTTGTAAGGATTATGGTCAGCGGGTGCAGTTTTCGGTGTTTGAGTGTGAAATTAATGAGATGCAGTTTGAGGTGTTTCGATCGAAGTTAATTAAGGTGCTTGATGTAGAGTTGGATAGTTTGCGATTTTATAAGTTGATGGGTGGGCGCGATCGGGCGGTGGAGGCGTATGGGGTGGATAAGTATGTGGATTTTAATGAGCCGTTGATTTTGTGACGCGAACCTGTAGCGGGGGTGGTTTTCTTGGGAGGTTCGCGTTGGCTTGCTGGGTAAGGGTTTTGGTTGTTTATTGAGTGTGTTGGGGCTGGGAAATGTTTCTGGATTTTGATGGTTCGCGCTGGAGGTTGCTGAGATATTTGCTGGGTAAGGGTTTAGAATAGGGGCTGTAGCGATTGCCTTTCGGGGCGATCGAGGATTGGAACAAATATTGGGCTAAGAACGGAGAGTGTCGGATATGTAGCGATTGCCTTTCGGGGCGATCGAGGATTGGAACCCTTTTTCTTTCTTGGCCTGGTGATCGGCAATGGTAGCGATTGCCTTTCGGGGCGATCGAGGATTGGAACGTCTCGTCCCAGCTCAAAAACTTGCGTTGGGACGAGGTAGCGATTGCCTTTCGGGGCGATCGAGGATTGGAACCCACCCGTAAAATGTTGTCGCCAGGAGCGCGGCGTAGCGATTGCCTTTCGGGGCGATCGAGGATTGGAACATTCTGGGGATGATTACCTTGTAAAATTCGCCGCTAGTAGCGATTGCCTTTCGGGGCGATCGAGGATTGGAACACGACAACGTTTGGGAATCCCACCCACTAGAACTTTGGTAGCGATTGCCTTTCGGGGCGATCGAGGATTGGAACTAGGTGGCTGGAGTATTGGCGGTCTTATAGGCGATCGTAGCGATTGCCTTTCGGGGCGATCGAGGATTGGAACTAGAGCCGACGATCAACGCTTTGGCGGCGATCGAGTAGCGATTGCCTTTCGGGGCGATCGAGGATTGGAACCGCCCCTGGCTCCAAGATCTCCAAGGTCTGTTGTAGCGATTGCCTTTCGGGGCGATCGAGGATTGGAACGGCTTGTTTTGCCAGATAGCTGGCAAAATGGACTGTAGCGATTGCCTTTCGGGGCGATCGAGGATTGGAACGATTTGGGGTAGCCCCGCACCCTTAGCCAGCAGCCCCAGGTAGCGATTGCCTTTCGGGGCGATCGAGGATTGGAACTCAATTTCTAGATCATTGCCAGTGGAGCCAGCTGCGTAGCGATTGCCTTTCGGGGCGATCGAGGATTGGAACAAAAAACTCATCGCTCTGGCTGCTGTCCGCGCTGCGTAGCGATTGCCTTTCGGGGCGATCGAGGATTGGAACGCATTAGCCGCGTCCCGATCGATCGACAGTCACGTAGCGATTGCCTTTCGGGGCGATCGAGGATT
>CAXTSZ010000011.1:0-28045 GCA_964247125.1 uncultured bacterium
GTAACGCATTGGCGATCGTATTAATCGTGGTTTCATGTCCGGCAAAGAAAACGACCGCAACGTCGGCGACTAATTCATCTTCCGAGAGATCGTTTTCCCCAGCAGCGCGACCAGCAACTAAGGCAGAAATCAAACCCTCATCTGGTGTTACGGCTTTTTCCGTAATCGTTTCACGCATGTAGTTATCCAACTCCCGCAAACCTTGAGCTGCAGCGACTTGTACCTCGACGGGTAAGCCTGGTGTCTGGAATGCGATCAGCGCGTCCGACCAGCCACTCAACTTCGCAGCATCTGCCAGCGGTACACCCAGTAGGTGTCAGATCGTGAACATCGTGAACTTCTTGCCAGCGTGTCACGGTGTAAACATGCAGTGCAGGTAGGAATGTCACAGGAGCTTCTTTTTGCATCTGCGCCATCAGCGCGAATCGATCGGCGGTAAATTGCGGGTTACTTGGATCGAACAATTCGGCGGCGATTGGGTGTGACATCAGATTGCATTTTCTGGGTAATGGTTTCCAGCAATGCTACTGCACGATCGATCTGTTCCGCATCAAAGTCTTGGGCGATCGCATTTGTCCACTGCCATTCGCGCTCCAGTGCGTCGTCATAAGCTGCCTTACCTACTTCTGTCAGCAGTAAGTGCATCGCTCTGGCATCACCAGGATTTTCGGCGAACTCAACTAGACCGTCCCTAGCCATATCGTCAGCGAGTCGTTGGACAGCTTGCCGTGTTAAGCCCATATACCGTGCTAATTCGCTGACTGTCACACGCTGTTCGAGGGCGAATAGCTCACTCAGCGTTTGCCACCGCGCATTGGTAATGCCCGTACCCCGCATCAGACGCGTTCCTGATTTTTGTACCGTTGCGTTCATCCGAATTACCGTGCGAATTAGATCGGTTAAGGCATTCGACGCGGGCGTTTTTTGATGATGGTAGAAAGGCACGTTCTTGTTTCTCGCAGTTTGGTATTGGCAAGCAGAGCTTCTACCTTCTTGATACCACGAACGCCGCGCCTTGTCATGAGATAGTGACCCTACTGGGTAGCCCCGATCGCAGATTGCCACAACCCTTTCGCAGATAGTCTTCGGAGCAGAATCGATCTACTTTAGGGTGCCTTATACTCCACAACAACATCTAAAACCCATGTGATGCCGAAGCGGTCATTGAGCATACCGTAGAGTGGTGCCCATCCCGACGGCGCGAGCGGCTGCACGACGGTCGCGCCAACGGAAAGCTTTTCCCACAGCGCGGTGATTTCCGTATCCAAGTCACCACGGACAGAGACGAAGAATGGATTTTTACCTCGATCCCACGGTGTCCGTGAAGGTACGTCGTAAGCCATCACGCGGAAGCCATTCGGGGCGGCAACTTGACTCCACATTACCTGATTCGCCTCGGAGGGGTCTTGAACGTTGTGAGCGTCCTCGTAGGTGATAATAACGATGTCGCCACCGAACACGGACTGGTAGAATTCTATTGCTGCGCGGGCATCACCACGGAAATTGAGGTGATTGGTAACGTTGATAGTCATGGTTTTCTCCTATGCTGTTTTGTTAACGATGTTATGTTAAATATGTTAACAAAGATAACATTAAAAGTAAAGGATACAGTCGAATAATCATCGACAGGTTTTAAAGGAAGTAGAGATGCCCACAGAAAAACAGAACCAGAACCGCAGTCGGATCTTGGATGTAACCGAGTCACTATTGAGGAGCATTGGCCGCGATGCGATCGCGATTCGAGCGGTAGCTGATGAAGCCAATGTCCAACTACCAACCATCTACAGACTGTTTGGCGACAAGGCGGGATTGCTCGATGCTGTGGCTGAACGGGGGTTCACGCGGTATATGGCGATCGATCCCGAACAGCGTGAGTCACTGGAGCCGATCGAGCAGTTGCGCCACGGCTGGGACATCCACGTCCGATTTGGGCTGGAAAATCCTGAACTCTATAGCTTGATGTATGCTGAGTCCCATTCACGCAAGGTTACGCCCGCAGCCCAGATCGCTTTGGATGGTCTGAATGCGTTGATTGGGCGACTAGCGGCTGCCGGATCTCTCAAAGTCAGCCAGGAAGAGGCGACGTTTACCGCCTTTGCTTCAGCATCAGGTGCCGTTCTGTCAACGTACTTCTTGCCTAAATCCCTTCACGACCCTGCCTATTTAGCGAACA
The DNA here is from genome assembly GCA_964247125.1 of uncultured bacterium. Lineage (GTDB taxonomy): Bacteria > Cyanobacteriota > Cyanobacteriia > Cyanobacteriales > Chamaesiphonaceae > JAAFHZ01. The sequence continues at coordinate 2,174 of CAXTSZ010000011.1, forward strand.
TCAGGGAGTCGATGATCTCGTCGATCTCAACTGAAGCAAATTGCCACGAGGGTGGGCTGATTGCCAATGCTGCAACCACATTGGGAGGTAATCTCGATCGCCTCAAAGTACTCTCCCCAAATGAGCAGAATCTGCTTCACGAATGGTTAAAGCGCATTCTTGCATCGTCCGAGAATAGTTCTTTTCCAGCGTGACCAAAATCAATGGGACACAAGTCCCGCACTTTTTTTCATATGCTCCAAAAGCAGGACAAAGTCACCAAGTATCAAAGTTAACTTACTTTTTCATGGCCAAAGTCAAACCATCACCGATCGGTAGCAAACTAATATTTACGCGATCGTCTTGGTGAATTTGAGAATTTAACTCGCGCAGGATGGTCGTGCGCTGATCGGTAATTGTTGGATCGGCGACTGCGCCAGACCAGAGGACGTTATCGATCAAAATTAGTCCACCGGGACGTAATAATTTTAAACAGGCTTCATAGTATTGGGGATAGCCACTTTTGTCAGCATCGATAAAGGCCAAGTCAAAGGTATGCGCCGCACCTTGATCTAATAGGTTTTGAAGGGTCTCGATCGCATTTCCCAAGCGCAGTTCAATCTTATTGCTCACTCCCGCTGCTGCCCAATAACGTTGGGCGATCGCCGTATCTTGGGGATTCACATCACAGGTAATGATGTGGCCATCAGCAGGCATCGCTAAGGCCATGACGAGGGCACTGTAGCCAGTAAATGTGCCGACTTCGATCGCTTTTTTGACGCCTAACAGCTGAATTAGTAAACCCATAAACTGCCCTTGATCGGGCGCAATTTGCATTACTGCTTGGGGATGTTGATTGGTTTCGGTGCGCAGCTGTGTCAGAGTCTGTGGTTCCCGAACGGCTACTGATTGTAAATAGGCGTACAGGCGATCATCGAGTTGGATGGTGCGGTTACTCATATTTGGCTAAGTGTTTTTCTGAGGTTTTTTAAAGTTTCTCTAGTGCCGATGTTGATGGCTTGTTGAACCAGCTGGGGAATTAGAGTAATGATGGGGAGTGTGGGGAAAGCAAGACTACTTGATGACTTCCGATAGCTTTGGTTTTCTAGAATATAAATAGTGAGTTGGTGGTTGCGATAGACCCACACTTCGGGAATTTGCAGTGCCACGTAAGCACCGATGACAGTTAAGGAGGTCACATCAGATTCGATTGCCAGATCTGGTGGTGGGTAATCGGCTAAGTCGAGGTTTACACAGCCCCGCACCTGAGCAGCATTCTGAATGTAGAAGCAAGTGTCTGGTTCAATTCCGGCGACTGGCGATCGCTTAATGGTGGTAGAGCCGAAGTCTTCCCAGTCGCGTTCTTGGATTTCTAGAATGGTGTTAAGAATCGCGGCAATAATCCGGTGTGGTCTTTCGTGAGCGGCCAGGGGTGACATGATTTCGAGCGTACCGGCATGGTAAGCGACGCGAGTAGGGCGATTTTCGCTCAGATTGTCAAGGACATTAGTAAAATCTGACCAAGAAAAGTGATGGATGCAAACGCGGTTGCCAGGGGTGACTTCCAGGTCTTGCAAGGGGATACTAACTGTCATATTTAGGTCTCGCTGGCTAGCGGCTACTTGTCATCATAGCTGCTTGGTGAATCTGAAACAAATTGCTGATCAAGTCGTCGTCTTGTTGATTGTCGCGCTGTTATGCGATGATTTTGTCTCATTCCAACCTATGGCATCGTAATGGCTTCTTCATCTTTTGTAGATATTTTTCGCAGCCGCAAAATGGTCTCCTTGCTGCTGTTGGGTTTTGCGTCGGGACTGCCAGCACAAGCATTAGATGGTCCATTGCAGCTGTGGTTAAAGGAACAGAAAGTTGATGCTGCGCAGATTACTGCGATCGGAGCCTTAGCTACTTTCCCTTATGCTTGGAAGTTTCTCTGGTCACCATTTTTAGATAAATTTGTCCCACCTTTTTTGGGACGGCGGCGGGGCTGGTTACTGTTAACTCAGGCTATTTTGATTATACTGTTGCTGTTGATGGCCACCCAGAATCCCGACCCGAAAAATCTGCAAACTTTTACGGCAATTGCTGTATTAATTGGCTTTTTTAGCGCGTCCCAAGATATTGCCTCAGATGCTTATCGTACCGATGTTTTAGAGAAAGATGATAAGGCGTTAAAAGGTACGGGTACAGCTTTATGGGTAAATGGTTTCCGAGTTGCTGTCCTCATTGCTGGCAACTGGATCTTGGGTTTAGCAGATATTAAAAACCCCAACCATTTATCTTGGAACGCTATCTATGTATTGATGGCTGGGTTGCTAGGGATTGGAGTAATTGCTTCCCTTTTTGCGCCACAGCCCAGCGATGAGAATGCTTCCCCAGCTTCGATGCGCGATGCTGTTATCCTACCCTTTCGAGATTTCTTTCAAAGAAAAACTGTGTGGGGTGGGTTAGCAATTCTCTTGTACATTTTGGTTTACAAGCTCGGTGACTATATGGTCAAATCTGTCTCCAAGCTATTTTTTAAAGATATTGGTTTCAGTGTTACTGATATCGGCAATATCGGCGCAATGGGACTGATTGCCGCGATTGTGGGTGCTCTAGCTGGCGCTTGGATTATGTCGAAAGTGAGTTTAAATAAGGCTTTATGGTTGTCTATTATCTTGCTGGCGATGGGGACTTTGCCCTATGTATTGTTGGCTCAAGTGCATCAGCCAGATACGCGTTTGTTGTTATTAGCCGTAAATGCCGAATCCTTTTTTGCTGGTCTAGAATCCTTGGTGTTTGTCACATTTATGCAACGTCTTTGCAACCAGCAGTTTTCGGCGACCCAGTTTGCGCTGTTCTCTAGTTTTATGTTGGCAGGCCGCAGTTTTATTACTGGACCTATGGGCGGTATTTCCAAAAGTTTGGGCTGGACTAACTTTTTTTGGCTCAGTATATTGGCAGCAGTTCCTGGTCTGATTTTGATGACTTATATTGCGCCTTGGCACGAAAGAGAAGCAATTTAGCCACCTAATAACAAAGCAGGTCTGCCATTAATATCGGCAGACCTGCTTTTTGGGGCTGGATGAAAATTAAGTGTTGAAGGAATTCTTTTCTTCAAACATAGTGTTATAGAGGAACCCCGCTAACACTGCGCCCAAAATTGGGGCTAACCAAAATAACCAAACTTGACCCAATAGTTCGGCTTTACCAAAGATGGCCACGATAATGGCTGGTCCGGTACTACGAGCCGGATTTACAGAAGTATTAGTAATGGGAATACTGATTAAGTGAATCAGTGTCAGCACCAAACCAATAGGAATTGGGGCAAAGCCTTGGGGAGCGCGTTTGTCGGTAGAGCCTAAAATGACAAACAAGAAGATGAAGGTCAGTAATACCTCGATCATAAAGCAAGCGAACAGCGAATATGCTTGGGGTGAATGCGCTCCGAAACCATTGGTAGCTAATGGACCCGTCCCGGTGAGAGCATAGCCTTCTTTACCACTGGCGATCGCATAAATCCAGGCGGCTGCTATAGTTGCACCAGTTACTTGGGCAATGATGTATGGCAGTAACTCCGAAGAAGGAAAACGCTTGCCTGCCCACAAACCAAACGAAACCGCTGGATTAAGGTGACAACCGGAAATATGACCGATGGCATAAGCCATTGTTAATACTGTTAAACCGAAAGCAACGGATACCCCAAAGGTACCAATCCCGAGTGAAGCTTTAGCAGCTGCTGCCGTCGCAGCAGCTCCGCCAGCAGCGGCAGCTTGGGTGTTGGCTTCCGTGTAGGCAGCGGCCAATACGGCACTACCGCAACCACCAAATACCAACCAGAAAGTGCCGATAAATTCGGCGATGCATTTTTTAACTAGTGACATGTGATTATGTTTATCGGACCAATTACAATACTGGCAATTCTAAACTAAATCACCGCCCTTCATTCGTCTGCTACACATAGTTAAACAGTGCGTTAGAATGATCCGTACTCAATTATTTAGTGCAGAGTCCTAAGTTATCTATGCGCGCACGGGTTATCGCTTGGCTCCGAGAAAATGTTTCCGAACATCGGGTTAACCATATTTTAGGTGTGGAAGCCATGTCGATCGAGCTGGCTCAACGCCACCATTTAGATGTCGAAAAAGCTGCCATGGCTGGATTGATGCACGACCTTGCTAAATATTTTAAACCGCAGCGCTTGCTGGCTATGGCGCAAGCCGAGGGACTAGAATTAGATGAAGTAGATATTGCCACGCCACATCTACTCCATGCTGATGTGGGAGCCATTGTCGCCCGTGATGAATTTCAAGTCACTGACCCCGAAATATTGCAGGCGATCGCCAACCATACTCTGGGACGGCCAGGGATGTCGGCACTTAGCTGTGTGGTATTTTTGGCCGACAGCTTAGAACCGGGTCGGGGCGATGACGAAATCTTGGAAGCACTGCGGCGGACTAGCTCCGAAGACCTGATTCGGGCTGTTTGGCACACCTGTGACTATAGTCTGCAAAATCTCATGAGTGCTCGCAAACAAATTCATCCCCGCATGGTGCGGACGCGCAACTGGGCGATGACGACTGCTTTGAAACCCATTACTGTCTAAAAAATATTCAAATAATCTATGAACAATACCTTGATGGCTAATCCCACTGTAACGTCCTGCACTAGTGAGCAATTAGTGCTGTTGGCTGCTGAAGCTGCTGACGATCGCAAGGCTGGCGATATGATGCTGCTGAAAGTCTCGGAAGTATCTTTTATGGCGGACTATTTTCTGATTGTCTCCGGCTACTCCCGCGCTCAACTGCGCGCTATTTCGGAATCAATCCAAGACAAAGTTAAAGATCACTACAACATTTCGCCGATGAGCATCCAGGGTGTTGCAAAGGGTAACTGGGTGCTAGTCGATTATGGCGATGTAATCGTTCATATTATGTCACCAGACGATCGAGAGTTTTATAATCTCGAAGCTTTTTGGAGTCATGGTGAAATTATTCCTTTGCCTGACTTTACTTAAAGCTTATGTCTAGTGTTTCTCCCTGTCCGGTGCCGAAGGAGCAACAACCTATTAATGAGTATCAGGAATTACAAGAATCCTGGTTTTTTAAATGGGGGAAGTTGGCGGTGCCCGTTTATGGCTACAAGCTTTTGCGAATTTGGCTGTGTGGCTTGGTGATTACGGCTCCCATTGCTGATGTCAGTTTTCCGATCTGGAGAGAACCACTGCATTTTGCGTTGACCAGTATGGGTGGGGCTTTGTTATTTGTGGCACTGACGGCTATCTACTTATACACAGGCTGGCGGCATGTAGACCATCGATTGCGATCGGACGCGGTGGTTTACGAAGAGTCTGGTTGGTACGATGGCCAGACTTGGACAAAAACTGCCGAAATTTTGGCACGCGATCGGTTGCTAGCTGTTCACGAGGTGCAACCAGTCATCCGCCGGATCCAGTTAACTTTTTTGTCTATGTTGGGTGCCGTTGGTGCTGGTAGTCTAGTTTGGTTCATCAGTTCGCTTGTCTAGCTTCTGCTAAAATAGCGACTGCACTACAGAGAGAAATGGAATGGCCAGAGGAAAACGCGCTCCAGAGATTACCGTGAAACTCTTACGGGAGGGTATTGTCGAATCTGTTCAACATGTGCAGGCGGTGGTGTGTGACTATCGCGGTCGCGTCCTCTCGGTAGCTGGGGATGCTGGTTATGCCACTTTTATGCGATCGGCTCTCAAACCCTTTCAAGCTTTAGCGGCCACGACCAGCGGTGTGTTGGAGCGTTATCAGTTGAGCGATCGAGATTTAGCCATTATGTGTAGCTCCCATGCTGGTGAAATTCATCATGCTCGGCAAGCATTTAATATTTTGTGGCGCGCTGAGTTAGAAACCAGTGACTTACAGTGTCCGATCCCCGCTGGCAAAACCAGTCCTTTGGAGCACAACTGCTCTGGTAAACACGCGGGCATGTTGGCAACTTGTAAAGCCCACGATTGGCCAATTAATAATTATCTGGAACGCCATCATCCGTTGCAACGCCTGATTCAACAAAAATTTTCGGATCTGTTGAAAATGCCGGCGGAAGAGTTTATTGGGGCTTGTGATGACTGTGGGGCACCGACTTATTTATTACAGCTCGACCAGATGGCGATTCTCTATGCCCATTTGGCCGCTGGCGAAAGTTTGGATTTGGAAAGAATTGTGCGATCGATGCTGCATCATCCTGACCTGATTGGGGGCGAAGGGCGCTTTGACACCCAGCTAATGCACTTAACCCAAGGGGAATTGGTGAGTAAATCTGGGGCTGAAGGTATTCAGTGCATTGGGAAGGTGGGCGAAGGCATGGGGTTGGCGATTAAGGCCAATGACGGCAGTGCCCGGAGTAAATATGCCACTGCTCTCTATTTGCTTCAGCAACTGGGCTGGATTAGTCCCGCTGCTTTGGAGACGATGGCTGCACAGTTTATCAATATCGGGCGTTTCACCAGGCTCGATGTCTGTGGTGAGCTGCTGATGGATTAGGGTGATGGGAAAATTGGTAGACTTAGATGCTATTTTGTTGCCCTGGCATCGATCGGGCGTAAAACTGGGGTTAGAGAATATTCAAGAAATCTTGGCGGCACTGGGCAATCCACATGGTGCGGTGCCCGTAGTGCATGTGGCCGGGACAAATGGTAAAGGTTCCACCTGTGCCTACTTAGCCAGCGTGTTGACCGCAGCGGGTTATCTGGTGGGACGCTATACTTCGCCCCACTTGGTGGATTGGAATGAGCGGATTTGTATTGATCAACAGCCGATCGCCACCGAGCGACTGACTCAAATCATTCATCAGATTCAAAATACGGCTACTGATCACGCTCTGACGAAGTTCGAGCTAATTACGGCGGCGGCTTGGCTGTACTTTGCCCAGGAGCGGGTAGATATTGCTGTTATTGAAGTAGGACTGGGTGGGCGGCTGGATGCTACCAATGTTGTAGAGCAGCCCTTAGTGAGCGTCATTACTAGCATTAGTCGGGAGCATTGGCAGCAGCTCGGTGAAACTATCGCTGAAATTGCCGTTGAGAAAGCTGGGATTATTAAATACGGTTGTCCCGTGGTGATTGGCCAATTGCCGGCGGCGGCGGTGACCGTCATTCAGCAAAAAGCCGCTGAGTTACACTGTTCACTGACACAGATTGAGCCAGCCATTGAACTTCAGCCCGATCCGCACCGCGTAGCTCAAGCCTACGATATCGAGTATGCCCTGCCATTGTTGGGCGATATTCAGCTTCATAATTCGGCCTTGGCGATCGCCACCATTCAAATCCTCCAGCAACAAGGCTGGCAAATTGACCGAGCCGCAATTCAGCAGGGGATCGCCCAAACCACTTGGCCGGGGCGACTGCAATGGACAACTTGGCATGGACAACCTTTATTGATTGACGGAGCGCATAATCAAGAATCCGCGATCGCCCTCCGCCGCTATGTCGATCGTCTGGAGCAGCCCATAAATTGGGTAATTGGGATGCTGAGTACCAAAGAACATCTCCCCATTTTGCAGGCATTGCTGCGAACTGATGATGCCGTACATTTTGTATCGGTACCAGATGAACTCACTGCTGACCCAGCGGATTTGGTTACAATTGCTCGATCGATCTACCCAAATATGCCAGCTATTGCTTACCGAGACTGGCAAACTGGCTTGAATGCAGCCTTTCACAGCTCTTCTCTCGTGGTGATGTCGGGTTCTTTGTATCTGTTGGGCGACTTTTGGCGGATTGTGCGGCCAGAAGCTTAATGTAAAATTAACAACAGCTAGTCATGAGGATTGGTATGGGGTTTGTGATCCCGCCGTCGCAAAAGTACGGTAATTGGTAATGACAGTCACAATTTTTTGGGCAGTAACTGGGTACTATAGTAATTAGTGGTAGATATTTAGCTAAAAAAGCCTGTTCTACCAATGTTGCATTATAAAATTTATCAATGGACCCTGCGCCGTCTAACAAATCTTTGCCTGCTAGTACCCATAAATGGGAAGAATTTTGGGGCACTTTCATTGCCCTTCTCACCCTGACTCTACCGATCGCGGCGATCGCCACTTATTCGCCGAGTAGTTCCCCAGGAAATATGCCCACCGAGGTTTCCATCACCGTGAAATAACCTGTACTTGTAATGAGTGCGTCATCCTCCAAGTAAAATGTTTGAGGGAGTTATTTCCTGATGTTGTTATTTGGAGAATTTTACTGTGGATTTAGCGCGGATTCCGGCTCAACCAAAACCAGGGATTATTAATGTCCTCATCGAAATTGCTGCTGGCAGCAAGAACAAGTACGAGTTTGACAAAGATTTGAATGCCTTTGCGCTCGATCGCGTGTTGTTCTCTTCGGTTCAATATCCTTGTGACTATGGTTTCATACCCAATACTTTGGGCGATGATGGCGATCCCTTAGACGCGATGGTGATCATGGATCAACCTACTTTTCCGGGCTGTGTGATTGCAGCGCGTCCTATTGGGATGTTGGAAATGATTGATGGTGGCGATCGAGACGAAAAGATTTTGTGTGTACCGGACAAAGATCCGCGTTACGCTCAGGTCAAGTCGATCAACGATATTTCGCAACACCGCCTCGATGAAATTACTGAGTTCTTTAAAACTTACAAGAATTTAGAAAAGAAAGTAACCGAAATCTTGGGCTGGAAAGACGCTAGTGAAGTTCAAGCACTAGTTGATAAGTGTATTGCTGCCTATCAATAATTTCTTTTCAGGCTTTCCTCAATCCCCTACTTATAGGGGATGTGAGTTATTTTTCTCTCATCTTCAATTTTATGCACCGCACTCTGTTATCTGGAAAAATTCATAGCTGTACTGTGACTGATGCCAATTTGCAGTACATGGGTAGTATTAGTGTGGATGAATTGCTATTACAAGCCGCTAATATTGTGCCTTATGAGCAGGTGCAGGTCGTGAACGTGAATAATGGTCAACGTTTTGTGACCTATGCGATCGCTGCGCCAGCCGGAGAGGGATCGATCGAACTCAATGGAGCGGCCGCGCGGTTGGGTGAAAAAGGCGATCGATTAATTATTATGACCTATGCTCAGTTTGATGCGGCTGAGATGTCCGATCATCGTCCGCAAGTGGTGATGGTAGACGATCGGAATAAATTAATTGAAGTTCGTGATTATGATGAGTTGTTGGCAGGGAAAACTACGCCATTATTAAATAGTGCTGTGGTACCATAGTTACATTGGAAATTGTCTCTTGGTAATTAATACTTGCCCCTTTCTAGCTGAATGTTATGAACCCAAGACCGAAATGGTTAAAAGTTTGATGTGTACAAGAAAGATACAGTGTTATGTCATCTAATAATTGCACGCTACTATATGTAAAAAGTATTGATTTAGCTTAACTAATTATGGATTAAATAAGTTTTAATTAGAAATGATGGTTACCAAATCAAAGCTGTTTTAAGGTTGCAAGAGGATATTTGGAGATGAGTAATGAGGTACAGTACAAATCTAAATTTAATAAAGAACAGATTGAGGCTGCGGAAACACAGATTGTTGATCAGTCAAAGAAAATTGAATTCTATCTAACTGAATATTCTATTGAACTTCTGGCCTCAAAGATGCGTAATGGAGACTTTGAAGTTCCAGCATACCAACGTGAATTCACATGGGAAGAGAAGCGTAAAGCCCGTTTTATTGAGTCAGTGCTAATGGGACTTCCGATCCCGTTTCTTTTCTTTTGGGAAAATCCAGAAAATGGAAAGCTTGAAATTGTTGATGGTTCACAGCGCCTCAGAACAATTGAGGAGTTTCTTCTTGGTGATTTTGCACTAGGTGAGTTGGAAGAACTATCTTTATTGACTGGATTCCAATTCAAAGATCTCCCTGAATCTCGGCAACGTAAAATTAAAAATCGTTCAATCAGAGGAATTGTTCTCAACGAACATACAGATGCAGCATCTCGTTTTGATCTTTTCGATCGAATTAATACAGGAAGTAAAACTGCTAATAAAGCTGAGGTGCGTCGAGGTGCGCTGGGAGGAGTTTTCCTCGATCTCGTTATTTCACTTGCCCAAGAACCAAGTTTTGTTAAACTTGCACCAGTATCCGCAAAGCAGTTGAAAGAACGCGAGCGTGAAGAACTCGTTACACGCTTTTTTGCATATAGTGACGGACTAGAAAATTATAAAGATCAAGTATCAGCCTTCCTTTTCACATATTCACAAAAAATGAATGCGCACTTTAAAGATTATCCAGCAGATATCGAGTCTTACCGACAAAGATTTTTGGACACAATGGAATTTGTTCAACAGAGTTTCCCGTTGGGATTCCGCCGCTCACAAAAAGGTATAGTAACTCCAAGATCACGTTTTGAAGCCATTGCTATTGGAAGCTATCTAGCATTACAGCAACAACCTAATTTAGCTAATCAATCAGTTCAAGTTGAAGCATGGTTAAGCACAAAGGAGTTTAGTCAAGTAACTGGAGCAGATGGGGCAAATGCGATAGGCAGGCTTAAAGGTCGTATACATTTTGTTCGTGATCATCTGCTTGGAGCTTGAGAATGGACGATTTTAGTCAAACCTTTGAGGATAGACTCCAGGAAATTGAAGCTTATCTTGACTTACTTGATTCGTTGGAGAAGCAGATACAACAAGGGACTCCGAGAATTGGACAATCAGGATCCACTGTTACTGTACAACAGCAAAGGATCCTCTATTCAAGTGTTTATCTACAGCTTTATAACCTTGTAGAATCTACTATTTCACGTTGCGTAGAGGCTGTTTGTACCGCAGTTGTGAATGATAAATGGCGACCGAGTGACCTGTCCGACAATGTACGCCGCGAATGGGTTCGTTTTACTGCTCGTACCCACACTGAACTCAATTATGAAAATCGTCTGGAATCAGCATTGAGTCTTTGCGAACACTTCGTACAAATACTTCCAATCTCTACCTTCAAAATCGAAAAAGGTGGGGGTGGTAATTGGGATGATAATGCAATTGAAAACATTAGTATCCGTCTGGGCTTGTCATTGCGCATAAGTCCTGAGATCTACAAGGGTATCAAACGACCATTCCGGGACGATCAAGGGCCACTTACATTCATTAAAAGCCTCCGAAACGATTTAGCACACGGTAGCCTATCATTTGCAGAATGTGGTGAAGGGATCACGGTTAGCGAACTTCGTGACCTCTCGGAGCGAACAACCCTCTATTTAAAAGAGGTCGTAGCTTGCTTTAAGTCATCGATCGATACACATGAGTTCTTGCTGCCAGAGCGACGACCAAAAGGAGCAGAACCATGAATTTAGATGTAACTGTAATGAATCCTGATATAGAAAATAAGCCTTACATTGATGGATATAGTCCAGCGATTAAATGTATTGATTTGTTTTGCGGGTTGGGTGGACTTACACACGGACTTATCAAAGGTGGTATTGAGGTTATTGCAGGCGTTGATATTGATCCACATTGCCGCTTCCCATACGAAGTCAACAATGATGCTGTCTTCATTGAAAAAAGTGTTAGTGATTTGTCTGGTTCCGAAGTCGTAGAAATGTTCGGAGATGCAAAACTGCGACTACTAGCAGGCTGTGCCCCCTGTCAGCCTTTTTCGACTTATAGCCGTAAGGGTCGCCGGGATCGTAATGATACGAAATGGAACCTCGTCGCTGATTTTGGTCGGCTGGTACAGGAAGTTCAACCTGAATTCGTGACAATGGAGAATGTCCCGCAACTTTTACATCATGAGGTTTTTGAGGATTTTCTAGCCACTTTAAAAGGTTACGTAATTTGGTGGAAAGTTGTGGACTGTGCTCAATACGGTGTTCCTCAGACTCGTCGTCGGCTTGTTTTACTTGCATCTCGCCTTGGAGCAATAGAATTAATGACGCCAGGGGTGTTTGGAAAAGGATGCGTGACTGTGCGAGAAGCCATCTACCATATGCCTGTTCTAAAGGCTGGTTGCTCCGATCCAGATGATGTGCTTCATTCTGCATCTTCACTAAGTGATCTTAACTTCCGTAGAATCAAAGCCTCCAAACCTGGTGGTACGTGGCGTGATTGGGAGCAATCACTTATTGCAGCATGCCATCGGAGGGGTTCTGGACAAACATATCCAAGTGTATATGGGCGCATGGAGTGGGATTTGCCAGCACCAACAATTACAACCCAGTGCTTCGGATTTGGGAATGGTCGATTCGGGCATCCAGAGCAAGATCGTGCTATTTCTCTAAGAGAAGCTGCTGTTCTCCAAACCTTTCCAGAGGACTACCGCTTTATTGCGCCGGGTGAACGTATTCGATTCAACAAATTTGGCCGTCTCATCGGAAATGCAGTACCTGTTCGTATTGGTGAAGTCGTTGCAAAAAGTGTTCTGGAACACTTACAGAAAAACAATAGCTTTTGAACCAACTGAGGAAAGTGATTCAAACAAATTTAGTTTCGAGGTGCGATCTTCAGTTTTACGCTTGTGCGAGAGTGTGCAATGTCTATGATGTATTGAAAACTCCTAGAGGAGAGCAACTTTATCATGGTAACAAGCTGCTCAATATCCCTGATTTGTCACTCTGGAGACGGCAAAAAAATTCGCAGATGTGAAATGTATTAACCAGAGAGCGATTGGAGCCTTTTTTACTGTTAATTTCAATTTTTAACCGACCAAAAGCCTAAATGTTAGAAAACAAACCTTAAAACTTAAGTGGCAAGGGCACTTGAGGATTCATGAAATTTCAGGCTCTGGTGAGAGTGACAAATCAGGGATATGCCTAATGCGAACAACGTTTTGTTGCGAGCAGTCTCGATACAGCACTTTCCAGCTGTGTGGGGTACACTAATCTTCTTAAACTGCTTGCTCAGCAAGGATCAGATGTATCTCATGAATTCGGAAAGTGCTGTATCCTGATTGACTGACAAAAGTATTTATCCAAATCCTAGAATCCTTACTCTAAGGGAGTTTTAGACTTTTTAGCTTTTGTAAAGCATTAAGAACCTGAAACAGATACTGAAAGTCAGTTCCATCGATTCAAAAAAAAGATTTGTCAGCCAATCAGCTCGATATCTCTAGCGCTTGCTAAGGTAAACGTGGTGCTGTTAATTCCCCAAACAGGAAAAACCCGCGTATGGAAGTTATTTTAGCTAACGTTGAACATCTTGAAGAAGTGGCCAAGTTGTTCGATCGATACCGTATGTTTTACCAGCAATCTTCCGATTTGGGAGCCGCTCGATCGTTTATTCTTGATCGCTTGCAAAAAGGTGACTCCAAGATATTTGTGGCTGAAGACCATGAGCAAATCATGGGATTTACTCAGCTCTACCCTAGCTTTTCTTCAGTCTCGATGAAACCCATCTGGATTTTGAACGACTTATTTGTGGCCGAAGATTATCGTCAGCAAGGTGCTGCCAAGTTGTTGATTAGTGCCGCAGCGAATTTTGCCCGCGAAACAGGCGCAGTCCGCATCACTTTATCAACGCAGATTTCTAATGTTACTGCCCAGTCTCTTTATGAATCACTGGGGTACGTTAAAGATGAGGACTTTTATCACTATGCTTTGTCTGTGTAGAATCGACCAGAAACTAGACTTTTTAAATAAGTGGCTTCTAAATCAATCGACTCCTCATCCCTGCCAGTCATCTCTACGATCGAGGTGAATTACAATCCTGAAGGGATATTTAGTACTCTTCCAGCGATCGTCAGTGTGCTATTTCCACTGCTCATGGCTTAGAGCGCAAGGAACAGCGAGATCTATTTACAGCAGCAAAATGGTGATGTTTGGGGTGGGATCGATCGTCATTGGTGGTTTGTGGGCGACGTTTTTCCCGATAAATAAAGCTCTGTGGACTAGCTCTTATGTCCTGTTTATGGCAGGCTGGGCATTGCTAGTATTTTCGCTGCTCTATGAATCGATCGATGTTCGCGGTGTAGGAAAAGTTGAGATCGATTACGGTTTGTGAAATGACCCACTGCTGTCAGTGCGTCCGTTAGAATACTATTAAGGCTATCCATTGAACAGTCTCTTTCTTTTGTATGACTGTATTTTAATCGCTGGGTAGCTTTCCTCGCCACTCCCTCCCAAAATTGTCCGGACTATTGTTATCGAATGTTGCACTATTGAAAAATAAATATCTACTCAATAGTGCATAATGCCTGCTCCTCCCTGAAGGAGATGTTCAGTTAAATTCGACCCCGTAGCATCATCGCCATTTCATTCGGCGTTGGCGACAATTCAAGCGCAATCTCCTCCGTCACCCGTCCTTCTTGATAGAGATTAAACAGTGACTTATTCATTGTAATCATGCCGCTAAATTCACCATCTAGCATCAGTTCATTGATTTCGTCATATTTACCATCGCGAATATAGTCTTTGACAGTGTCGGTGTTGATTAAAATGTCATGATAGGCTGCCCGTTTACCATCAGTAGTCCGACACAGACCTTGAGCAATCACCGTAACTAGCGATTCTGCCAATGCCACCCGCATCGCCGGTTGCTCGTCAGCATCATACAGACCCAAAATCCGTTCGATCGTCTTGATGGCACTGTTGGTATGCAGCGTCCCAATTACTAAGTGACCAGTCTGAGCCGCTTTGAGAGCGGTATTAACTGTTTCTCGATCGCGCATTTCCCCAATCAAAATTACGTCTGGGTCTTCCCGTAAAGCAGCCTTGAGTGCTACATCAAACTTAAGCGTATTGGTACCCACTTCGCGATGCTTAATTAAAGCCCGTTGGCTTTTGTGAATAAATTCAATGGGATCTTCGATCGTAATAATATGGCGGGGCATTTCCTGATTCATGTAATCTACCATTGCTGCCATGGTGGTAGATTTGCCGGAACCAGTTGGACCCGTAACTAAAATTAGACCTTTGTGATATTGGCAAACATCTTTAAAAATCTGTGGCAGCCGCAGTTGCTCTAGAGTCATGATCTTGAGTGGAATCAAACGCATTACCATGCCCGGACCATTCAGAGCATCAAAAACATTAATCCGCACCCGGGCAAAATCATATTGAGTCGCTCCATCAAAATCGAGCGTGTCTTCAAACTTCCGGATTTCCTCATCGGTTAGCAGTTCTTGCAACCAACACTGGAAAGTCAATCGATCGGTTTCTGGGTAACTAGTAGTCTCAATTTCTCCCCGATTGCGGAAACGTGGCGCTTCACCCACTCCGACATGAACATCAGAGAAACCATTGGTAAAGGCTTCTGTAATTAACTGTTCAATACTGGGTTGTCCCTCTGGCAGACCGCCAGCCGTCATTTCCCATGACTTATCTTTGACGTTACGACGGTTAAAAGACGGTACTTCATTGGTTTCTAAGGTACCAGTAAAGACGACACTGCTCTGAGTTGGTGGTGGTGGTGGGCTAGGCATAATAAATTCCCAAGTCAAATCGATGGTTAGAGTTTTCCTGACTGTCTCTAGGGTACCCAGACTCCACTACCGATTTATCTGCTCGCCTCAGACGATACGGCTAAACTTTTTGCTGATTATTATCTGATTGAAGATAATCACAGATTATGAAGGTAAATCAAATAATATGAAAATCTCAGTATAAATACTTATTGATATGATTTGAATATGAATATATTGAATGATTTAATTGCAAATAACCCTTATCTAGAAAGAATTTCAGCTATTTAAAACTATTAATAAATATCTGTATTATTTAATTTGCACAAATTAATCCAGATCTAAAATATAAATTCTCGTAAGTAATTAGACTTACTAGGTTTATGTTCTTGTAAACTTTCATATAGAGGTTCTCATACTTTATTAGGAACATCCTTTATATTAAAGAAACCAAGAAAATTGATCCCCATACCGAGATAGACCTAATTCGTCCAATCTTTAACGGTATTCGTAAAAACTACTGGAGAGTAATAACATGCAACTAGCCACCACCAATAAAAATTATTTGTCCACTGGTAAAAGCTTTCTCATCTGGTGCTTTACTCTGACTGTGTGCTTGCTAGTCGTAGGTTTTCCTTTAGTAGCGGTCATGGCTACCGTCGGCGCTCTTTTGTCAGTAGCATTGCATCCTATCTTGCCTGTAAGTGCAGTATTGCTAGTTGCTGGCGGCATCTCCGCCGCCAACGTTTTAGCCGTATTGCTCACCGCTGGTGTTTTAGCCGTTAAGGGTATTCATCCTGACGAAGTGAGCTGGTTGAGCTGGCTCAATGGCAAGAGCAACACCATGCAAACTACCACGTATGCCGCTTGTCCTCTAACTTGTGAAGTTAAACAATAAGCCAAGCCGTCGAAAAATAAATTGTGTAAAAAACCGGGCAACAAGTCTGGGGTTTTTGCACAATTATTATATTTTTAGCATAAAATCGGTTCTCGTTCGGTTTGGTAACAGAGTTGCTTACAGAGCCGCAATTCGGTACCTTGAACGTTCCATACTACGCGATCGAATATTTGGTGGAGCAGTGACATCCCTCGGCCAGACTCTGCTTCATTCTCTGGCAGCTTACTGGCAATGCCTTGATGACAATCACAAGGGGACTCAAATCCTCTACCTTCATCAGAGATGATCCACCAATATTCGCCTTCTGTAAAAGAAAAACGGACAATAACCTGTTTGTGTGGATCGAGGTTGTTGCCATGCTTGGCTGCATTCACTAATGCTTCCTGTAGACCTAGTCTAATCTCTGGATGCCATTTTCCTGGCACTGCTGCCAAGATTTGGTCAAGAATTGGACATAAAAAGAGGGTCGAGGCAAAAGTAATCCTGTCCCAATCGTATCCCGTTGCACTTACACTTGCCATTGTCATAGCAATTTTTTCTGCCCTAGGTTTGGAGTGTGGAAAAATACTGAAGCCAACCGAGTGGCCAACAAGCAATCAATGAAAGCTTAATACTTTCTTCATTATAACCATATTTAATAAATTGGTCTACCGTGCTACATATTCACTACTTGTATTGCCTAGGAGGGAACTGATCGCAAAAAGGCCACACATTCGACGTGGGCAGTCTGCGGAAAGAAATCGATCGGCTGCACTTGCTGTAACTCATAGCGACCGGAATCCAGCAAGATTTGGAGGTCTCGTGCTTGAGTAGAGGGCTTACAGCTCACATACACTAGCTGCTGGGGTGGTCGACCAATGAGCGTTTCTAGCACCTTCCGATCGCAACCTTGACGGGGTGGATCTAAAAAGACAATGTCTGATCGATCGGTTAACTCGGGCATTAATTCTGCACAGTCGCCTGCTATAAAATCAGCGTTGGTGATGTGGTTAAGCTGGGCATTGAGCTGGGCTTGAGTGACCGAGGCCGTATGAGATTCAATGCCTAAAACTCTTTTAACGTGTTTAGCCAAAGGCAGGGCAAAAGTGCCAATGCCGCAGTAAGCATCTAATAAAAACTCTTGACCAGTTAGTGTTAGCCGATCGAGAATCATTTGTAATAATGCTTCGGCCTGTTCGGTGTAAATCTGGAAAAAAGTGTCAGCGCCCAGCTGCCACTGGAGATCGGCAAAAACTTCTTTGATGTGATCACGACCAGCAATCGTTTGGGTGACGGGGCCAAAGATCACATTGTCGCGTCGATTTTGACGATTCAAGCAGACCCCCGCGATCGCTGGATAGTTCTCCAACCAAGACTGAGCCTGCTCTAAGATATTTGGCAGATCGCCATCAGTGGCTACTAAAGTCAGCAGGATTTCGCCAGTGCGGCGACCAATGCGCAACGATAAGTGGCGCAATTGAGCTTGGTCAGTGCTAACACTGGGATCATAAATTGGCCAGCCTTGATAACGAATGTCTTGTTTAACCCGAGCCAATAGGGGATTTAGTCGTTCGTCTTGGATTGGACACTGGTTTAGGTTCACAATTTTGTGAGTGCCTTTTTGGTAGTAGCCCGCTTTGACCTGACCAGAGGGTGACATGGCCAAGGGATAAGTAGCTTTGTTGCGATAGCCCAGATCCATCGGGGCGCTGATAATGGGATTGACCAGCGTGGGATCGACACCCCCAATCCGCCGTAGTGTTTGGCTAACTTGATTCTGTTTGGCGGCTAGCTGGGCAGCGTAAGTAATGTGTTGCAACTGACAGCCACCGCACTTATCGGCCACAATGCAATTGGGACGGGTGCGATCGGGTGATTCAATCACCAAGTTTTGCAGCTGGCCATAGCCATGGTTGCGTTTAATTTGCACCAGGCGCACATCAGCCCAATCGCCCACTGCTGTGTCTGGTACAAATACTACGTGGGAGTCTATTCTACCAACTCCTTCGCCAGCGTCATTGATGTCGGTAATTTCTACGGTTACTAGTGCGCCTTGTTGCCAGGAGTGAGCGGATTCTGCGGTAGCTGTCATGTGTTATTGCTGGCAAGGGGTCAAGGGCTGATAGATTCTAACGCAAAACTGATTGATGGGCGGGTAGTATTGTGGGATGGTAGCGTACGTCCCACCAGCTCTTTGTTAACTTCTGTTAATGGTCTGTGCCCAGCCACCAGTCTCCGCTAGCCTAATAAGGTAAACTGACATGAGATATCACGAAAATATAATTTTATAAATATGAGCGTAGTTAGCCAAGTTATTCTCAAGGCCGATGACGAGCTGCGATATCCTAGCAGTGGCGAGCTGAGAAATATTCAAGAATTTTTAAAAACTGGTGAGCAGCGCGTTCGGATTGCCACCATATTGGCCGAAGGCGAAAAGAAGATTGTGGAGCAGGCTAGTAAAGAGCTGTGGCGAATTCACCCCGACTATATCGCTCCGGGGGGTAATGCTTACCAAACTAAACCGCGCGCCCAATGCCTCCGCGACTACGGTTGGTATCTGCGGCTAGTGACTTATGGAGTATTAGCTGGCGACAAAGATCCGATCGAGAGTATTGGGATTGTCGGCGTCAAGGAAATGTATAACTCTTTGGGCGTACCCGTCCCCGGCATGGTTGATTCGATCGCCTGCCTGAAGGATGCGTCGCTTAAGTTGCTGAATACGGAAGATGCTGCCGCTGCGGCACCATACTTTGACTACATCATTCAGGCCATGTCTTAGGATCTGGAAAGTATGATTTACATTGCAACTGTTGGGAGTAAGAAATGCTCCCGACAGTTGCTTTTGGGTGAAAAAACTGTGATTAAATTAAGCTAATTGCGCTGGATTTTGCCATGCCTCGATCGAAATCGCCCTTGTGGCTATCTGGAGCGTTACTAGTTTTCACTTATGCCATTAGTGGTTGGCTATCGACAACTTGGCATTTACCCGTGCGGTGGATAATTTTGTTGGCCATCACAGTGCTAGCTAACATCATTGCTACTTATTTCGATCGAGTCATGGATATTTTGTTGCAAGGGGCTTTTGGCGCCAATACTCGATCGCTCTTCAGTGTGATGGGACTGGCGACCTTTTTTGTAATTATTTTGACGAAGTTGCCCATCTTTGCCTATGTGGCGCTGGCCATCGCCACAGCTTTGCTGATGAGTATCGACTTAAATGAACGCGGCATCAGCCGCCGCCGTAACTTTATCTGGTTAACTATTGGTGAAGTTTGCGGGTGGGGTATGGGCTTTGGCAGTCATCTTTTGTGGGGACAAGCCATTCATTTATTAGGAAAGCATCTGGCTCCTTGACAGCCTCCTGGGCTAGTGGCGATCGGAGTTATCCGCTATAGCTGTCTGCCGGAAGGCGATGCGTAGAAATGGTGGTGCCAAAAATGTCGTAATAATCACCATAATGATGATGGCTGCTGCCAATGGTTTATCAATGATGCCACTAGCGGAGCCGAGGCCAGCAAAGACTAACCCGACTTCACCACGCGGAATCATGCCGACTCCGATCGCGAGGCGGTTGATGCCGGGTTGGCCAAATACCACCCAGCCAGTTACTAACTTGCCAATAATAGCAACTATCACTAGAAAAATGGCAATGATTAAGCCTGCTCGATTGCTAGCGATCGCCGGATTAAGAACGCCCAGATCAGCTCTAGCACCGACGGTCACAAAAAAGATGGGTACAAATAAATCGGCAACGGGTTTGATCAATTTATCCAACTCATTGCGGGCATCAGCTTCATCGAGAACTAACCCAGCGGCAAACGCGCCCAAGATGGCTTCGAGGTGAATGGCATTACCCAAGAAGGCCATGAAAAAGGCAAAAGTAAAGGCCGGCATGATAATATTGCCCCGGGTTTTTAGCTTGTCGACGATGGTTACGAAGCTGCGGTTGAAAAATCCCCCGAGTAAGATGGAGCCAATCAGAAAAGTGGTAGCACTAGCGATTAAGTAGATGACGCTTTTTACATCAATTTCACCGGTTTTAGCTAAGCTGGCGACCACCGCCAAGACAATGATGCCCAACACATCATCAATAATGGCAGCTCCGACAATGATTTGACCTTCCTTTGATTTCAGCTGTCCTAGTTCCGCCAAGACTTTGGATGTAATCCCAATGCTAGTGGCGGTGAGAGCGGCTCCGGCAAAAATAGCAGGAATGGCGGGTACATGAAATAGCAGCATTAATCCGGCAGTGCCAGCGGCAAAGGGCACTGCTACGCCCACGCAGGCGACCACTACGGCTTGAGAGCCGATCGCTTTGAGTTGGCGGAGATCCGATTCTAGGCCAATCTCAAACAGCAAAATAATCACGCCTAACTCGGCGAGTAACGACATGATTTCGCTTTGAGATGCAAAGATTTCTTTGAGAGCAGTGGGTTCCATGGGACTAATCAGTTGCAAAACCTGCATGATGACTACATCGGTGGCCGCCAGTCCACTGTCGGCAAAAATAATGAGGTGTAGTGCCGAGCTGCCTACCAGCACGCCAGCGACTAGCTCACCCAGGACTGGGGGGAAATCGAAGTGCTTGGCAACTTCGGCTCCCAGTTTGCTGGCGAGGTAAATTACCACCAGGCTAAGTAGGACGCCGTTTAAAACCATGGGGGTATTTTCAGCAGTGGTGGCGAACAGAGGTGATATCAAAAACATGGGCATAAGTAATACTATTGATACTGTACTGCCAAAGTCTGGGCACACCAACTACTAATCCTCGCTGTCCAGATAAAGTTCAGCGGGGATTGGTTGGTGCGGCACCATGCGCCACATGATTGGTGGCTGCCGCTAATCCAAACACCGGCATATTTACATAGATCGATTCGGTTTGCGCGGGATTCACTTGGTAGGTTTCGTGCCAGATCCCCACACTGCCATCTGCTCCGATCGCCTGATTGAAACGTTGCCAAGCCCGCAGATGTGGTTCACTGGGTTGACGAGAAAACTGGAGTAAATCGGCTTGCGATCGCCAATATTGCACTAATCCGACTCCGTTGGGGTAAAGAAATGGCTCGGCTCCTAAGAATCCTTTCTCGGGATGTTTTTGGAGTGTCCTTAACATGGGACCCATCGCCATGAAGGTGGGCAGCCATTTGGATAATGCCCAGTAGTTATTGATCCGCATCCCAATTAAAAATACTACCAAGGGTTCATCAGGGTGAGCCATGAAGCGCCCTGCCATTATTTGCGTCATGATTTTCTCCATAAAATTTAGTTCAACGCTTTATCTATACTCTTGAAGGTGAGTACTAAACAAAGTTAGTATATGGAATACTGTATACTCAACAAAGTTAGTATGTCAAGAATTAAAGGTATTTTTTGGTATGGCGCTTTCCCACGCACTATTAGCAACCCTCAGTAATGGCTGTTATAGTGGTTATGACCTGTCCAAGCAGTTTTCTGGTTCGGTGGGCTTCTTTTGGCAAGCAACTCAGCAGCAGATTTATCGGGAAGTGACGAAGTTAGAGGAGCAAGGCTATCTCAGTGCTGAGGTGGTGTCCCAATCGGGACGACCAGATAAACGGCTATTGACGATTACGGCAGCGGGCAAAGTCTATCTGCAAGAATGGATTCGCACGCCCTGTAGTGTGAGTCCGCTGCGAGATGATTTGTTGGTGAAGCTGTTTGCTGGGCATCTGAGTGACCGATCAACTTTGCGCCAAGAACTAGAACACCATCGATCGCAACATCAAGCTAGTCTGGCTGCTTATCAGCAAATTGAGTCTAAGCATTTTCAGGGATCAGAGTTGTGTAGACCGATCGATCAATTGCGCTATTTGACGCTGCTCAATGGCATTCAGTTTGAAATGGGTTGGTTAACTTGGTGTGAAAAGGCGATCGCGATGCTGGAATACCTACCGGATTGAAACGATCGATAAAAGAGCCATCTACTATTTTTGTGCGATCCCATCCCCTTCGATCGTACTATAAGCACTATCTGAAACCAAACCCAGCCAGCGATCGGAGCTGGGAGTAAAGAGCTGCCGTAGCTCATACCGTTGCAATATGCTATTTTCCTAATTTGGGTCTCTAGCAGATTTAATATTCAGCTACTTGGTTGCGGGTTGGTGAAAACGAATTAGCTGAGTCAGCGTCTGACGTAGCTTGGGACGCGGCACGATCATATCCACAAAACCATGCTCAAAATAATATTCCGAAGTCTGGAAATTATCGGGCAATTTCTCCCTTACAGTCTGCTCAATTACCCGCCGACCAGAAAAACCGATCGTCGCCTTCGGTTCCGCCAAAATAATATCGCCCAGCATCGCAAAACTTGCAATTACCCCGCCTGTCGTCGGATTCGTCAAAACTGGCACATACAACAACTTTGCTTCTTGATGACGTGCCAAAGCCGCCGAAATCTTAGCCATCTGCATCAGACTGAGCATTCCTTCCTGCATCCGCGCCCCACCCGAGGCACAAATAATAATCGCCGGAATATGTAGCTGAGTACATTGTTCAATCATCCGCGCCAGTTTCTCACCCACCACCGAACCCATACTACCGCCCATAAACCGAAAATCCATCACGCCCAGACCAACCTTGTGTCCTTCCATTTCACCCAAACCAGTAGTCACCGCATCGATTAAACCAGTTTTTTCTTGATTTTCTTTTAGTTGATCGCTATAAGCTTTGCGCGCAAAAAACTTTAACGGATCAGTGGGGTGAATTTGCTCATCCAGAGATTGCCAAGTACCACCATCAATTAACTGCTGAACCCGTTCTTCACTGGTAATCCGCTGATGGTGTCCACATTCGAGGCAAACCATCTGATTAGCTTTGAGGTCTTTGCTGTAGGCGATCGCAGCACAACTGCCACATTTAGCCCACAATCCATCGGCAATTTCGCGTTCTGGCTGCGGCTGAATTGCTGGGTCAGTTTTTTGGCGATTGGCGAACCAGTCAATGAGGGTCATAAGGTTTCAAAAGTATTAGGAGGCAATGGGGTGAAAACAGACTGTCCAACATTATCGCTTGTTTCGATCCCTCCTGATCTTAGGACAGTTTTGGGGATGTCAGGTGATGAAAGCGCCAGACAAACATCAGGGCGGCGATCGCCACCCCCAGCGTTTGACCAATCCACAGACCAGTGCCACCCAAGCTAGTGTGAAATCCCAGCAAATAACCGCTAGTCAAACCCACACCCCAAAAAGCGGCAAAACTCAGTAGTACCGGTATCCGGGTATCTTGCAGCCCGTAGAGGGTACCCATCGCAATTTTTTGCAAGCCATCAATAATTTGCGCCACCGCCGCAACGCGCATCATCGGCGTAGCCAACGAAATGACGGCAGCATTATGGGGATCTTGCAAATCTATATACAGCCCAATGATCTGTTGTGGAAAAACCAATAGCATGACGACCATGATGGACATAAATCCTGATCCCATCACCAAACTGACCTGACCCGCGCGGGTGGCACCTCGGCGATCGCCTTGCCCAAACCATTGTCCAACCCGAATGGTCGCCGCGAAAGACATCCCCAGCGGCACCATAAAAGTAATAATAATTGTTTGAAAAACAATCTGATGAGCAGCCAAAACCGCTGTTCCCAACACGCCCATTAAGTACGTAACGATCGTGAATAGGCCAGTTTCGAGGATGGTGGCGATGCCGATCGGCAGACCGAGCCAGAGGAGTTCTTTCAAGATCGGTAGATTAAGTGCTGGCCATTTCTGTAACAACTGGTAGGCTTGGAGTTCTTTGTTGTTCCAGATATACAGCAGCAATGCCAGAAACATGAACCAGAGAGCGACGACACTAGCTATTGCCAACCCGGCAATCTCTAGACGCGGGAAGCCAAATTTGCCAAATCCCAAAATGTAGTTACCAACGATGTTGAGCAGTGTACCGCCCATCATGATAATCATCACTGGACGGGCATCGGCTAGCGCCGCCACCACGCTGCGCAACAAAGCGAATCCCAAAGCCGGGAAAAAACCCCACACCATAATATCGAGATAGGTATTCCCCAAAACCACGGTGGTTTCGGCCTGCCCGAGTTGCCGCATCAGCATATCCAAATTGGCAATAATCCAAATGTTGGGAATTGTCAAACCGAGTGCTAGCCAGCAGCCCTGTCCTACCACCTGTTCAATGCGCGCTTGCTGGCCAGCTCCATAAGCTGCGGCCACGATCGGACTAATCCCCATCACTACCCCCACCGCCGTATATAAAAACGACATGAAGGTCATGGCTGCTAATCCGCCGGCTGCCAGGGTTTCTGACCCTAACCGCCCCATCATTAGGGTGTCCACTAAGCCGATGGCCGATTGCGTGATTTGGGCGCTGATCAAAGGGATAGCTAGTTTGAGAAATTCTTTGCTTTCACTGTAGAAAGGTGATTGCTCTGCTAACCGTAGGTATCGAGACCAGCCAAAATTCATGGAAACCTTTGTAAAAATGGGTAGAAAATATCTAGCCCAAGATGGAGCTGTTTATATACCTTAACGCCAGTATCGAGATTCACGGTGTACTCTAGAGAGAATATTTGTTGTGCATCCTGCCGCTGCATCATTAAAACAGGCCAAGATTCATGAATCCAGCAACATTGGCAAAATTACGCGATTTATGTAGAGATGAAGCGGCCTTCGAGCAGCTCTCGGCAGTTTTGCACGCGGAATTTTCACCGCTCCAGCCCGCCACAAATCTAGCCAATCAACAGCAAGCCCTGTTTCGGGTAATTAGTCGCATCCGGGAATCCCTGGATTTAGAAACGGTTTTTCAGACGACCGCGATCGAAGTGCGCCAACTCTTAGCCGCCGATCGAGTCGGTATGTTTCGGTTTTATCCCGATGCCCACTGGAATGATGGAGAATTTGTTTCCGAGGATGTGGATGCGGCTTTCATCCCAGCGATGGCTCAAAAAATTCATGATCATTGTTTTGGTGATCAGTTTGCTGTTCATTATGAGCAGGGGCGGGTGCAGGCCGTTGCCGATATCTATAATGCGGGCTTGAGTGATTGCCATATTAAAATCCTGGCTCAATTCCAGGTGCGCGCCAACCTGGTAGTGCCGCTGCTGCAAGGTCACAAGCTCTGGGGACTGTTGTGTATTCATCAATGCTCTGGCCCTCGGCAGTGGCAGCCGATCGAAATTGAATTTATCTGTCAGATTGCCAACCACCTAGGAGTTGCTCTCCAACACGCTGAACTGCTGGCCGAGTTGCGCATTGAAGTAGTCGAAAGGCAGCAAGCCGAAGAAAGAGAAAAAACTCTGAACAAAGGATTACGCCAAGCTATTGTCGAATTAAGGGCTGTCAACCACGAGCTAGAATCTTTTAGCTACTCTGTTTCCCACGATTTACGGGCACCCCTGCGGAGTGTCGATGGCTTTAGTCAAGCGCTGTTAGAAGATTGCCATACCCAACTCGATACCTCTGGCCAAGACTATCTGCGGCGGATTCGAGCGGCCACTCAACGCATGGGGTGCCTCATTGATGACATGCTGACCCTCTCGCGGGTCACCCGCAGTGATATCCAAGTGGAATCTGTTGATTTGAGTCGGTTAGCCAATATTACCTGTGCTGAGTTGCAGCGGAGTCAACCCGATCGATCGATCGAATTTATCATCCAGCCGGACTTGCTCGTAAAAGGAGATGGACCATTGCTGCAAGTAGTACTAGAAAATTTATTAAATAATGCCACCAA
>CAXTSZ010000011.1:28145-58226 GCA_964247125.1 uncultured bacterium
GAGATGGACCATTGCTGCAAGTAGTACTAGAAAATTTATTAAATAATGCCACCAAATTTACGGCCAAGCACGCCCACGCTCGGATTGAATTAGGTACAATTGCTCAAAATGACGGTGAGTTGATTTATTTCGTGCGCGATGACGGGGCCGGGTTCGACATGAACTATGCCAGCAAATTGTTTAGCCCTTTCCAACGGTTACATGGAATGAAAGAATTCCCCGGTAATGGCATTGGGCTGGCCACCGTCCAGCGGG
This sequence comes from uncultured bacterium, assembly GCA_964247125.1. GTDB lineage: Bacteria > Cyanobacteriota > Cyanobacteriia > Cyanobacteriales > Chamaesiphonaceae > JAAFHZ01. Next base: position 28,401 of record CAXTSZ010000011.1, read on the forward strand.
TAGTGCGGCGGCATAGTGGTAGGGTCTGGGCAGAGAGTGCGATCGAACAGGGCGCCACGTTCTATTTTACGCTGAACGAGGAAATAACAAAACTATGAGCAGCATCAGTACCAAAAGCATTCTGCTAGTGGAAGATAATCCTGACGATGAAGCCTTGGCCATTCGGGCACTACAACGCCATCATATCAGCAATGCCATTGTCGTAGTCAGAGATGGCGTTGAAGCGCTGGATTATTTGTTTGGGACTGGGGGCTATGTCGATCGCGATACCAGCATCAAGCCCACCGTCGTATTACTGGATCTCAAGCTCCCCCGGATTGATGGCCTAGAAGTATTGCGCCAGTTGCGGGCAGATGATCGCACGCGACTATTGCCCGTAGTAGTATTGACGACTTCCAGTGAAGAACAGGATATGCTGAGTAGTTATAGTCTTGGTTGCAACAGCTATATTCGGAAGCCAGTCGATTTCGTGCAGTTTTCTGAAGCGATTCGGCAACTGGGCATGTATTGGCTGCTGATCAATGAAGCACCACCAATTTAGCCAGGAGTTTGAGGGAGGCAAATGCGATGAATCTTCGTAATCTGCGAGTTTTGATTGTTGAGGATTCTGAAGATGATACATTCTTGGTGCTGCGTGCCCTGCGGCGGGGTGGTTACAACGTCGATTATCTGCGGGTCGATACCCCCACCGCCATGCAGGCGGCGCTGGCGGAAGAATTGTGGGATATTGTAATTGCCGATTATACTCTGCCCGAGTTTAGCGCCCCCGATGCCCTGAAATTGCTGCAAAGCCAGCAGCAAGATGTACCCTTTATTATTGTCTCTGGTACTATTGGCGAAGAAGTGGCCGTAGCAGCCATGAAAGCTGGTGCCCACGACTATCTGATTAAAGGCCAGCTCACCCGCTTGGTACCAGCTGTCGAGCGAGAATTGCGGGAGTCCATCGAACGGCAGAAGCAGCGCGAAACACTACAGGCTTTGCTCGATACCGAACAGAAAATTCGAGAACAGGCGGCGCTCATTAATATTGCCTCAGATGCGATTTTTTTGTGTGATCTAAACAACCACATTATTTTTTGGAATCAGGGTGCCGAGCGTTTGTATGGCTGGACGGCGGAGGAAGTCTCCGGCAAAAAGGCATCTTCTCTTTTGTATCGAGAATTACTCCCGCAAGTTGCCGAAATTCCGTCGGTGGTGTTTGACCAAGGCGAATGGCAGGGCGAACTCCAAAAAATCAACAAAGATGATGCTCGGGTGATTGTCGCCACTCGGTTAACGCTGGTGAGAGATGCTGCCGGACAACCACAGTCGATTCTGTCGGTGGATACCGATATTACGGAAAAGAAACAATTGGAAGCCCAGTTCTTGCGGATGCAGCGCTTAGAAAGCCTGGGAACCTTAGCCAGTGGTATTGCTCATGATTTCAATAATATCTTGACCCCAATTTTGGCGATCGCCCAAATGATGTCGGTAAAGTCTGATTATGCTGAAGATCAGCGTCAACATTTCCTCCAAATCATTGAAGATAGCGCTAAACGGGGTGCTGGATTGGTGAAACAAATTTTGGCATTTGCCCAGGGTGTGGAAGGAGAAAGGTTACCCTTGCAAGTTCGCCACTTACTATCGGAAATGGTACAGGTGGCGCGCCAGACTTTTCCGAAAACCATTGAAATTGATACTAACATTCCTGCTGCTGACTTGTGGCCAGTGGCAGCGGATGCTACCCAGTTGCATCAAGTACTCATGAATCTCTGTATCAATGCTCGGGATGCCATGCCCGAAGGGGGCACCCTCAGTTTGGCTGCCGAAAATCGACTGATTAAGGAGTCCGATACTCATCTGAATTTGGAAGCGCAGGCTGGGATGTATGTAGTCATGACGATTACAGATACTGGTATGGGAATTGCGCTGGAAATACTCGATCGCATTTTTGATCCTTTTTTTACGACCAAGGAGATCGGGAAAGGAACGGGGCTAGGGCTTTCCACGGTCTTAGGGATTGTGAAAAATCACGGCGGTTTTGTGCAAGTGTCGAGCGAAGTGCCTATCGGTACTCAATTTGAGGTGTATCTACCAGCGATCGAAGAAACAGTTTCGACAGCGATTGACCATCAGTCTGTGGCCAGTGGTAGCCAAGAATTAATTTTGATTGTGGATGATGAGCCACTTATTCAACAAGTAACGCAAGTTGCGCTAGAAATTAATCACTACCGAACGTTGTTGGCCAACAATGGGGTGGAGGCGATCGAGCTTTACACTCAGTATCACCAGGAAATCAGGGTGGTGTTAATGGATAGTATGATGCCTTCTATGGACGGACTCACAGCTTGCCGAGCTTTGCAAGAAATCAATCCCCATGTCCGCATAATTGCCACCAGCGGTCTGACCTCTAATAGTTTGTTTGCCACCGGAGCCAGCATCGGCATTACCGAATTTTTAGTCAAGCCCTACACCATTGAAGAATTATTAGAGACAGTGCGAGCCGTATTGAGCAAGCCAGATGCCGCATAAATCTGTTGTGAGAACTCCATCCCACGATACAATTTCCCTATGATGACAATTCAATTAGCTGAAAAAATTCTGTGGGATTTTAAAGATCTAGACCAAACAGCTACTGCCGAGCAGCGGCTCCAAATACGGGCGGCTCTTCAGACCCTGACGGCCGAGGTCGACTATCAGATTTTTGGAGTCTGTGCCGACCAGCAATTAGTCGGATTGCAAGCCCTTCGGGAATATGCCCATCATTGCGGCCACCGACTGCCGGCCACGCTGGTACAAGAGCTACCGCAGTTGACTGGCTCCGTATATCTGAAATTTAATCCGCGATCGCAACGTTTGTATGTTGATGCTTACAATGGCACTTATCGGGGCGTGTTGGTGTCTTTTCAATCCGATGTTGTCCAGGGCTATAGCGGTACCCACGGGCATTTCCCCTTAGACTTATTTGCTGACAACAGCAAAGGCTCTGCCGTTTAATGGCAGAGCCTGCATTGGTTCACATTCTAGAAAATGCTATTGATTTATTTAATAAATAGCATTTCTTGGTAGGTCGGTAGTGGCCAAGCACTGTCGGCTACTTCTCCTTCTAAAGCATCCACACATTGGCGTAATTCATCCATTGCTGGTCGAATTACCTGGGCACAATGCTGCATATGGTCTTCGACTGAGGCGAAATCGTGCTGATGAGCAACCGCACTCAGATTATCGATAGCCTTGACTAACACATTGGTCAGACCAGCGACCTTCTCGGCACTGCTCTTGTCTAAATCGACCCCAATATCTTTGAGGTGCTTAATGGTACCAGCTAGCTCTGCCAGGTACTCGACGGCGGCTGGGTAGACGACAGTTTTGGCTAAACTAGTCGCGATCCGCGATTCCACTTCGATCGACAGAATGTACTGTTCAGCATAGGTTTCAAAGCGGCTGGCCAGCTCGACCGCAGACAAGACCCCCGTTTTAGTGAAGAGGTCTTGTATATAGCCTTCTTTCAAGACTGGCAGGGCATCTGCCGTAGTCCGTAAGTTGGGCAAACCCCGCTCTTCAACAGCCATTTTGTGCCAATCAGCGGAGTAACCGTTGCCGTTAAAAATCACCGCATCGTGTTTCTCCATCACTTCCTTGAGCACCTGATGAACGGCACTATTAATGTCGGCTCCAGCCGCTAAAGCACTAGCTAGCTGTTCGGCCATCCATTCCAAAGAATCTGCCAAAATGGTATTCATGGCAACTAATGGACCAGACACCGATTGATTGGAACCGACCGCCCGGAACTCAAAGCGGTTGCCCGTGAAAGCAAAGGGTGATGTGCGGTTGCGATCGCCAGCATCCTTGAGCAAGAGAGGTAGAGCTTCTACGCCTAAGTTCATGGAGCCTCTACTCTGAGAGCCTTGAACATCACCCCGCTTCAGCTGCTGAAAAACATCATCTATTTGTGAACCTAAATAGATCGACATAATTGCTGGGGGTGCTTCGTTTGCACCTAGGCGATGATCGTTGCCAGCCGTGGCAATGACGGCACGTAACAATGACCCATATTTATGAATGCCACGAATTACTGCTCCACAAAATACCAAGAACTGTAAGTTGGTGTGCGGTTCATCGCCGGGGTCTAGCAAGTTGCCCTGGGTCGAGTTCCCCACCGACCAGTTAACGTGCTTGCCGGATCCATTGATCCCAGCAAAGGGTTTTTCGTGCAACAAGCAGGCCATACCGTGTTTTTTGGCAGTCACTCGCAGCACGGTCATAATCATCTGCTGATGGTCAGTGGCTACATTGGCGGCTTCATAATAAGGAGCAATTTCAAACTGGCCGGGTGCTACTTCGTTGTGTCTGGTTTTAGCAGGAATACCTAGTCGATACAGCTGCTCTTCCACATCCTGCATAAACACTTGCACTCGCTCTGGAATGACCCCAAAGTAGTGGTCGTCAAACTGCTGACCCTTAGCAGGGGCTTTCCCGAACAGTGTGCGGCCAGCCAACATTAAGTCAGGGCGGCTAGTGACAAAGCTGGCATCTACCAAGAAATACTCTTGCTCGGCACCACAACTGGAGTTAACGGTTGCGACTTCACTGTTACCAAGCAACTTTAGCACCTTGGTGGCAGCCTTACTCATTGCGGCATTGGAGCGCAATAGTGGCGTCTTTTTGTCTAGAGCTTCCCCTGTCCAAGAGATAAAGACAGTGGGAATACAGAGCGTTACGCCGTTATCGGTGCGCATCACATAGGCTGGACTGCTCACGTCCCAAGCGGTATAGCCCCGGGCTTCAAAGGTCGATCGAATGCCACCATTGGGAAAAGAGGAGCCGTCTGGTTCACCCTGTACTAATAAGTTACCCGCAAACTCGGAAATGGCGGTACCATCGCTTTGAACAGAAATGAAACCATCGTGCTTCTCCGCAGTCGCATTGGTTAAAGGATAGAAGACATGAGCGTAATACAACGCTCCCTTCGACATCGCCCAGTCTTTCATTGCCGATGCTACGACATCAGCCACGGAGTGATTGAGCTGCTCGCCATTCTGGATGGTCTTCCGCAAAGATTTAAAGACATCTTTGGGCAGACGTTCCTGCATCTTGGTTAATCCGAAAACGTCCGTGGCCCAAATATCTTCCAGCTTGGCTGGTTTTTTGGGAGGCATGGGTGCTCTCTGTGAAATCTGAGAAATTGCCTGAAGGCGAGACTTATTTCCACTCATTGCTTTTTTTTGATACGTGAACTCTGTACGATCGTATGGATAAGGCATATCAGCATTCCGTATCAAAAGATACAAAAAATTGACAAGTGATATTTCTTAATTCTTCTCAAATCGCTCTGCGACTAGCTATGGCTGGTTATTTGTCTCCAGCACCAATTTTTTGCCACCACCAGTTTAATGGACAATACAGCACGGGCATCCATAAGCTGCTCAAGATGGCGGAGGCGATCGCCACCTGTTGATAGCGGAGCCAGATTGAATTACCACTACTCTCTAAAATAGCAAAATTGCCATTTTGTAACACATACTGCCCAGCGGTAATTGTCTCGTTCAAAATACTCATGAAAAAGGTGATGAGTGCGATCGAGACTATTTCTTCTTGAATGTAGCGCTGTTTATTCAAGAAAGCAGTGGCGACCCCAACTGTCACCAAACTCACAACATGGGAAGGATTATTGCTCCCACTCAGCCCGTCTTGAATTAGACCCAACACTAAACCCGCCATCGCACCCTGCCAAACCGATCTTTTCACACTCCAAGCTACCAACCACATCATCAACCAATTAGGACTGATTGCTAACAGCTCCATTCCTGGCCAGCGAGTCGGCAAGAGCAAAGCGCAACCGCAAACCGACAGCATGATCACTAGGGTGTTTAACCCAACTTTGCGCTGTTGGGATAGTTGAGCAATATCAATCATGGCTTTTTTACAAATGGCGCAGCCGGAGAGGGCGTGGGCGCATCTAGATTACTCGGCACAATTTCTTTTTTCATCGGGTACAACCGCACCCATTCTAGGGCATTTACCGGCGCTGTCAGCTTGACAATTGCTTCCGGTGCCGGGGCTTTGGTCAGATTCATCGCCACGACTCGCCCCACGGTCAGACCCCCCGGAAATAATTGACTCACGACAGATGTCGATATCACATCGCCAACTTTCACATCGGGAGTTTTATCAAAAAACTGTAAAACGACAGTATCCGATCGATCGTTATTCCCTTGGATGTAACCCATCTGCCGACTGCGACTGGCTACTACCCCTACCCGGCTACTGGGATCGGTAACTAGCAAAACCTGACTCGTATGCGGCGTAACCTGAGTTACCCGGCCAACTAATCCACCTTCACCTAAAACAATCCATCCTACCTGAACGCCATCAGTGCTGCCCCGGCCTATGATCACTCTCTGCCACCAGTTATCAGGACTGCGACCAATGACTGGTGCGGCAACTTTCTGTTCAGCTAGCTCATTGGGGGATTGAATGAGCTGCTTCATTTTTTGATTTTGGGCTTGCAATTCGGCGATCTGATCTTGGAGCTGTTGGGTGCGGGCGCTAGTGATCGTGTCAAACTTATGAGGATTAGGTTGAAATGGCCGCGAAATAGTTTCATAGGTTTCCAGCAATACAGTCGCCTGCGTCTGCCAGATTAGCCAGCCGCCACCAATAGCCAAAGCTGTGTAGGCAGTTTTGGCCAAATTTTTATCCCACCAGCGTCGCAAGCTAAACATTAGTATCAATAATTTTGGTTTTCACTGAAAATTTATGCAGAACCAGCCAAGTCTGTAATTCAAGTTATTCCATGCAGCCAAAATTCACCATGCACTTCAGCAAAATCCCCCATGAGGGGGATCTTCCTCTGGCAGCTAACTGCTTTATAAGCTACGAGATTTGGCGGTGAAGACTCGCTCCAACTGTTTAAAGTTTTCCAGTACCAGGCCAGTACCTTTCACCACACAGGTCAAAGGATCATCCGCAATATGAGCCACAATGCCAGTTTCGTGGCTGATCAAAGTATCAATGCCGCGCAGCAGTGCCCCACCGCCCGCCAGCATAATTCCCCGATCAATAATGTCTGAAGCTAGCTCTGGTGGTGTACGTTCCAAGGTTCGCTTCACCGCTTCTACGATGACAGATAGTGGCTCGGACATACTTTCCCGGATTTCGGGACTTTTGATCGTGACAGTCCGGGGTAATCCAGATAGCATATGCAAACCACGGACTTCCATCATGATGTCATCATTAGCCGTGGGGTAAGCCGAACCTACTTGAATCTTGATTTCTTCGGCAGTTCTTTCCCCAATTACCAAGTTATGAACTTTTTTCATGTAACTGATAATCGATTCGCTTAAGTCGTCCCCAGCTACCCGTACCGAGTCACTCACGACCGATCCCTGCAAGCTGAGTACCGCTACTTCCGTCGTCCCCCCACCAATATCGATAATCATCGTGCCCGTTGGTTCTGCTACTGGCAAGCCTGCTCCGATCGCAGCGGCCACTGGTTCATCTATCAGATAAACTTCACTGGCTCCAGCCTGTTGAGCTGCTTCCATTACTGCTCGACGCTCTACTTCTGTCACACCACTAGGAATACCAATGACAATCCGCGTTTTAAACAAATTACTCCCTTCATTGGCACGATGGATAAAATGTTTGAGCATCACTTCGGCCGTGTGGAAGTCCGCAATTACACCATCGCGCAAGGGACGAATGGCGATGACATTGCCCGGTGTCCGACCCAACATTTTTTTGGCTTCTTCCCCGACCGCCAGCGGTAAGTTATTACTTTGATTGATGGCGACTACGGATGGTTCCTGCAAGACAATTCCTTTACCGCTGACATATACTAATGTATTAGCGGTTCCCAGATCCATACCCATGTCACGAGACATAGAAAAGCGACTAAAAAATCCCACGCGCTGATGTGCTCCTAATAATTTCAGATGGTTAGTTGAAAATTAACAGCTAGCATTTCTTGGTGTGCAACCCGATGCATAGCAGAGCAGGCGTTTTCCAAATAACTTTAGTTCAAAAACCTTAGCTGACTGCGGACTTTATTACTTTAACGGTTTGTTAGTTTGTCCACTGTATACTAGCTTAGGCTGCGCTTTATTGTGGACATCAGTACTCACCAGCGCAATACTATCATGAATCTGTGAACAGAAAAGGCTAAAGTCTTTCATCATTAGCCATAGCACTAGTTAAAATATCAATTTTTAGCTACAATCTCACAGAGTACAAAAACACTAATAATATGAATCTCAATACAGTTCATCTGGTCGGTCGGGTAGGTGGTGATCCCGATATCAAGTATTACGAATCGGGCAGCGTCCTTTGCACGCTCACAATGGCTGTCAATCGGCGCTCCAAAAACAGTGACCAAACGGACTGGTTTAATCTCAAGATTTGGGGCAATACGGCTAAGATTGCGGCTGACTACGTCAAAAAAGGTTCACTAATTGGCATCCAAGGCTCTTTGGAAATCGAAAATTGGACAGACCGAGCTACTGGTAGTGATCGGTCTCGGCCGATTATCAAAGTTGATAGACTGGATCTATTAGGCTCAAAACGCGACCAAGAAAATAACAGTGGGCCAGATTACGGCAGTGAATTCTAGAGAAAATCTTTCAGATGTGGTACATCTAGCAGATTAGCAGCTGTCGGATCTTCATACAGCAGGTGATGCACCAATAAAAAACCAACGATTGTCCAGGTTTGATTGATGCGTGCCTGTTGACCCTGCCAATTGCCAGTAGGTCCATCAAAATACTCGGCCCACTGCTGCTTCGGCAGCTGGCTCAAAAGCATTTGATAAGCATCAGTCAAGAGACTGCGCACCTCTAATACCACCAGCGCATCTGATTTGGGGTGGCGCAGAATTGCCACCGCCAAAAACCACAGCAAACAAGGCCAATGCCCTGCATTGTGGTAGCACCAAGGGAGATTCTTGCGATCGAACCCCGTTTTTTTGCGCCAGTCCACATCTTCGAGCGGTGGATGACAGATCCGCAGCGGCATATTCGCCACCAAATCCGCTCGGTTATTAAGAATCAGCCGAAATAAATAGATTTGCTGATTGGGAGTGATGAGATCGAAAATTGCACCCAGGCAATTTCCCAGGGTGAAAAAGCGAAAATCGGGGCGACCAGTCCGAATATTGCCGATCAAGTAGCCGCCTTGATTACCCAGCCAGTGTTGTAACCAGTGGGGAATCGTTTCGGTTTGAATGTTGTATTCGTTCTCGATCGATTCTCCATACTGCTCGGTCGGGCGGCGGCGGAGCACTTGTACTGTTTTACTTGTCACCCAGTAATGAACTAACATATAGCGACGCAGGCGTTTGATCCAGGTCAGGCAGGCGTTTAACCGTTCGGCTTGGCTACTGGTGGCCGTACTACGGCCTTGTTGATTTTTAATACTGAGCTGTAACAGACCCGCTGCACTTAACATCGCGCCATAGAGCAGGCTTTGAATCTCTAATGGTGCGCCCCAGACATCCATTGGTCGATCGATCATAAACGCACCATCTGGCACATAGATGGTGGGGGCATCGCGGAAGCCAGGATGCAGCACCAAATCTAAGAACCGATTGAGACCCTCTTGGACTGCTGGTGAACAGGCGAATTCGTAATCTTGAGAACGCTGGACATAAGACCAGGTGAGAATTGGCCACCAGAGAGTGGCATCGATTGACACCACCCGGCCAATTGCCCGTTGACCATAGTCTGGGACTAGCTGGCCATTTACCTCCTCAAAACTAGTCGGGAAAATACCCCGGGTTTGGAATTGGTTGCTTTGCAACTGCAAGCAGATACTTAAAAAATTTTTGACGGCGGCAAACTTGCCTTCCAGCAGTAAATAGGCCATCACTGGCACATTGTCACGGATGAATATTTCACTGTAATTGAGCTTCGACTCTGCCCCAGATTTTTTACTTTGACCGGGGATCGCGGCTACCGCGCCGCCCCATTGCCCGTTGATATTCACCATCGCTCGCTGAAATAATAGCTCCCTAGCCATTTTGACTGCTGTTGCTGCATCCATTTCATTACTCTTGCTGGGAGAATTTCGATCTCCTTGTTATAATAGAGCGAAATTGGGGCTGTAGCTCAGTTGGATAGAGCGATCGCCTCCTAAGCGATAGGCCGCGCGTTCAATTCGCGCCAGTCCCATTATTTTCAAGTGATTTAATCGATTAGAATTGTTTAGATTACCTTCTGCCAAACTATTCATGAACGATCCGATTGCTGTCAGCCGCGCGCGGACTCAACTCATTGATGCTTACCACCAGCTACCATCGATCGAGCAAAAGATAGTAAGGCTGTTTTCAGTAATCTATGCGCCCATTAGTCGGACTGATTTCCTCGCTTGCCTGAACCGGGTACTGCCTACAAATTTGTTGTTGACAGCCAAACAACTGAAGCTGCATTTCGATCGGCTGCTTTTGGCCGGGATGCTAGATGAAGACCGACGGCAAGAGTTAAGCTGTGATTCACTGCTGGTGGAGATGGCCACCTGGGATGCGGTGCAGCAAAAAGAATTCAAAAAGTTTGTAGATGTCATTAACCAAAGTATTCCCATCAAGACTAGTTATAGTGGCACCAGACGGTTTGCCAGTAGAAACGAGCTGGTACGCGAGTTGCGCATTGGGATTTATCGGAATGACATTGCTTTTGTGGCGCGGCAACTCGATGACTATAATCAATTTAACTATGATCAGGAATTTTCTTTTCCCCGGATTCTGAACTCTCTGTGCAACAACCCCTTTAATCCAGAGCTGTTTCGGACTTTCGATAAAGAACTGGCCGATTTGGTGCTGAACAGTATTTTTTCGGAGGCGGTATTTCAGCTCGCTCCTACTACCGAAGTATTTAATTGGTTGCAGCAGGCCGTTGCCAGCAAATCTAATGACTTCCGATCGCGATTACTGATTAGCCAGTTGCTGTTGCGAGGACAGTTAAAGACAGCTACTGATTGCCTAGAAAAATTTGAAAAAAACTTGGAGAGTCTCACCTACTGGGGCTGGGCAAGTTTCTTAGCTGGTGAAAATGCTGCTTCGATCGACTATTTTTCGCAGGCATTAACTGGCTACCGAAAACTTTCTGGTAAACGTACCGGCTATTTTGATACCCTCGAAGGTCTCTTTTTCATTTTTGCCCTGATTCAAGAAGGTTCGGCTCTATCGTTGCAGCAGGCTAAAGAGTACACCACTCAAATGTCTAAACAGAAAGGGCATTGGCTCCAAAATAGCTACGGGCGATTGAAATGCATCATTGGGTTACAGCAAGGTGATCTGACCCAAAAGGCCGCGATTTTAGCAGCGCCGATTGCCCCATTCCCCTATGCTAGCAGTATCGAAATCATGGTGGCAGCGCTGTGCCTGAGTTGGGTAGACCAAGAAGTTGCCAAAAAGAACTTGCCGAAGCTGCTCAAACCACTGTACGAACAGGCTGTGGCCGGTGATTATCAGTGGGTGGCTTCTGAAGTATCGGGAATACTGGCACAACTGAGTGCTAAATACATCTCTGTTGCGGACCTGCTGCAACAGAAATTGGGGATTCCACCCTTGGTAAATTTAATTCGCTATCAAGAACCTTGGGAACTATGCCTCACCGCTCTGACCCAGCTGAATGCGTCTCCCCAGGCCGATATCAAAGCCCTTAGTGGCACTGATAAAAGACTGGTGTGGTTTGTTACTTTTTATGGTGGCAATAGCTATTTCATTGAACCGCGCGAGCAAAAGGTCAATGCCAAAGGGGACTGGAGTAAAGGTCGCCCGATCGCGATGCGGCGGCTGACCAACCTCAGCGATTTTGATTATTTGACTGCTCAAGATATCCGGATCTGTGCGGGCATGGAGTCCGAATATACTAGTAATGGCTACTATGGAGGCGAAAGAAGCTATACCTTTGGTGAAGAGTCGATCGTATCTTTGATTGGTCATCCCTTGGTCTTTTGGGCAGATTCCCCCAGTATTGCGGTCGAAATTGGGCGGGGCGAACCGGCTTTATTTGTCCAGAAAACAGCGCAGGGCATTTCGTTACAGCTATCACCCAGCGTTGCTAAAAACCAAAAAATAGTGCTGGTCAAAGAGACTCCCACCAAGCTCCAGGTGATTCAAATAACGGCGGCCTATCAAAAAGTGGCCGATTTACTGGGATCGAAACTAAATGTCCCCGCGCAAGCCCAAGACCGAGTGCTAGCCGCGATCGCCAGTATTGCCAGCTTGGTGACAGTCCATTCCGATATTGGTGGGGGCGTTGATAATGCCCAAACCGTGGCCGCCAATCCACAGCCACATATTCATCTCTTACCAGCCGGTAGTGGCTTGAAAGTGGCCGTATTGGTGCGGCCTTTTAATGAGCATGGGCCGTATTTCCAACCCGGCCAGGGGGGCGTGATGGTCATTGCCGAGATTGATGGCGAAAAATTTCAGACGAGCCGATCGCTGACCGCAGAAAAACAGTTGGCGCAGTCGGTCATTACCGCTTGCCCGACCCTAGAACTATGGGAATCGGAAAATAGTGAATGGCTCATTAGCGATCCAGAAGCCTGTTTGGAACTATTGCTCGAATTACAAAACCTGGCCGATCTGGCCGTGGTGGAATGGCCCGAGGGCGAGAAGCTCAAAATCAAGCAACGCGCAGATCTGAAATCTTTCCATATGCGGATTGAGCGGCAACGCGATTGGTTTGAAGCCAGTGGCGAGCTGCAACTAGACGACGATCAAGTGCTGGATATGCGGCAACTGATGGACTTATTAGCTGGCTCCAATAGCCGCTTTATTCCGCTGGGTAATGGCGAATTTTTAGCATTAACTGCCAACTTCCGCAAACAACTCGATGAGCTACGGGCTTTTTCGCAACCCCAGGGCAAGGGTCTCAAATTTCATCCGCTGGCTGGTTTGGCCATGCAAGATATCTTTGCCGAAGTTGGTAATCTGGAGGCCGATCATCATTGGCAAGAGCAAGTTAAAAAGTTAAAAAATCTCAAAAATTTCCAGCCCCAACTACCCTCGACTCTGCAAGCTGAACTGCGCGACTACCAACTAGATGGCTTTCAGTGGCTGGCGCAATTAGCCCACTGGGGTGTCGGCGCTTGTTTGGCCGACGATATGGGTCTGGGCAAGACTTTGCAAGCACTGGCCTTGATTTTGACCCGCGCCGGAGCTGGCCCCACGCTAATTTTGGCTCCTACTTCAGTTTGTACCAATTGGTTGGGAGAGGTCGATAAGTTCGCTCCCACGTTGAATGTCATTCAGTTGGGCATTAGCGATCGGCAACAGACTCTCGATCATCTTCAGCCCTTGGATCTACTGATTTGTAGTTATGGACTACTCCAGCAAGAAGATGTTGCTGACATGTTAGCCGAAGTGGAGTGGGAAACGATCGTTCTCGATGAAGCCCAGGCCATTAAAAATGCGGCCACCAAACGATCGCAAGCGGCGATGCGGCTCCAAGGTAAGTTCAAGTTGCTGACCACGGGCACCCCAATCGAGAATCATTTAGGCGAATTGTGGAATCTGTTTCAGTTCATCAATCCTGGTTTATTGGGTTCGTTGGATAACTTTAACCAAAAATTTGCTAACGCGATCGAGCGCAATCAAGACAAATTAGCCCGGGCACGGCTTAAAAAGCTGATTCAGCCTTTTCTGTTGCGCCGTACCAAAACTCAGGTACTAGCCGAGCTACCCTCCCGCACTGAAATTCTGCTGCACGTTCAGTTGAGCAAAGAAGAACAGCTTTTTTATGAGGCTTTGCGCCGGGAAGCGATCGAGAAAATTACCAATAGTGATGCCAAGGCTGGACAGAAGCACTTGCAGGTGCTGGCCGAATTGATGCGTCTGCGGCGCGCTTGCTGTAATGCCCAACTGGTCAAACCGGGCGTGAATCTGGCTAGCTCGAAACTAGAACTATTTGGTGAGACCGTTACCGAGTTACTCGACAATGGCCACAAAGCACTGGTCTTTAGCCAGTTTGTCGATCACCTTCAGATTGTCAAAAAGTATTTGGATGAACGCCAGATTTCCTATCAATACTTAGATGGCAGCACGCCGGCCAAGGAACGCAAGAAACGGGTAGATGCTTTCCAAGCCGGGGAAGGCGATGTGTTCTTAATCAGTCTCAAAGCGGGTGGCACTGGCTTAAACCTCACAGCCGCCGACTATGTCATTCATCTAGATCCTTGGTGGAATCCAGCAGTAGAAGATCAAGCCTCCGATCGCGCTCACCGGATTGGACAATTGCGGCCAGTCACGATCTATCGCTTGGTAGCCAAGGGGACGATCGAAGACAAGATTGTAGACTTACACCAACACAAGCGCGATCTGGCCAATAGTCTCTTGGAAGGCACTGAAATGAGCGGCAAAATTTCCACCGCCGATCTGCTGAAGTTGATCCGCGAAGGCTAACTCACTCTGTTGATGCCTCTGGTACTCAGTACTGCACTGAGAGTGGCGGCATGAACTGGTAGGCCGAAGGTCGCCGGATTCACGATCGGACTATGTTCAAAGTGCCGATTTTGCAAACAAAAATAATCCCACTCGGCCATTTGAATCTTGAATACCTTAATTACCAAATTGATTAAAGTAATCGATAAGGGCACCTGGAAAATGACTGGCTTACCTAAGTAGGCACAAATTTCTTGGATGCCGGCATCAACTACCACCAGTTGATTGCCCATCACGATCTTGCGATCGTACTGGTCAGACACTTCCGGATGCTCCACTAAATAACGCACCACCTCAGCAATATCTTGGCCATGAATAAAGTGAAAGCTGCCCTCGGCCTTAATCCAGCGCAATAATCCGGCATATTTGGTGACACTGGGCAGGTCAGCAGACAGGAAAGAATAGGGCTTATTTTCATCACCGCCCAAGACTAGTGTCGGAAATACTGTAGTAATACGATCGGCCACTGCCAATTCTCCCAGAGTCGAAAAACACTGATGCTTAGACTTAATATAGTCGGTGCCAATCTGGCCAGCCTCTGGTAAGAGCTGATTCTGGCGATCTAAAATACTCTCGGTCGCAAAATAAATGACCTGCTGACATACCTGGGGATCTAGTAAGCTTAATAACTCGTGGGTCTTAGTGTAATTCACATCAAAAGCATCCTGGCCACCCCAACCAGCTGCTGTCAATATTGCCACATCAATAGTTTTTAATAGAGGAGCTTGCTCACCAATCTGCATCATATCGGCAGTAACGATCGTGATGCCGGGACGCACCTGTACATCGAGCCGAAACTTGGCCGGATTCCGCATCAGCAAAAACAGCTCATGCTCAGTGTTATTAATGAGCGTCTCGCTCACATAATGGCCTACACAACCGCTCGCTCCAGTCACCAGAATACGCATAGCAAAGAAAAAGAATACAGTAAAAACATTTTAGGGGCAGTAGGATCACTGCCCCTCAGAATTTGCTGGCTAGTTTTTTAAACCATCAAAGCTTTGGCATTCTTCGCCGTCTCAAAGAAGAACCGCACGTTATCTTCCGGAGTTGTTGGCAATACACCATGACCCAAGTTCATCACATGTTTATGGCTACCCGCTTTGCGCATGGTGTCTAGAATCCGATCGCGGATGAAATCTTGAGACCCGTACAACACGCAAGGATCCATATTGCCTTGCACACCCATGTTAGCGCCCAGTCGTTGACGACCAACAGCCATATCGACTGTCCAGTCCAGGCTAACCATGTCACAACCAGATTCACCCATCATTTCTAAGATGCCGCCATTGCCAGTAACCAGTAGCAGCAGTGGGGTATCGGGGTGAGTGGCCTTCACCTGCTTAAAGACCTGTTGTTGGTAAGGTAAGGCAAAAACAGCATAGTCTTGGGGGCTGAGATGACCAGCCCAGGAATCGAACATCTGCACCACTTGAGCGCCGCTGTCAATTTGATAACGGACGTAGACGGCGATCGCATCGGCAATTTTAGACAACAACTTGTGTAACAGCGCTGGCTCGGTAAAGGCCATCCCCTTAATAATTTCATAATTCTTCGATCCTTTCCCTTCTACGGCATAAGCCGCGAGCGTCCAGGGTGCGCCGACAAACCCCAAAACAGTGGCTTTATTGCCCACTTCTTGCCGTAAAGACTCCAAAATCGTCTTAATAAAAGGCATCGATGCGGCTGGTTCGAGAGGGTGCAGAGCGTCGATTTGGGCTTGGGTGCGGAGCGGGGCATGAATAATTGGTCCTTTACCCTCAGCGATATCCATATCGATACCCAAACCTGGTAGAGGAGTAACAATATCTGAAAATAGGATTACGCCATCTGGCTGAAATGCTTGCCAAGGTTGGAGTGAAACTTCGATCGCTACTTCCGGGATTTCTGATCTGTCGCGAAACGAAGGATACTTTTCTCGCAAATCCCGATAGACCTTCATGTAGCGGCCAGCTTGACGCATCATCCACACTGGAGTGCGCTCTACCGTTTCGCCACGAGCCGCACGCAAGAGTAAAGGAGTTTGATTAGCACCAGTCATTTAATAAGCCTTTTGATAATGGGTTGAAGAAGGTGTGAAGAATTGATTCCCAGATGTCTTCCGATCATCATCCAGTCTGAGAGTTTTTTCTCTGCAAGAAATTAACAAAAAAACACAGTTATGGTAATTTCTGGAGACCAGCCGGCAAATCGCCTGGACTATCGATCATAAATACGGTTTTGGCAGCAAAAGTACCACCAATTAGTAGTCCCAACGTGGCCAAAAACAGTAGCAATCGCACAGATTTGCTAGCCAGTGGATGGGGCAATGGCGGAGCCAGACCGACAGTCTGCGCTGGATTTGGGGGTAGCGGCGCGGTGTATTGCTGATGTATTTGACTAACTGGGGGGAGATCGATGTGATGTAAGTTGAGGATATATTGCCAATCGGGAATGATCCGCTCGCGATCTTGACCAATCAGGATCACCTGCTGAATCGACTTGGCCTGGAGCCGCTCCATCCCTTCGCGCATAAAATTAATCAGAAATAGGCGATCGATATGCTGCGGTAGTAACGCCTTCACCACCAAGCACTCGTCTTGAATTGCGGTCATCACCGTCACACCCAGCGGCAAAAGGTTCTGGTTGATGAGAGCAGTCAAAGACTCCGCATCCCCCTGCTTCGCCAGGTTGAGTAATTGATGATGGTGACTCGCCGTATTTTGCAACATAGATGCTGGAACTGGTAAGGACTTTTTTTGTATTCTATGCGAAAAAACAGCGGCTAATTCTCTTTCTCAGCCAGATAGGTGATGCCAATCGCCAAAGTCGTTGGATATAATTGTGGGGTGAAGGGTAGCGCGGAATTCGCTTTGGGGAATTCCGGTTGATCTTTCCACAAACTGAACCCATCGCCCTACCCCCATTCAGACCTAATCCATGGAAGAAATCACTAGATATAGCTTAATCCTTAAAAGACACTGGATACCAGCTGCGATTGTACTGGCGCTTACCGCCGGCCTGGTCACATTGTATTCTATGAAGCAGCTACCGATTTATCAATCTAAAGCGCAAGTCCAAATCAAGAAATCTACTAAATCCTCCGGATTTTTAGAAGGACTATCCAAGCTAGAATCTTTGACTTCGGGTGGTGGCGATGGTGGCATCACTAATCCCATGAGTACTCAGGTAGAAGTCGTCAAATCTTTACCAATTTTACAAGACACGATCAATTCTCTACAGATCAAGAACCGGAAGGGTGTACCCCTCACGACGGAAGAATTCTCCGCTAATTTCAAAGCCATTCATATCAAGGGCACTGAAATTTTGGAAATCTCTTATCAAGGCCCTGATCGCGAGCTGAACCAACAGGTTGTTAATAAAGTAATATCGCTTTACGTTCAAAGAGATCTAAACTCCCAACGTTCCGATACCAGAGCAGCGCGCTCCTTTGTCGAGCAACAATTGCCTGAGGTCGAAGCAAAAGTCAGAAAAGCCGAAAATGATGTGCGGATATTTAGAGAGCGGGAAAAAGTAGTAGACCTCGCCGCCGAAGCTGTTAAATCGGTAGAAGTTGTAACTGGCATCAATCGAGACATCACATCCGCCGAAGGACAATTATCGGCGGAGAGCAGTCGGGTTTCTAAGCTCCAAGGGTTGGTGGGTAATGATGTCCAAACCAGCACCAGCATTGGTTTGGTCAGCGAGACTCCCGGGGTGAGAGATGCTTTGATATCGATGCAAGCCGTACAGAAGAAACTGGCAGAGCAACGCACCATCTTCACCGATGATAATCCTACGATCAAAGACCTGCTAGCCAAAGAACAAGCTCTGAAAGCCACTCTTCAGCAGCGTATTGCCGGAACGCTGGTGGGCGGTCGCACTCCCAGCCAAAAACAAATATCAGATTTACAAGTCAAGGGTATCCAAGAGTCACTACTGACAGACTATGCCAAAGCAGTAGCCGAGAAAAGTAGCTTAGAGAAAAAGATTGAATCGCTCAAAGCCGTGCGCGATGGCTACAATCAGCGAATTGCCAAACTCCCACAACTAGAACAACAGTTTCGCGATCTTGCCCGCAGTGTTGAAGTATCCACCACCACCTACCGGACACTGTTGGCGCGGTTACAAGAATTTAAAATTGCTGAAAACCAAAATACTGGTAATGTATCGGTAGTGGTACCTGCTACGCTCCCCGAAAAAAGCCAGAAAATCTCGCCCAAACATGAACAGAGTATGGCCATTGGCACCATATTGGGACTGATCTTGGGTATGGGTACCGCCGTGATTTTAGATGGTCGAGATCGGCGGATTAAAACTGCCGAAGAAGCACGGGAATTACTCCCTGAATTTCCGGTGCTAGGCATCATTCCTGGCTTTGAACAAAAGGATTTAATTGTTACGACCCAACTGATGTTTGGTAAATCGACTAGATTTCATAAATCAATCCACAAAAATGCTGGTAGCGATCTTGAAAAAGAAGCATTTCGGTCACTGCAAGCTAATTTGCGTTTTCTCAATGCTGACAACCAAGTGAAAGTATTGGTCATGTCGAGTTCTCGACCTAGGGAAGGCAAATCCACCGTGGCAGCTAACTTGGCAATTGTTACATCAGAGTTGGGTCGCAGAGTTCTGTTAGTTGATGCTGACATGCGTAAGCCATCCCAGCATCGCATCTGGAGACAAAACCCCAACATGGGTTTAAGTAATGTGTTGACTGGTCAAAGTAGCTTTGAGGATGCGGTGATCGAACTAGATCCTAACCTGTTTTTGCTAGCTGCTGGTGTTTTGCCTCCTAACCCAGTAGCTTTGCTCGATTCTTCGCAGATGAGTGTTTTGATTGCCGAGTGGTCAAAAACCTTTGATTTAGTAATTATTGATGCCCCACCATTGACGATCGCTGCCGATGCCACGATTCTTTCTAAGCAATCCAATGGATTAGTTTTTATCTGTCGCCCAGGCGTTGCTGACAAAGATTCCGTCAGTACCTGCAAGGAAATCTTGAATCAGTCTGGCCAGAATGTTTTGGGCATGGTGCTCAATGATGTCAAGCTAGATGCTAGTCGGCAGTATAAGGATTACTACTACAGTACCAACGGTGTCGATCACGCTTCGACACTCAGTGCGGTGCCAGTAGATTCTTCTAAAGAAAAGCGGCAGGTGAAGTAGTTAATCACTAAATAAAAAAAGAAAGCGGATTATATAACCCGCTTTCTTTTTTTTATGAAATGCAGAACCCGAGACTCGAACTCGGAAGTCCTTGCGAACACTAGAACCTGAATCTAGCGCGTCTACCAATTCCGCCAGTCCTGCCGATGGTTACTTAAACCAAGGCTCTCATCATAAAATCTCTACCTTGTCCTGTCAAGAGCCAACACCAATGGCATAATAGAAAACAGCGGATCTGTAAGATCATGTCGCAAGCTTTGTATTTAAGATAAAAGGTCAAACCGTGCCATTACTGACAACTGGTAAATCATTTATCCGCGATCTAGAACAGCATGGCTCGTTAGGAGTATATGCTCCTCTAGAAGGTGGTTATGAAGGTCGCTATCAGCGACGTTTACGGGCAACGGGCTACGATAGCAGTAGCCTACTGGCCAGAGGACTGGGTGATCTATCAGCATTTTTGACGAGTGTTCATACTGTGCGTCCAGCACATCTAGGTAAGAAAGATATCCGGGTGTACTCGGTACCGCCGATCATTCAAACCCACCTGAACTATTTACCCAATACTTCTAAAGGGTTGGTGCTATGGCTGGTGGATGGACATATTTTGTCGGGCGAAGAGCTAGGATACTTATCTACTTTGCCCCAGCTAATTCCTCAAGTGAAAATAGTGGTAGAGTTGGGCGGCGATCGCTATTTCCGGTGGACAAAACTTACTCCTGAATTGGTCTATGCCTAGGACAGTGGTGCCGATTGCTGCGGTTATTTTTGATCTAGATGGAGTCTTGGCCGATACGATCGATCTACATTATCGTTCTTGGCAACAGGTGGCTGATGACGAAGATATTCCTTTTGATAAATCCCAGTATGAACAGATTCTCGGCATGAATCGGGAGGATAGCATTAACCGATTGTTGGGCGATCGGATGGTCAGCTCGCAGCGGAAGCAGGACATGCTCGATCGCAAGAACAGATACTACCTAGAGCTAGTGAAATTTTTAGATAGCAGTCAGTTGTTGCCAGGGGTTGCGGATTTGCTGGCCGAACTCCAGGCTCAAGACATTCGGATTGCCTTGGGTTCTTCTAGTAAGAACGCCGAGATGGTACTTCACAAGCTAGAAGTACGACACCTATTTGAACAGGTTGCTGATGGACATAGTGTCGTTCAATCCAAGCCAGCTCCCGACGTTTTTCTCAAAGCAGCGGCCTTGTTGCGAGTAGCACCAGCTAATTGTCTAGTTGTGGAAGATGCTGCTGCTGGAGTGCTAGCCGCATTGGCGGCGGGTATGCAGGTTGTAGGAGTTGGACCAACCCCTAGACTCCAGCAGGCTCATTTAGTATTACCAAGTTTGGCAGGCTATCCGTGGGCAGATATTCTGAGTAAGCTGGCTGCCGTTAACTAGCGTTTTCTTCGCTGTCTGATGAATAGCTGGGTAGATCATTGTACAGAGCATCTAGCCGCGCCCGGGCATCATCAACGGTAATAGATTTCATTACCAGCAATGGCTCGTTGGTGAGACGACCAGTTTCGTCATACAGTTCGGGGTGGGGCGATGGTCTTTGCTGCTGCATCGCCTGGCTGGGATAGCGCTGGGAATCCATGCTGAATTGCACAAGGTTCCTGATCAGATTGCCGATCGCCAAAAACGCCAAAATAGTAAACGCAATTAGGTAAAGAATATGCAGCATATGAAAAATTATTTTGGTTTAAGGGTGGCTAACTGGCGATACTAATCCTGATTTTTATCTATTTCGGGGGGCTGAAGCTGGCGAAATAGCATCGCCACCTGCCAACACTCACCCACAATTTTATGCCAAGTTAGCATAGTACTGGGTTCAATTCCTACTTGACCGTCGGTCGCATTGAAAAGCATTTGGGCAACATCAACCTCTTGCCGAGCATTTTTCACTTTAGCCAATAGCTCTTGTTGTTCAGATTCACTTAAAAAACTCATGCGCTCGCTTTCTAATAAATTGATCGATCGAGAAAACCAGTGGGTGAAATCTTCTAATAGCGGTTGGAGAATGGTTTTCAGTAAATTTTGCTCAGAGGGGTGAGAAGGAGGCATTGCATCTGGAGGGGGATTGTTGTTAACCAACATTCTAACCTTTTTTACAATTCTTAAAGTATGGTGAGCGATCCACCGCCAGTCGAATCGTGGATTTGACGCTGTGGGAGATTTGGCCAGAGAGGTTAGAATAGACACTGGATTTTAAGTTGCAGGGAAGCTCGCTCCAATGTCTATTGCTGATCAGCCAGAACAAATCTATTTACCGAAAACTAACGAGTCTGATAGCCTCAAGAAAATCAGACACACCACTTCCCATGTGATGGCAATGGCGGTGCAGAAGCTTTTTCCCAAGGCACAGGTGACGATCGGGCCGTGGATCGACAATGGTTTCTATTACGATTTTGATGTGCCCGAGGCTTTTACGGAAGCAGATTTGAAGGCGATCAAGAAAGAGATGATCAAGATTATCAATCAAAAACTGCCGGTTATTAGAGAAGAAGTCTCGCGAGCAGATGCGGCGAATAGAATTCAAGCCATTAACGAACCCTACAAAGCAGAGATTCTGGTTGATCTGAAAGAGCCGATCACGCTGTACCATTTGGGTGATAAATGGTGGGATCTCTGCGCTGGCCCCCATGTCGAAAATACTGGCGACTTGAATCCGAAGGCAATTGAACTAGAAAGTGTGGCGGGTGCTTACTGGCGCGGTGACGAAACCAAGGCACAACTGCAACGTATCTATGGCACAGCCTGGGAAAATCCCGAACAGCTGGCTGAATATAAGCGGCGGAAGGAAGAAGCACTGAAGCGCGACCACCGGAAGCTGGGCAAAGAGTTAGGTCTGTTTATCTTTTCGGACTCGGTGGGTGCCGGGTTGCCCTTGTGGACTCCCAAGGGGACAATTTTGCGATCGACCCTCGAAGACTTTTTAAAAAAAGAGCAAGTCAAGCGCGGCTATCTGCAAGTTGTTACCCCGCACATTGCCAAGGTGGATCTGTTTAAGATTTCTGGTCATTGGCAAAAGTACCAAGAAGACATGTTTCCGATGATGGCTGAGGATGAAGCGGCCAAGGCAGCGGAGCAGGGCTTTGTGATGAAACCCATGAACTGCCCCTTTCACATCCAAATTTACAAGAGTGAATTGCGATCGTACCGCGAACTGCCCATGCGGTTAGCAGAATTTGGGACAGTCTACCGCTATGAGCAATCTGGTGAACTAGGCGGCTTGACCAGGGTGCGCGGTTTTACGGTAGATGATTCTCATCTATTTGTGACGCCTGAACAACTCGATCAAGAATTCCTGAATGTGGTGGATTTGATTTTGCAGGTGTTTAAAGCTCTAAATTTGAAGAAATTCAAGGCTCGATTAAGCTTCCGCGATCCAGAACTCAAGGATAAGTACATCGGTTCCGATGAGGCTTGGGAGAAAGCCCAAGGTGCCATTCGGCGAGCAGTTGAAACTCTCGGTCTCGATCATTTTGAGGGCATTGGTGAAGCTGCTTTTTACGGACCGAAACTCGATTTTATTTTTCAAGACGTGCTGGAGCGTGAATGGCAATTGGGCACCGTCCAGGTGGACTACAATCTGCCGGAGCGTTTTGATTTGGAATATGTATCAGAAGATAGCAGCCGCCAGCGTCCAGTCATGATTCATCGGGCACCTTTTGGTTCATTAGAGCGGCTCATTGGCATTTTGATTGAAGAATATGCTGGTGATTTTCCGCTGTGGTTGGCACCCGTTCAGATACGATTAGTGCCAGTAGCTCAAGATTTCTTGCCGTTTGCGCAAGAAGTTTGCCAACAGCTATTGGCGATCGGGGTACGGGCAGAAGTTGATGTTAGCAATGAGCGCCTCGGCAAGATGATTCGTAATGCTGAAAAATCGAAGATTCCAGTGGTGGGCGTAATCGGTGCTAATGAAGTCGAAAGCCGCACGGTGAGTATCCGCACCCGCGCTGATGGTGAACTGGGAGCGATGCCTGTTGCTACTGTCCAAGATCGACTATTGCAAGCTTTGAGTAACTATAACAACTTTTAACTATGATTTCTATTAACCATAAATTAATACCACCTACTGGCTGGATGGAGATTGGCACGATTGTTGCACCCCAAGGCTTGCGCGGTGAGGTGCGGGTTTTCCCCCACAGTGATTTTCCCGAGCGGTTTGAGGTGGCGGGTGAGCGCTGGCTATATAGTAGTAACCAAGCGGAACCAGAACCTGTGCAACTCCAGCGCGGTTACGGGATGCCGGGGAAAGAGATGTATGTGGTGAAGTTGCAGGCGATCGATACTCGGGAGCAAGCCGAATCTTTGCGAGGGCGGATGTTGTTGGTACCGGCTGACGATCGGCTGGCTTTAAAGGCTGGTGAATATCACGTTGCAGATTTAATAGACTTGCCTGTATTTCTGCAAAACACTGGTGAACAAGTCGGAATTGTCGTGGATTTGGTATCACTAGGTCATGATTTACTAGTGGTCAAAACAGCGGTTAAAGAAGTCTGGATTCCATTTGTACCGGAGATTGTCCCGGTGGTGAATATGGAGCAGCGACGCATTGAAATCACTCCTCCTGATGGTTTGTTAGCCTTAAATGGTTCTTAATGCTACTTTTTTGCTGCTGTTGCAAAAAGAGCAAAATCCTGTCCTGAACAGATAGCGCTACGTTGGAAAGCCCGACCAAAAGAATCTATGGATAAATTTCCGCAATACCAGCCCAAGCCAAACTAGGATCGATATAGTTATATTATTGTTACCAACATAACGATAGAGATTGGTATCGCCAGCACTAAAGCCGATCGGATCTTCACTAATAAATCGTCCTAGCGCCGGATCGTAATACCGTGCCCGGTAATAATACAACCCAGTCTCAGTATCTAATTCCCGCCCAGTATAACCAAACCGGAAATCAGCACTCGTCGTCCCAGTCCTGTTGCCAAAACTGTCATACACAAAGTGATTAACAACCTCACCCTGCTCATTGACTAAATCAACAACGCTACCCTGTCTATCGCCCAAACTCCAAGTAACTTGGCCATTGGCCTCCCGAGCCAGCACATTGTCCACACCAGCCCCATACAGATATCGCTCCGTAATCACCCCAGCAGCACTCACTATCAAAGCAATATCTTGGCCATCGTAAATGTACTTCTCCTTGGTGACCCCATTAATCGCCTTCCCAACCCTTCTATCCTCAGCATCATACTGATACTCCACGGTTTGACCCGCACTCGATACCTTAAACAAACGATTGCGATAATCCCACTCATAATTGGTGATTTTGCCCGAAGCCAACTCCTTCTTCTCTTGGAGATTCCCTTCATCATCGTACTTGTAGACATATTTGCCATCATTTAGAATCTGGCGACTATCCCCAGTCACTGTACTCCAGTTATTCCGTATTCCCAAAGCATTGAAGTTATAAACCTCATCCGCTCTACTGCTGTTATCCACCGACTTCAGCTGATTATCCTTGCCATAATCAATCACACTATTCCCATCAGTTCCACTCTTCAGGGTTAACCGATTACCAGCATCGTAATCATAGTGATAATTACTAATGGTCGTAATCGGATTGAAAACTGTCGGCTTCACAAAGTAATTGTTGATATCCTTCAGCAAGCCCACTTGGTTGTACTGATAATCTGTCACCAATGCCCCATCTGAGTTAGCAGTGACACGACTGATATTAGTCAACTGATTCAACCTGTCATAACCAAACTCCATCACTTGAGAAGTTACTCCCAAGCCTGATTGACTCAGCTTCTTGAGCTGATGATTCTTATCGTACTGGTAATCTAACGTCGCAGGTGACGAGCTATTCACTCGCTCCTGTCTCTTGGTCAGATCGCCATAAACATCATAATCATAATGGAAGTTGACATTCCCCGTTTGGGTATCGGTCAGTTGATAAATTTCATCGTAGTTATAAATGTTGGTAGTATTGCTAGCCCCATCAATACTCTGCTTCAGGTTGCCTACTTTGTCATAGATGAACTGAAGCTGGATTCCATTCCCCCATGCTTCTTTGGTCAAATTGTCATTGATGTCATAACCAAAGTCCCGGCGACGATTATTCCGGTCTACGACCCATTCCACTCGACCTAATCTGTCATAATCCTGAGTTACCGACTTCCCAAGCGGATCGGTCATCTTAATCTGCCGATTCAGTGCGTCATAATCATACCCAGTAATGTTTCCACCTGCATCTCGAATGGACTTAACATTGCCAAACCCATCGTATTTGGTCTGTTGGGTCAGGATGCCATTAGCATCAACGATCTCTGTCTGACGATTCAGTTTGTCATAGTAGTAGCTAGTTTGGTTTTGATTGGCATCGATTACCAATAAGACATTACCAGCTTCATCATATTTGGTCTTAGTGCTGTGGTTAGCCGGATCTATGACTTCAATCCTTCGACCCAGCTTGTCATATTTGTACTGCGTAGTCCGTGTCTCTGTCCCGGTATAGTTTTGCGTAACTGAAATTACATTGCCAAATTCGTTGAATGTTGTACGAGTAATGATTCCTTCCGCATCGGTGACGTTGTTACGGCGATTTAGTGCGTCATACCCATATACCATTTGGTGCGGTGTCCCAAATGGATCGGTGATCACCTTGGTGACATTTCCCCTGGACATCAAGCATCTTGCAGATGACTATTGATGAGATAATAGCAATCGCCCTTTGACTATCTTTTCATGCGTCGAGATACCATTTTCTACAAAATCTTTCAACAATCGCCGACGCTCTTATTCGAGCTACTACCGCAACTACCGGAAAGAGCCGATGAGTATATATTTGATTCGGTCGAGGTAAAGGAAACTTCGTTTCGGATGGATGGGGTGTTTGTACCTCCTGATCCATCGGGTACAGTTTATTTTGCCGAGGTGCAGTTTCAGCTGGATGAGCTACTGTATGAGCGAATGATCAGTGAGATTTCAATCTATGCCTATCGTCATCGTGATTTGTTCTCGGATTGGCGAGCAGTGGCTATTTATCCATCGCGTAGCCTGGAGCAATCACAGAAGGAAGTTGTTGCTGATATGCTGGTTAGTGGGCGAATTACACCGATTTATTTAGATGAATTGGTTGGTGGAGTAGAATTACCTGTGGGGTTAAGCCTGATGAAGCTTACTTTGCTGGAAGGTGATGCCGCTGTTAACGAAGCTCGGCAGATGATTAATCAATCTTTTCTTCTCCCGGACGGACGTGTCATAATTGATTTAGTCTCAACGATCATGGTCTATAAGTTCAGTAGTTTAACCAGAGATGAGGTGGATGTTATGTTAGGTATCGAGTTGCAACAGACACGAGTATATCAGGATGCTAGAGCTGAGGGTCGCACTGAAGGAGAGTCGATCGGTTTAGAGCGTGGGATTCAGCAGGAGAAAGCATTAGTATTAAGACAATTGACTAGAAAATTAGGTAATCTTAGCTCTGACCTTATTGTGCGAGTGAATAGTCTTCCTATTGAGAAGATTGAGTCTTTGGGCGAGGCTCTGTTTGATTTTGACCAGACGAGTGATTTGATAGCCTGGTTGGATGTCGATCTCAAGTAAAAGTTACTCAAAACTTTACTCTATATTTTAGAATGGTGGGTACTGCCTTTTTAGTAGTTACTGTACCTTGTTGGAAAGCCTGACCAAAAGAATCTATCGGTAAATTTCCATTGTTATAATCATTGGCTAAACTGCCGATCGCCCCACAGCAAAGCCAAATGAAGCACTAGAGATTGCTCCAGCGATGCCAACCCTACTTTTTAGTAGTTGCTCCTTAGTGGGACAGTACCAGTAGTTACTGCCTGTCTATTTCGTGAGATCCTCTTTCATTTAAAAGTTGTAGTAAATCAGAGCCTCCCTTTATCCAGAATTTATCTTCGATAGGAAAAATTTCTTCTGGATATTCATTAGCAAAATCTATAAATTCACTTGTCCACCCATCAGGAATATATCGTTCCATCGGTGTACCTTCATAATAAAAAGCACCTACATGTGAATTATCAAAGTCTATAAATAAGATTGGGAACAAGTCTTCAACATCCCACCATGAACGAGCTGTTGAAAATCTCCTTGCTAAATCTATACTCAATTCATTCTTATCAATCTCAAATTCAGCGATTGAGCAAATAAATTTTTGTTTTGTATCATGATTAACTATACGAATGCCAAATCTGTCCCCATCTTGAAATTCTGGTACCTCATGCCCTGCGCGAATAAATTCATCTCGCCATTTTTCTTGATCTAAAACCCAAAAATCTCGATCACCACGAAACCATTTTATTTCACTATCCAAGCGAATAGCCACAACAACTAAATTTAAATCGTCCATTTGATTTTTCCTATTCCGTGATTTTACCTGAACCTTTTATAGCAGTTTCTTCTAACCACTTGGCCCATAGAGGCGGAAGTTGATAAGATCGACCTGGGGTTGTTGTATCAACCTCTTGTGGATATAACTTAGCACTTTTAATATTTTTCTTAGCACCAAATTGTGGGATTTTTTCAGCTTCGATAAAGTCATCCATCCATTTTGGTATTTCAAATGAATAGACTTTACCTCCAGGTCTCAATTTTAAAAAGTGTTAAGCATGTTTTATATCACCGATACTTATGTTAACAGTGGTATTGCTGATGCTAATACTTCCATCCGATTTAAACTTGATATGATCCCTACTACGAGATGGCAGAATACCGCCTTGCACCCTAAAAACGGTAGAAGTTTCTTCTGCAATATTTGAAGGAATATTCTCAGTTCCAGTAAGAAAATATTGAATAGGCTGAATGATCAATCTAGGAACGATCGCACTACTATTTCCCCAACTAGGTGGAGTTGTCAACGGAGCAGAAGACTGTGAACGAACAATCTGACCAGCTCCAGGTAATTGAGGATCTTGATAAACTTGACGAGCATTCTTAAAGCCATTATCAAATGCCCGTTGTTGAGCCGTTTGATATCCAGACCAAAGCTTATTAGCACCATAAAGAGCACCAGCAATATCAACCGCTGCTGTTGCATAGTTACCTTGAGAAATATTCACGCCAGCACTGATAACTCCAGCACCAACACTAACAGTCGCCAAGGTAGCTCCAATCCCGCCAACTACCATAGCAGGGATACCCAAGGAAATAGCACCTAGACCTAATGCAGTAACCCCAACGCCCACTCCAAAGCCAACCGCAGCACTCTGAACACCACCTATCAAACCATTGATATAAGCACTGCCGATCGAATCCCAAGACAGAATTCCATTATGTCGATCGCTATCAATGCTTTGAGCTGCACCGCGAGCAAAACCTATAGTACTGCCGATTGTCGCTCCAGTTAATCCGGCACTGAGGAGAGCAGCACCAATTGCTAATAGAGGAACAACCTCACCACTCGGATCGGTATAGTTAGTAGCATTATTACCAACATAGCGATAAAGATTGGTATCCCCCGCCGAGAATCCGATCGGATCTTCACTAATAAATCTCCCCACCGCCGAATCGTAGTACCGCGCGCGGTAATAATACAACCCAGTCTCCGTATCCAGCTCCCGCCCCGTATACCCAAACCGGAAATCAGCAGTAGTAGAGCCAGTCCTATTCCCAAAACTGTCATAAACAAAGTGATTAACAACCTCACCCTGCTCATTCACCAAATCAACAACGCTACCCTGCCTGTCACCTAGACTCCAAGTAACCTGGCCATTGGCTTCTCTGGACAACACATTGTCCACCCCAGCCCCATCACAGATAACGCTCCGTAATCACCCCAGCGGCATCCACCACCAAGGCAATATCCTGGCCATCGTAGATGTATTTTTCCTTAGTGACCCCATTGATCACCTTCCCAACTCTTCTATCCTCCGCATCATACTGATACTCCACGATTTGACCCGCACTCGATACCTTCGTCAGTCGATTGCGATAATCCCACTCGTAATTGGTGATTTTGCCCGATGTTATCTCGGTCTTCTGCTGGAGATTTCCTTCATTGTCATATTTGTACTGATACTTGCCATCATTCAGAATCTGGCGACTATCATTGGGTCAACTATAATCCAGCCCAAAAAGTAGTATAGATTTAGGGTGCTGCTATTTAGTAGTCACTGAATTAGCATGTCCAAAGGCTTTTTATCACCATATAATTGAACATGAAATTCATCCTGTAGTATCCCATTTTCTATTGCCTCTTGATAAAGTCTATCAGGAGAAAATATTAGTATGTCTCCGATATCTCCTGTAAAACTATATACTGCTATA
>CAXTSZ010000012.1:0-57482 GCA_964247125.1 uncultured bacterium
CATCACTCATCAAATCCACCAACAATTCCAACTTAGTCATAATATCCACCTCAAAACAAAAAAGAGAGTTAATCACTTTGCCTACAAAGGCTTTAAGCCATCAAAGACATCAATTAATGTCCGTGTGTTTTATAATAGCGAAGAAAAATAGAATCAATGCTCTTTCTATTGTTAAAGTATACGGACACTTGCTATGACCCGCACCGGTAGCGCCATTACCCTCTCCCTACAAGAGCGAGACAAACAAGCCCTCCAGCAAATAGCCCTCGATCTGGGCATCACTTGGGGCGACAAACCCAACATCTCCAAACTGATTGAAGCGATCGCCCGTCGTCAACTCTTAGTACTACCCAATGACAACTGGACAGATGCCCGCATCACCGCCCTGGATGCAGCCAGAAAAATACTACTTGATAACGGGAAAGACCAATCATCAAGAATCATTGCGGAATTACTAGTATCCCGGAGTGAAATCAAAATCCCCTTACGCAGCGAACTTGAAAGCTTCCTAACCCAACTCAAACCCACTTGGCGAAAAATCATCGATCAACATATAGCCAGTAACAAACCCTTCGAGCTAGCCTACCGTGATGCCGCTGATCGAGCCATCACCTTTACTGTCCGCTATGCCACCATTGAATCGATCGAAAAAAGACAATACCTCCAATGCTGGTGCGAAGAAAGCACTGGTAACGAGGATCTCACCCCGCTCAACCACAACTGGACACTGAGACTCGATCGTATCGCCGATGCTGCCATTTCCCCGTTAAAAGGCAAATGGCACCAAGGATTAGTAACTATTCCCGTAACTCTACATTTTCACAATCGACTAGCTTTTGCCTACGAATCCAAGCTCAACGATCTAGAAAATGACTGGCACCCAGAACAGACTAAGGTGAAAAAAGTAGTTCGCTTAGTATCTAGTACTTTTTGGCTATTTCGGGAAGTGCTACCCTATGGAGCTGATTGTGAGATTGTTAGCCCCCCAGAAATGGTAGAAATGTTTCGCCAAAAAGTATCCGAATTGAGCGATCGATATCAAAATTCCACAGGTGCGTGAGTAATCGATTAGCATGGGCATAAGAAGCCTGACATTGCTAAATTAACCACCCTCAAAAGTTGTAGTACTCAACTAAATTATTTAACGATAAAAAATATGCAAGAGCTAAACCTCAGACTCAAGGGAATGAGCTGTGCCTCCTGTGCTAACAGCATCGAGAGAGCAATTCTTGGTGTGCCGGGGGTGATTACCGGAAATGTCAATTTTAGTAGCGATCGAGCCAGCGTTCGCTACGATCCTCAACAGACTAATATCAATATCATCACGAAGGCAGTTGTTGACATTGGCTATGAAGCCCAAATCATCCCAGCAGATCTTGGCAGTGCCGATGATACCGGAAACAGGCAACAACAAATAGAAGAGCGAAATCTTCAGCGTAGAGTTTTAATTGGTGCAATTCTCAGCGTCCTGCTCGTCATCGGCAGCCTCAGCCATTTTAATCTCACCCTGCCGTCCTTTTTATCCCAGCTTGAAAATCCTTGGGTACAGCTAGCTCTAGCATCACCCATCCAGTTTTGGGTAGGTAGGGAATTTCAAATATCGGCATGGAAGGCATTTCGTCACCGTACAGCTGATATGAATACCTTAATTGCGCTCGGTACAAGTATCGCTTTTTTCTATTCACTTTGGGTCACGATCGCGCCTAGCTACTTCACAACACAGGGATTATCCGCAGAAGTCTATTATGAAGCGACCGCGATGATTATTACCTTGACGCTGTTGGGAAGATGGTTAGAAAATCGTGCCAAAGGAGCCACTTCATCGGCAATTACGGCATTAATGGGACTACAGGCAAAAACGGCGCGGGTATTGCGTGACAAGGCAGAAATTGACATCCCGATCGCCGCAGTAGCAATCGCAGATATTGTAGTAATACGTCCTGGTGAAAAAATTCCTGTCGATGGTGAAGTTATATCGGGATATTCAACGGTGGATGAATCGATGCTCACGGGTGAAAGTTTTCCGGTAACCAAGCAAGTCGGTGATGAAGTTGTCGGTGCAACCCTCAACAAGATGGGTAGCTTTCAATTTCGGGCGACCAAAATCGGCAAAGATACAGCATTAGCGCAGATCGTCACATTAGTCCAACAAGCGCAAAATTCTAAAGCCCCGATCCAAAAACTAGCCGATAATATCACTGGCTGGTTCGTTCCGGTAATTCTGGCAATCGCGGTTACAACCTTTGTAGCCTGGTTTCTAGCGATCGGCAATTTCACTTTATCGATCGTCACAATGGTCAGCGTGTTAATTATCGCTTGTCCTTGTGCCTTGGGTTTAGCAACGCCCACATCGGTGACGGTGGGCATCGGCAAGGGGGCAGAAAATGGCATTTTGATTAAAGGTGCCGAAAGCCTCGAACTAGCCCGTCAAATTCACACGATCGTGATGGATAAAACAGGTACAATCACTCAGGGGAAGCCAGTTGTTACAGATACTTCCTCAATCCTAGATCTCGTTCCGAATAGCCCGCATGTTCTAGACTCACTAAATTTATGGCGATCGATCGGTGCCCTAGAAAGCAATTCTGAACATCCCTTAGCTGAAGCTTTATTTCAGTACGCTAGCAAACAAAATAAAGGCGCTCAATTGCCCACAGTCAAACAATTCGAGGCAATCGCCGGCAGTGGTGTCAAGGGCATTGTAGAACAGCAACAAGTATGGATTGGTACCCAACGTTGGTTCGATGAAATGAACATCAATTCCGCCGTATTCCAAACACAGAAAGAAGGTTGGGAAGATGCTGGAAAAACGGTAGTATTCGTTGCTATCGATGGTCATTTACAAGCAGCGATCGCCATTGCCGACACGGTCAAACCCACCTCTGCTAAAGCGATTCAGACCTTACAGAAAATGGGCATCGAAGTAGTGATGCTGACTGGTGATAATCAGCGTACTGCCAAAGCGATCGCCGATCGCGTCGGGATAAAACGGGTCTTAGCTGAAGTCCGCCCCGACCAAAAAGCGCAGACAATTCAGACATTGCAAGTGCAAGAGAAAAAAGTGGTGGCCATGGTTGGAGACGGGATTAATGATGCCCCGGCACTTGCTCAAGCTGATGTGGGGATGGCGATCGGTACGGGTACAGATGTGGCGATCGCCGCTTCTGATATCACGTTAATTTCAGGGGACTTACAGGGGGTTGTCACCGCCATTAGTCTCAGTCGCGCCACGATGCAAAATATTCAACAGAATCTGTTCTGGGCGCTTGGCTACAATGTTCTGGGTATTCCGTTGGCGGCGGGGATTCTATTCCCATTTACGGGTTGGTTACTCAATCCGGCGATCGCTGGGGCGGCCATGGCATTTAGTTCGATTTCGGTGGTACTTAATGCTCTGAGATTAAAGGGGTTAAAACTATGAAACTTGCAGCAATTTTAGTCGGGACAATTATCTCGATTTTTCCGATGGGTGAGTCGGAAATGCCACACTCGCCAACAAATCGCTCATTTCAACCTATCGAACAGCCTTTACCAATTAAAGTAGGTGTAGTTCTCGGTGGACTGACGCTAGTTGGTGCCGAACTATGGTGGTTTTTGGGGCGTAAACAGCAGAAACAACAAGCCACCCAAACTAATGGGGTACAGGAGGTAATGATCACAGTCGATGGTGGCTATCGTCCCGATCGAGTTATTGTCAATAGTGGTGAACCGGTGCGGTTATCATTTCATCGTCTAGACAGCAATTCTTGTCTAAATGAAGTATTAATTCCCGATTTTGGAATTAGCACCCGCTTACCTGTTGGGCAAACAACAACTGTAGAATTCACCCCGACGAAGGCAGGTGAATATGCCTTTACTTGTGGGATGAGAATGTTTCGGGGAGTCATTGAGGTCAAAGCAAAATAAGGATGTGCTAGACAGCACTAGCCAGCCGATATTAGCCTAATTTGGCAATCGGCAACTTCACTATGAAATTGCTGCCCACACCGAGTTTGCTTTGCACTTCGATCGAACCATGATGCGATCGAACAATTTCTTTCACAATGGCTAATCCTAATCCGGCTCCACCTTTGTGTCTGGTTCTCGCCTGATTTACCCGATAAAATCTGTCGAAAATGCGAGTTTGAGCATCTGCGGCAATGCCGACACCGGTATCCTGGATTCGAATAACAGCATGGCTCTTGCTCTGGGACAGTATCACAGTGACTGTGCCACCTAGTGAAGTATGCTGCAACGCGTTCATTACTAAGTTTGTCAGTAATCGATTGGCCTGGGAATCAGAAATCTTTACCTGAAGGGGAGTAGCTGTTTGAATTGCTACTTCAAGATGGATACCTGTTGATATTTTCAAGGCACTCAGATTTTTGACTAAATCAGCAACTACAACATTGAGATAGCAGTTTTTTTGAATAGCATGATAACTATCATCTAACCGTGACAACACCAGCAAGTCTTCGGCTAATTGAATCAATCGGTCTGTTTGGCGTTCTACGGTGTCTAGCGCTTCAGTGGCTTCCTCCATCGAATCAGAATATTGCGCGGCTTCCACGGTAGCTAAAATAGCTGACAGCGGTGTGTGTAGCTCATGGGCAGCATCAGCGGTAAACCGCTGCATTTTTTCATAAGAATCATAAATCGGCTGCATGGCCTTGTCCGATAACCACCAGCTGATCAATGCCACTAATAAAGTGATGGCAGGGAGAACAATCAACAGTCTAATTTGTAGTCTGGCTGCACGATCATCAAACTCTTGCATGGATCTACCAACCTGCAAAAAGCCCCACGGACGACCATCTGTAGTCGTCAGAGCAACAGCCAAGCGATGATAGCGAATCCCCTGAGCGTCATAAAATGACATTTGAGCATTATCAAACGACAGGTGAGAATCATGCAACGACACCGATCCGGCTCTGGCAAACGCAGTGTCCGAGCCAGCAGGTTGTTGGCCAGCCGTCGCAATTAATTTTTGCGCAAGGTTATAAAAGCGCAGGTAATAAAACCCCTGCTGACTAATACCCAAGATATGTCGATTTGGCGGCGTAGACACTGTGCGATCAGTTATTTCTGTGGGACAGCTCTCATCTACCACGCAAATATTCAGCAAGATCTCTCGCTGAATAGCCGGATCGACGATGCCAGGAATTTTTAGCTTTGGTTCGAGGCTGTCATGTAGTGTGCCAGTCAAGGAAACCAGTTCTTGGTGAACCGCCGCCCAATAGCTTTGGTTAGTTGTTATGTAAATATATCCACCCCCCACACTCAGCACAATGCCCATCCCCACTGCATACCAGCCAGCTAATTTGAGACGAGTACTCCGAAACAGTTGGGGGTTAATCATGGGCAATTAGGCGGTAGCCAATACCATAAACATTTTCAATGGTTTCGGGGCAATCTAGCTCTATCAATTTTTTGCGTAAGAGCTTGACCTGAGCCACTAACACTTTATCACCCAACATTTGTCCGTCTTGCCATAGTCGATCGATGATCTGCTCATGCGTAACAATCTGATTTTTGTTAATCATCAAGTATTCCAATAGCTGAAATTCTTTCCAGGTGAGATGAATTTCTAGATCAGACCCAGTGACCAATGAGATGCAGAGTAATTGATAATTCAATAATAGCTGACCAGCCTGAAGTTTTATTGGTGCCGTTTCTGGGCTAATGCGGCGCTGCATCGATCGCATTCTTGCCAATAATTCCATCATCCGAAAGGGTTTCGGCAAATAATCGTCAGCCCCAGCGTCTAACCCGGTGACGCGATCGGGCAAATCGCCTCTAGCCGTGAGTAATAATACGCGGGGCGGATCGGGAATTTTTACGGCTTTTTGACAGAGTTCAATGCCCGACCGACCGGGCAGCATCCAATCCAAAATAGCGATATCGTATCTGACAAAAGTGGACTCCAAGCATTCCCACGCTTCATTGCCATCTGCTATCCAATCCACAACATAACCCTCGCGAGTTAATACCTTCTGGATGGCTTTGCCTAGATCTAATTCATCTTCGACTAACAATACTCTCATAGCGGAAAGTAAGCCTCACCAATAAAGGCTTCCGAGCCATTCGCTATTTTACCAAAGATGTAGTACAAAGGAGACTTTACTAGCATGGTTCTCTTCACATCATTGAGATTAATGCGAATTTGGGTGCCAGCAGCGATCGGGGTATTGAAACTAATCTGAAGTTTTTGACCCTGCATAGAAGTCTGGGCAATGATCGGGCGATTATTGATATCGGTAATGTCTACCTTACTGGCTTGAAATTCAATATGGTCGGGGATCTCAATTGATAGCTGGGCCAAAGCTCCTCCATTCTTAGAAACGTGAACTTGAATAGTTTGGCGAACAATCGCCCACTTATTATGTGGAAACTCAAATTTACTATCTACATGAGAAGCAAGATTTTCACTATAGTTAGCACTGGCCGGGCTACTCCAACTCCATCCAATGTTAGACAAGCACAATGTAGTGATAACAACTAATACTTTTTTCATGTTCTGGCTCTCTGGATAAATATTGTATCTATTGCATTAAGTGTAGAGATAAATAGTAAAAATCATATGAAAAGCTGGTTGTATGAATCTTAACTATTGACAATATTAGTTTCTTGAACCATTAATTTCACAGTGGTTTTACTATTGAGTTGCAGAATAGGGCAATGTTGTCTGCTGCGTAGAAGTTTATGCCCTTTTCTGACCTACCACGAATACTAATTCGAGTGGAGCTAGTAGCATTATTTGCCCTTTTAGTTTCTACTCCAGTAGATGCTCATGGTGGCCACGGTAATGAATTTGCTGGCCAGGATGGACAAATTAGCACCCCGGTACAAATTGATCAAGAAACTGCCCAACGGATTGGCATCCAGGTCATGGCCACCAAAAAACAAAGCTTAAATGTGGAAATTGCCGCCACTGGTCAGATCGAACTATTACCCAGTAAAAAAGTAGAAGTCACTGCCCCCATCAAGGGCAAGCTCATACAGCTACTGGTGCAACCTGGAACTAAGGTCAGATCTGGTCAAGTATTGGCGATGATGTCCAGTCCAGAACTTAGCGATTTACGAGTTGTAGGGTTGGAAAAGCGATCGGAAGCCCTGGCCAGTCTTCAGCAAGCCCAAACTGATTTAAAGCTCGCCCAGCAGAGCTATCGCAAAGTTGTCGAAGTAGCCAAGGCCGAGGCGAGCCAAGCGCAAAGTCAGCTCACATCAGCTCAATCTCGGTTGAGCCGCGAGCAACAATTAGTAAAAAGTGGTTCGATCGTCCGTGTTGCTCAAAACACTTATCAACGACAGCGGCAGATTGCCACTGCGGAGGTTCAATCCGCCCAAGCAGAACTACAGTTAGCCCAAGAACGTTATCAAAAAGATGTAGAACTGGCGAAAGATGGTGCTATCCCCCGTCGTCAGGCACTAGAATCTCAAGCTAAATTAGCCGCAGCGCGCACTCAGTTAGTTAAAGCCCAAAGTCAGCCTGGAGTATCGCAAGCAGAAACCGATCTGCGCAAAGCAGAGAGTGATCTGCCGCTCCGGGAATTA
This sequence comes from uncultured bacterium, assembly GCA_964247125.1. Classification (GTDB taxonomy): domain Bacteria; phylum Cyanobacteriota; class Cyanobacteriia; order Cyanobacteriales; family Chamaesiphonaceae; genus JAAFHZ01. The sequence goes on from CAXTSZ010000012.1 coordinate 7,534, forward strand.
CGAGAGGCGGAGAAGCAAGTAGCCGAATCGCAAGGTCAGTTAGCCAAAGCCCGTAACCAAAAAGCAGTCGTAGAAGCCGAAGCTCAAGCCCAGCGATCGGCAGCAGCCGTAACGGCGGCGCGCACACGGCTCCATCTTAGTGATGCTAGCTATCAGGGGCGGCTCAAACAACTGGGCAATCAGACTGATGCCCAAGGATTAATTGCCATTAAATCGCCGATCGAGGGCACCGTAGCCGACAGAGAAATCACCATTGGTCAGTCGGTGGCGGAGGCGGGCGCGAAACTAATGACGATTACAGACGATCGCCAGGTCTTAGCTACCGCCAATATCTATGAGCGCGATCTGGGACGAGTCCAAGTCGGTCAGCGGGTGAATGTTAAAGTGGCAGCGGCTGGCGATCGCTATTTTGATGGCCAAATCACCCGGATTGGCACGGCCATTGATGGCCAGAGCCGCGTGGTGCCGGTGCAAGCGGCTCTAGACAATGCGCATGGTTTGCTGCGCGCTGGCATGTTTGCAGAAATCAAACTCGCTACCGATCAACAGACCGCCCCTGTAGTGGTAATTCCAGCGGCGGCTGTGGTGGAAGCGAATCAAGAAAAACTAGTCTATGTCAAAAGTGGGACAGGCTATCAGCCGATCACTGTTACGCTGGGTCAAACGGTGGGTGATTTAGTCGAAGTAAAGACAGGGCTGTTTGCGGGCGATGCGGTGGTGAGTCAACGCGCCCCCCAGCTCTATGCCCAGTCTCTGAAAAGTAAGCCTGCTAATCAACATAGTGATGTCCAGCCTGCGCCTAGTCGTCCAACACCAACTTACCTATGGGGAATAGTCCCAGCTACTGGTCTGCTATTAAGTGGGGCTTTTTGGCTCAATCGTCGGCGCAAGGTAACGACTAGTTTGATGGAAATAATTGATCCAGAAGAAACATTTGAGCGCAAACATCCAGCAGACTTATCTGCCGTTGTTCCCTTACGCATCGACGAATCGATTGACCAGACCAATATTAGCTCCACTCAATTGAGACATAAGTAATAACCATGCTCAATACGATTGTGAAATGGTCGATCGCTCAACGCTGGCTGATAGTTATTATCTCACTGTTAATTAGTCTATGGGGCTGGCGAGTCCTGGGACAAATGCCCTTAGATGTCTTTCCGAGCTTTGCCCCACCCCAAGTCGAAATTCAGGCTGATGCTGCTGGTCTAGCGCCCGAAGAAGTAGAGGCACTAGTGACCCGCCCGATCGAGAGTGCCATTAACGGTACTCCTGGTTTAGAATCTTTGCGGTCTTCATCGGCGGTGGGGATTGCTTCAGTGAAAGCCGTATTTAGCCTCCAAACAGATATTTACCGTGCCCGTCAGCTGGTTACTGAACGGCTCCAGCGGGTGCAAAACATTTTGCCTAAAGGTGTAGGGCAACCAGAGATGCTCCCAGTTAGTTCACCACTAGGCTGGACAGTGAAATATGCTTTTTCTGGTGACGATATGATGGATGTGTGGCGGGTCGCCAACTGGGATATTAGAAACAGATTATTAGCCGTACCAGGAGTCAGTAATGTTTTCTTTTACGGTGGTGATGAGCGGCAGTATCAAGTACTGATCGACCCCGAAAAACTGAAGACCTACAACGTCTCTGTTGCGGATGTGATCAAGGCCGTCCAGAATTCTAATGCCAATGTTCCAGGTGGATTTTTGATTAGTCCCGATCGCGAGCTACTAGTGCGCGGCATTGGTCGGATTGAATCGATCGAACAACTGCAAAAGTCGGCCATCAAAGCCGATAAAGGCATTCCAGTTTTGCTGGAGCAAGTCGCTGAAGTCAAAATCGCGCCTGCCCTGCGCCGGGGTGATGGATTATTTCGCGGCAAACGAGCCTTGATTCTAACGGTTACGAAGCAGCCCGTAGCCGATACCCCCACCGTAGTTAAAGCTGTCGATGCAGCAATGGCCGAATTAAAAGCCGGATTACCACCCGGTGTTACCTTTGATAAAACCTTTGACCAAAATATATTTATTGCAGCTGCCATCAAAAATGTGGAAGAAGCCCTGCGCGACGGCACGATCATTGTCTCGGTAATTTTGATTGTATTCTTGATGAATTGGCGAACAGTGCTAATCAGTCTTAGTGCTTTGCCTGTGTCGCTGCTGCTGGGGCTAATTATTTTAAACTGGACTGGCCAAGGGCTAAACACTATGACCCTGGGCGGTTTGGTGGTGGCGATCGGATCGGTAGTAGATGATGCGATCGTCGATATGGAAAATGTCTATCGACGACTGCGCGAAAATCAGCTAGCTGGTAGCCCCAAAGCACCACTACAAGTAGTATTTGATGGTTCTGTCGAAGTTCGAGTTAGCGTGTTGTTTTCGACGGTGATTATTGCGGTGGTCTTCGCCCCGATTTTTGTGCTATCTGGTGTCGAAGGCCGGATCTTTACCCCGATGGGGATGGCTTACCTGCTCTCGATTCTGGCCTCGACACTAGTAGCTTTAACTTTAACTCCAGCTCTTTGTGCCTTGCTCTTAGCCAACCAGAAGTTACCTAGTTCGGAAACCTTAGTGGAAAAAATGGCACGTCGTTTTTATCGGCCACTACTGCTACTGGCCATGAAGTTTCCCAAAATAATCTTAGGTGTGTCTCTGGCCGGATTTGTAGCCGCGCTGGTGATTTTGCCAGGATTAGGCAAAGTCTTTTTGCCAGAGTTTCAAGACAGATCGCTAGTTAATGCCTTAACGCTTTATCCTGGTCAGTCCCTGGAATCTACCAACCAAGCTGCTCTAGCCGTGATGTCGGCCTTTAAAGAAGATAAAAGATTTGATACCATGCAGTTTCGAGCGGGTTTTGCCCAAGGCGATGCTGATGTCGCTGGTGTAAATGCTGGCGAATTGGATGTGCAAATTAGTGAAGAAGGCGATAAAGCAAGAGAAAAAACCATTGCTAGCCTTAGAACAGAACTAGGTAAACTGCCGGGAGTAGCAACTAATATTGGGGGTTTTATCTCTCACCGGATGGATGAGATTTTATCGGGAGTGCGCAGTGCGATCGCCGTCAAAATCTATGGTCCAGAACTATCTCAGCTGCGGATGCTGGGTCAACAAGTCCAAGTGGCGATGGGCGGCGTTGCGGGGATTGTCGATCTACAACTAGAGCCACAAGTACCCGTTAAACAGGTACAAATTAAGTTCGATCGATCAGCCGCTGCCCGCTATGGTCTGAGTATTGGGGAACTGGCTGAGACGATCGAGACTGGTTTGAATGGCCGCACTGTATCCCAGGTGTTAGAAAAACAGCAAACTTTTAACATGGTGGTATGGTTGCCAGAAAAGTATCGCAATAACTTAGCAGTGTTAAGCAATTTATTAATCGATATACCAGGCGGTCAAAAAATTCCGCTCGCCCAAGTAGCAAAGGTAGAATATGGCAGTGGTCCCAGCACCATAAATCGCGAAAATGTCTCCCGGCTTCTGATTGTTTCTGCTAATGTCAGCGGCAGAGACTTGGGGGCGGTGATTGCAGATGTGCGATCGAAGGTGAAAGCAATTTCTTTACCCAGTGGATATTATGTTCAGTTTGGCGGTCAATTCCAAGCTCAAGAGCAAGCAACTCAGACTTTAATAGTGGCAGGGGCGTTTTCGGTGATAGCGATCGGGATTTTAATTTATTTTGCGGTCAAATCCATGCCAGCCACTCTGATGATTATGATCAACCTACCTTTAGCTTTAATTGGTGGAGTAATTGCGGTGGCCAGCAGTGGCGGCATTATTTCGGTAGCTTCGATGGTCGGTTTTATTACTTTGTTTGGAGTAGCCACTCGCAATGGTCTGCTACTAGTTGATAACTACAACAACCGACTAGCCGAGGGTTTACCGTTAAGAGAGGTGATTGTAGAGGGTTCGATGGAACGGTTAGTGGCTATTTTGCTCACCGCTTTGGCTTCGGCGCTGGGCATGGTGCCTCTGGTAATTGGTTCTGGGGCAGGCAAAGAAATTTTACAGCCGCTGGCAGTGGTGGTGTTGGGTGGCCTATTTACTTCCACTGCTCTGACACTGCTGGTTTTACCAGCTATGTATACCCTATTCGGCAAGTTTATCGTGCAGCAGCAGACTAAACAAATCGCCGATGTTAGCGATGTTCACGGAGTAAGGATATGAAACACACTATTCAGCGCGGGCTTCCTCCATAGGAACCTGAAAGGCAAACAGTAATTTCAATTAATTTAGTTAGGAGTGGAAAACATGAAATCATCAACTCTCGGAATCTTTGCCATCGTTAGCATTGGGCTATTGCTCGGCGCTTGTGATAATAGTTCTCAAACTAGCATTAATCCTAGTAATAGCTCTGCTCCCGCCTCGGTCGAAGTTCCCCCCGCAGCTGGTACTAAAACTGATAAAGGTGAAGAAAGTAAGGGTAAAGGTGGTCAAGTAGTAGAGTCTGGTAAATATCACTTAGAGCTGGTGCCAGAAAAGGAAGCTAATTCAACTCATTTAGATTTATATGTCCAAAAAGGTGATACCCACACTGCTATTGCTGATGCCAAAGTAACAGCTGAGGTGCAGTTCCCTGGTGGCAAACAAGAAAGCATTCCTCTCAGCTACGATACTGCTGGCAAACACTATACAGCAGCGTTACCAGGAAAAGCTCCTGGTCAATATCAAGTAAAGGTTAATGCGGCGATTGGTAGTGATCAGGCTGATGGCCGTTTTAGCTTTAGCCGCTAATAATCTGGACATGCCCCCACCCAGTAACTGGGTAGGGCTTTCGCTAAAATAATAAATTAGAAAGAGTAGAAATAAATCATGCTAAAAATCCTGACTTCATTGAGCGGCCCTGTGACCAAAGCGATCGCCATCAGTAGCTTATTAATAGCTAATGCTTGCTCTCTGCAAGCTACTACTAAAAATGATACGGTGGCAGCAGCTAGCGCTCTATTTGACAAATCTCCACAACCATTGCGTAATAATGTGGCTGAGATGGATCATAGTGGCATGAATCATGGTGATCACAATGGCATGTCTGGTATGGATCATGGCAATATGACTCTCACTGCTACAACCATGGCTAAGTTGATCGTACCGAGTAATATTCGCGCTCACGCCTCTATACCTTTGGTCATAAATATTCAGGGAGCTGATGGTAAACCTATTGATAAATTTGATACTTTCCAAGAAAAACTGATGCACCTGATCGTGGTCAGTGATGATCTCCAGTCTTTTAGCCATATTCATCCTACTTACAAGCAAAATGGTCGCTTTGAAGTAGCTGCTAACTTTCCTGGTGGCGGTAGCTATACCTTGGTGAGTGACTACCAGCCAACCGGTCAAAAAGAGCAGGTTTCCATCATGAAGACTAAAGTAACAGGTAGTCCACAGGCTGCTGCCAAGATTGGTTTTAGCACTAGTAAAGTTATGGGAGATGTTAAGGCTACATTGAAGCCGATGCCAGCAATACTGAAAGCTGGTAAAGAAGTCTCTTTATCATTTAATCTTCAGCAAAAGAATGGTCAACCACTTACTGGCTTGCAGCCATACTTGGGTGAAAAGGGGCACCTAGTAATTATGAAACAGTCCTCACCACTGACTCGGGCAGATTATATTCATGCCCATGCAATTAAGGGTGGTCAGGAATCAGAAATTGTTTTTAGGACTAAGTTTCCTCAGCCTGGTAACTATAAAATGTGGGGACAGTTTAATTACAACGGGAAAATAGTTGTTGCTGACTTTTGGGTGAAGGTCTCCTCGTAATTGTAAATCAGATAAAATATAGCCTTAAAAAACCGTGCGCTTCAGGAAATTGATCAGCCCCTCACTTAGCTGCGGATAACAATGCTCTTGCGGATAGTGAGCGGCTTCCGCCAGGGTAAATAATTCGCCCTTGGGGATTAATTTCACCGCAGATTGGGCTTGTTCGATCGAGAGCCACGGATCGTTGGCTCCCCAAATCAGCTGGACGGGAAAAGGTGCTGTAGCTAAACCTTGGCTGATTTCAGTGGTGACTACGGCTATTTGTAGATTGCGCACGATCGCCAGCAACGCAAAGCCCGCGTCGGAGCTTTTCAAAAAAGGGCGACGATATTGCGCTAAAAATTCTTCTTCAATGACCCGCTGACAACCTTTTTCCATAATTTTCTCGCTCATTAGCGGGTCTTGGCAAAGGACTTCACCCAGTAGCGGTAGATTGAGTTGTTGTAGTGGCCAGGGCAATTTTTGGGTAGTTGTAATGGGCGCACCCACGATCGATAGTCGATCGATCTTGTCTGGATTTTGGAGAGCGTATTGAATACCCACGGTGCCCAAAAAGCCTTGCGCTACAATTGCTAACTGATCAATATGCATTGTTTCAATAAAAGCTGTCAAAGCGTCTAAATAAGCCGCTGGGGTATAGGCGAAATCACGTTGATCTGGCTTACTAGAGCTACCCAATCCAATCCAATCGGGAGCAATGCCGCGCCAACCAGCAGCGGCGACCTTTGGTATCGCCCCTGTCCAACTTAGGCTAGTGGTGGGCACCCCGTGCAAAAACAAAACAGTGGGGGGATTTTTCACCCCCACTGGCGCTTGTTGCCGATAGAACCAACTCAAGTCATCAATAGCGAGGGATAATTGCTCAATCAAGTCTGCCATAGAGAATTTTAGAAATATGCGCTACCCCATATTAAGCCCAATGAATCAGACCTAACTCATGATGATTACTTAGATAGGGATGATTGGGCAAGATTCGTACCGAGAACCCTTGTAAACCGCTAGATTGATAAGCGATGTTGCCAGCATAAATGGTATCACCTTGATTATTTTGGCCTTGGCTAGTCAACACTGCTGTTTCAGCATTAACAATTTGGCCATGACTATCGATCGCTCCCTGATAAACTTCCACCCGCACATCACCAGGTTTGAGGTTCCCCAAATAAATTAAGCTCTGGATGGCGATCGACTGGTTCACATTGATCTCAGTGGGGGTATCGGCAGTCACCTTTTTGATCTTGATGTCGTACCAGTTCTCAAACATATTGGCTTTCCAGTGCGCCATTTCCTTCCCATTTTGGTAAGAGTCACTGGTCATCGCGATCGAGCGTTGATGAGTGGGGAAGTAGCCTTGATCTGCGTAATCGCGCACCATCCGCGCTGTATTAAACCGAGGCGCGTTTAAGCGAATGGCCTCCTTCATTTTGGCCACCCAGCGACGAGGAATGCCTTCTGGGTCGCGATCGTAAAACATCGGCACCACTTCTTGCTCCAACAGATCGTAAAAAGCATTAGCTTCTACTTCATCTTGGTATTCTTCGTCCTCATACATTTCGCCCTGGCCGATCGGCCAACCTGTGCGCACATCAGCTTCGTCCCACCAACCATCCAAAATGCTGACATTCGGTAAACCATTCATCGCCGCCTTCATGCCGCTAGTCCCAGAAGCTTCGCGGGGGCGGCGGGGCGTGTTCAACCAAATGTCACAGCCTGCTACCATCAGGCGAGAAACATAAATGTCGTAATCTGGCACAAACACCACCGAGTTCATGCCCGCTGTGCGGGTAAAGTGAACGATATCCCGAATTAGTTCTTTGCCCGGAATGTCTTTGGGGTGGGCTTTTCCAGCAATTACAAACTGCACCCGGCGATTTTTATCGCCAGCAAGAATATTTTTAATCCGATCGAGCTTGCGTAAAAATAAGGTAGCGCGTTTATAGGTAGCAAAACGACGGGCAAAGCCGATCGTGAATACGCCAGGATCGAGAGATTCTTGCACATGGTGAATTTCTGCTCCGGTCGCCCCCCGCTCGTGCAAGTGGTTAATAATTCGTTCCCGGGCAAAGACTACTAGTTCGGCTCGACAGTGTTCGTGGTTGCGCCATAGTTCTTCATCGGGAATCGACAAAACTTTGCCCCAAAGCGGATCGTCAGCGGGTTTTTCAGCCCAGTCGTTACCAAGATAGCGATCGAACAATTCTTGATTGCTTTTGGCTACACAGCTGCGGGCATGTACACCATTAGTAATGGCCGTGATCGGTACCTCATTCAGCGGTACTCCTGGCCACATATTCTGAAACATCTGTCGTGATACGGCACCATGTAGCTGGGCAACTCCATTGACAAAGCTGGCATTTTTCATCGCTAAAGCGGCCATGCTAAAGGGCGAAGTTAAGTCACCGGTATTTTCGCGACCCAATCCCAAGAATTCTTCCCGCGATAATTGAAAGGCATTGGCATAGTGACCGACATAGTACATTGCTTTATCGGGTGGAAACAGGTCAAACCCGGCGCTGACGGGGGTGTGAGTGGTGAAAATCTGGGTAGACATGGCCACCTGTTTAGCTTCAGCAAAGCTGAGTTTTTCTTGCTGCATCAACATCCGCAGCCGTTCTAAGATCAAAAACCCGGAGTGGCCTTCGTTCATGTGATAAACCGATGGCTGGTAGCCGAGTGCCTGTAATGCCCGGAAGCCGCCAATGCCCAGCATGATTTCTTGGTGAATGCGCGTATCTAGGTCGCCGCCATACAATTCATCGGTAATATCTTGGTCGTAAGCACTATTGGGGGCAATATTGGTATCTAACAAATATAGTGGTACGGTGCCAACTTGGACGCGCCACACTCGGGCATAGACTACCCGCTGGGGATATTCGACGGCGATGCGTAGTTCGCTGCCATCAGCCTGCTTTTCTAGATGCAGGGGCATGTTGTAAAAGTCATTGATCGGATAGCGTTCTTGCTGCCAACCATCGGCATTTAGATATTGGGCAAAGTAGCCTTCTTGGTATAGCAGCCCCACTCCCACCAGGGGAATACCCAGGTCGCTGGCGGATTTGAGATGATCGCCAGCTAGTACCCCTAAACCACCAGAGTAAATCGGCAAACAGTCTACCAGGCCAAATTCAGCACAAAAATAGGCAAAACAGGACTGCTGGGTGCCGGAGTCATGATGTTTTTTATACCAATCCCGACTGCCTAAATAGTTTTCGAGGGCGTGGGTGGCCCGTTCCAAATGAGCCAAAAAGCCGTCATCGGTGGCGGCTTCTTGGAGGCGGGCTTGGCTAACTTGAGCAATCATCGCGACCGGATTGTGGCGGGTCGTTTCCCACAGGTCTCGATCGAGACGACGGAACAGATCTTTGATTTCAATATTCCAGTCCCAGTAAAGGTTATGAGCTAGCTGGCGGAGGGGGGCTAGTGGCTCTGGCAAAGATGGGGAAACGTTGAAGGTCCGAATTGGTTGCATGGGGGCTGCTCCATCGATATGAATATCTGTGGCTCGCCACCATTTTCGCTTTTTGCTATTGAGAAAGCCAGTTTCTCCAGAATCTCTTTACAGATCGCTCATTACCTTAGCGACTAGTCACTAGCCATCGACCATTTTTCTTTTCTAGTTTTAGGTCATGGATGTGAATCCGTGGTTTCCCGCCAGTGGCAAAGCTGTCGCGCAGGGCTTCATATCTAAATCCCCATTTCTCGGGAGGATTGGGAATGTTCTTGTCGCCAATGAGGCTGTAACTCCGATCAATGTAACTAGCCTTCACCTCCGCTCGATTGTCCTTTAAGGACATGAGCTTTAAATTGGTGATTTCCCAAAAGCTACAGGCTCCACTCCAGGATTCTGGTTTGGGTTCAAAGCGAAGATTGGTATCCCGATAGTATTCTTTGATGGCGAGGGCAATACCTGCCACTTCGGCTTTGATACCTTGGGGCGGGGCGCTGTCGGTGACAACTGGTGAATTGGCCGCAATTGTTGTGCGATCGCCCTGTGCCGGAACGCCATGAACCGAGGGAGTAGCCGCGATCGTGGCCATCACCACCATGGTCGAAAAAAGTTGTGGGAGCATGAGTGCCTGCATGTAATGAATAATCTAAACTGAGTCAGGAATTTATTTATTTCTAGTATTATTCCCAGTAAGTTTGGCTGTTTTACAGTGCAGCAAAATTTAGTTAAAAAATGATAATCATGAAAATAAATTCTGGTGCTTTGGGCATTCTTGATCAAGAACACACCGACCAAACGACCATATTTTGAGGGATGCAAGATGATGCAAAAAACTAGGAATCTTTTGATAGGGGTAGCGATCGCCACGACGGTGGGCAGTACTTCTGAATTATCTGGGGCGATGCCAATTGCTGCCCCCCCGGCTCAACCAGCCACCACCTATGAGTATGTAAAATCTCATACAACTTTAATTCGCCAAATTCGCCGATCGGGCATCAATGTCCCCTTGCCCAAGCTAGAGTACGATCCCAACGTTATTTTTGATCCCAATGGGGCGCGGAGTATGAAGATAATTGGGGTTGTCCAAAACCCCGGTAGAGTGCAAGTAATGCTGAAACCCCGCCAATCTAATGCGATCCAAGTAGTGGCGGTGGGCGGCTTTTTTAACAATGGCCAAACACTAGTCAAAAAAGTAGACAGGATCAACACGATCGAACCCATTGTCACCTTTGAAGAAGATGGGATCGAGATTCAGCGGCGCGTTGGCGAAAATTAAAGTCTGGGTCAATCTCCCGTAGAATAACTTCTAGTCTCTACTCTGGCGATCGCATATGTCTTGGTTCAAATTAGCCTTAGCTTGCTCTGTTACCGTTCTAACTACCACTAGCTTGGTAGCCAGTGCTGCCGCCCAATCTTTTGACAGTTTTGTTTCTGGGCCAGGTACCGCCGTCTATCTGGGCGGAGCGACTCTCCTCCCGCTGATCACCGATGGCGACAAAGGTGGCCAACACAGCTTACGAGTACTAGATACCGTGGCGACCAGTGCCGCCCTCTGTTATGGGCTGAAAACAGTAATCAAAGTGCCGCGCCCCAATAACGAAAGAGAACTGGATAGTTTCCCCAGTTGTCACGCCATGACCGCTTTCTCAGCAGCCCGCATTCAGAGTAAATATCATCCCGACTGGGCGATTGCTTGGTACGCCGGCGCTGCTTTAATCGGCTATTCCCGGATTAGTCTTAACGAACACCGCTGGTCTGAAGTATTAATTGGCGCTGGTTTAGGCTACCTCATCGGCGAATTGGAACTAAGTCAAAAGAATGGCTTAATTTTGTTTCCCCTGATCCGCGAAGACAGCCAGGGCAATACCGTGTATGGCATGCAAGTGCAAGCCACTTTTTAGTCATCTCTGGTCAAATCTTCGGTTAAGCCGGGTAAGCCCTGGGTTTGGCTGCGCCGGGAAACCCGCCGATAGCGCTTGGCCGCTAGCAATGGCTCCTGTTTATGAGAATTCCGTTTCCACTGGGCATCGGGCTGTTTCTGATTGATCACCTGCTGTTGATAAGCGATCGCCTCCGCCAAAAATTCTAAATAATGGGGATAACGCTCCCACTCCCGATCGATGCCACAGCCCGGTTCACCCTGATGCCAGCAATCATTAAACTGACAATGACTGGGCAATTGCGATCGGATTTCCGGAAAATAGGCGGGCAAATCCTCGGGGTAGCAGGTTAAATCCGGCTGATTAAATCCTGGCGTATCGGCAATTAAGCCGCCTGTGGGCAAATTGAATAACTCCACATGACGAGTGGTGTGCCGTCCCCGATTCAGCTTGCCGGACACCGCTGCTACGCGCAAACCCAAATCTGGGATCAATTGATTAATCAGACTCGATTTCCCGACCCCCGAATGGCCAGCTAATACGGTTGTGCGACCTTGCAATTGCTCCCGCAGCGACAATAAACCGGCACCGGTGAGCGTACTAATTAGCAGCGGCGGATAACCCCAAGCATTCAACCGGGCGCTCCACTGCTCTTGCTCGGTGACACTTAACAGATCGCATTTGTTGAGACAAAGGGCTACTGGAATCTCCGTGGATTCCGCCTTCACCAAAAATTTACTGAGTAAGAGGGGATCGATCGCTGGTTCCGCCACTGCAAACACCAGCATAATGCAATCGACATTCGCGATCGGTGGTCTGTCCAACTCATTGCGCCGCTCGGCTACCGTGGTAATTACCCCCCGTTCGCTCTGCCAATCCGCGACGGTGACCACATCGCCCACCATCACTTTGGTGCCAATTTTCTTGAGCTTTTCCCGTTTCGTACACAGCAACAGCTGACCAGTGAGCAATTGCACTTGATAAAAGTTGGCCTGCACCGCCACCACTTTACCTGGGACAGATAGCTCCATCAGGATTGCACTTGCAAGGCAAAGAAATCAGGATGAGGAATAGTCTGGGTAATAGTATAACCAGACATCTGGAGACTGTTGGGCACTTGTTCGATCGGCTCCCCAGGATCTAGCCACACTTCTAAGATCTGGCCGGGGGGCATCTGTTCGAGGCGCAATTTGGTACGCACAAAGTTCAGGGGGCAGGGTGTCCCCCGCAGATCGATTTGCACATCAGGAGAATTGGTCATTTACTTAAATAAACCACCCAAAAAGTTTTCAATACCAGTCTTACCAGCTTTTTCACCGCGAATCTTGACTAGTTTTTCCAACAGCTCCCGCTCTTCGCCGGTGGTCTTGGTCGGAATCTCTACTTTCAGTGTCACCAGGTGATCACCACGATTAATGTCATTGCCTAAACGCGGTACGCCGCGACTAGTCAGCGTCAGGACTGTATTGGGCTGTGTGCCCGGTTCGATCGTTGCTTCAATCACCCCATCGACGGTATTAATTTGGACATGACTACCCAAGATGGCCTGGAGGTAACTGACCTGGAAAGTCGAGAGGATATTGATCCCTTCTCGCCGAAACTCTCGATCGGACTCCACCATCAAATACACATATAAATCGCCCGGTGGACCGCTGCGCAGTCCAGCATCGCCCTCGCGTGAAACCCGCAAGCGAGTGCCGTTATCGACTCCTTTGGGGATCGTGATCTTCAGTTTCTTGGTTTCCTGTTTCCGACCCACGCCATTGCAAGAGTCACACTTGTCTTCTACCACCTGGCCTTCCCCATTACAGGTCGGACAGACCGCCACTTGGTTAAAGGTACCAAAGGGGGTTTTGGTAGACCGTCGTACCTGACCCACACCACTACAAGTGCCACAGGTTTTGGATTGGCTGCCCGGTTTAGCGCCACTGCCTTTACAAACTCCACACGATTCTAAATGGGGAATGCGAATTTCTTTCTCACCACCAAATACCGCTTCCCGAAAATCTAGTTTCAAATCTAAGCGCAAGTCTTCACCGCGCACTGGTCCATTGCGTCGTCGCCCGCCCCCGGCACTCTGTGCCCCACCAAAACCCCCAAAAAAGGTCTCAAAAATATCGGCGAGTCCGCCCATATCGCCCATATCACCATAGCCTTGACCAGCACCCGCATTGACCCCGGCTTCTCCAAACTGGTCATAGCGCGACCGCACTTCCGGATCCGACAGAACTTCGTTGGCGCGCGAGATTTCTTTAAAAGTTTCCTCGGCAGCTGGCTCTCGATTGACATCGGGATGGTATTTACGAGCCAGGCGGCGATAGGCTCGCTTAATCTCTTCTTGGTCGGCAGTGCGGCTGATGCCTAGAGTTTCATAATAGTCGCGTGCCATGATGATTGCTATAACTTGATGATGTTGGCAATTGGGCAGCATACCGCAAATCTACAGCAGACTGCCGACTACATTGTAAATGAACCCGTGCCCAGTGATGATGCGTGAAACCGAACAAGCCCAGCTCCAGCTATTCTACGACTTCATAGTCCGTTGTCGCTGTTTCGTCGTCGTCAAACGTTAAGGTGCTAGAAATAACCTGGCGGTGACCAGTCTTGGCCGCTTGACCCGGTGGTGGTGGCGGCGGTGGGAAGCCAGCGGGTTTAGAAGATGGTCTGGGGGGTGGATTGGATGGTGTGTCAGAGACAATATTGCCATCAGCGCGCTGATAAACAGCGGCACCCAAAGCCAAGATCTTTTGTTGGAAGCGATCGAGCAGTTGTTGAATATTCTCTAAATTAGCGGTTGGCTCCAGTAAGCTCATTTGTAATTCGGTCGCCGCTGCCTCCACGGTTTCGCGCATCTGTTCACTCACCAGATGTCCATTATCGCGGAGGGTGACTTCGTAGCTGTACATCATGGCCTGAGCTTGGTTGTTCAGCTCGACCATCTGGAGTCGGCGCCAATCGTCTTGAGCGAAGGATTCCGCCTCCTTGCGCATTCTTTCAATATCCAGTGGGTTCAGACCACCAGTATTACTGATCGAAATAGTTTGCTCACGACCAGTACCCCGGTCTTGAGCCGACACCCTTAAGATGCCATTGACATCGATTTCAAAAGCCACTTCAATTTTGGGCACCCCGCGCGGCGCTGGCGGAATCCCTTGTAATAGAAACTTACCCAAACTCTTGTTGTCACGCGCCATCGCCCGTTCGCCTTGTAACACATGAATTTCGACCGAAGTTTGACCATCCACCGCCGTCGAAAATTCCTGGGAGCGGCTGGTGGGAATGGTGGTATTCCGTTCAATAATTTTGGTAAAAACCTCGCCCAGGGTCTCAATTCCCATCGATAACGGTGTCACATCTAACAGCAGAATATCTTTGATATCGCCGCCTACGACTCCCGCTTGGATGGCAGCACCCATGGCGATCGCTTCATCTGGGTTAATAGACCGGTCCAGTTCTTTGCCGCCAAAAAAGCTTTGGAGCGCTTTTTGGACAGCGGGCATTCTGGTGGAACCACCCACCAGCAAAATGCGATCGATATTTTTGATCTCCAGATCAGCATCTTTCAAAGCGCGGGTGACTGGTTCTAGAGTGGCTTCCACCAAAGGCTTGACCATCTCCTCAAACTGCGTGCGACTCAAATCGACTTCCAGATGCTTTGGTCCGCTGGCATCGGCCGCCAAGAAGGGCAGATTGATCGAAGTACTTGTCATCGTAGACAGTTCGATTTTGGCTTTTTCAGCCGCTTCGCGGAGCCGTTGCAGCGCCATTTTGTCGCGGAGCAAATCGATCCCTTCTTTGGTCTTAAAGTCTTTGAGCAACCAGCGGACTACCTCGTTGTCAAAGTCATCGCCGCCCAAATTGTTGTTACCGGAGGTCGCTTTGACCTCAAACACATTATCCCCCAGCTGCAAAATAGAGACATCGAAGGTGCCGCCGCCGAGATCGAACACCAGAATGCACTGCTGTTGATCCATCTTGTCTAGCCCATAGGCCAAGGCCGCAGCCGTTGGCTCATTGATGATTCGCAATACTTCTAGGCCAGCGATCGTACCAGCATCCTTGGTGGCTTGCCGTTGGGCATCGGTAAAGTAGGCTGGCACCGTAATGACAGCCTGCGTGACGGGTTCTCCTAAGAAATCTTGAGCATCGCGCTTGAGTTTTTGCAAGATCATGGCCGAGACTTCTTGCGGCGTATAACTACGACCCCGAATCTGGACATCGATCGTATTATCGCGGCCTTTCACGCAGTTATAGGGCATCCGACTCCGTTCTATCTCGGTGTCTTGCCAGCGTTTACCAATAAATCGCTTAATGCTGTAGACCGTATTTTCGGCGTTGGTAACGCCTTGCCGCTTCGCGAGCTGGCCAATCAGCTGCTCACCATCTTTGGCAAAGCCGACGATACTGGGAGTGGTGCGACCACCTTCGCCATTAGAAATTACGCAGGCTTGGCCGCCCTCCAGGATGGCCAGACAGCTATTAGTGGTACCGAGATCAATGCCAATTACTTTTGCCATAACACTGGGGCAACAGAACAATAAATAATGAAAAACTGCATAGAGGCCATCAGTTATTCGGCTTCTTCCAGACTGGTGGCTGCATCAGCGGCAGTGAGTTGTTCGATCGGAGTCGCCACTTTCACTAAAGCATGACGGAGGATTTTATCACCCAAGAAATAACCACGTTGCAGTTCTTCCATGACTGTCCCCTCTGGGTATTCTTCCGTGGGTTGACGGACTACCGCCTCGTGCAGATTAGGGTCAAAGATCTGACCCTCTGGCCGCATGGGTGAAACACCAGATTTTTTCAGGCCGTCTACTAACTGTTTATAGACACCCTGATAGCTTTTGTGGATAGCCAACTCTCCATCATTTTGGGGCTTGATCTGGGTGCGTGCCCGCTCAAAATTATCGACCACTACCAACAAATCGCTGATAGTCGTACATTTAACGCGGAGTTCTAGATCCTCCTTTTCTTTAGCATTCCGTTTACGGAAGTTGTCAAAATCAGCCGCAATGCGAATGTATTGGTTCTGGGCAGTGTCACGCTGTTCGGATAGCTCGGCAATTTGAGCTTTTAAGCTGCTCATCTCAGATGGTAATGCCGCATCTAAAGTGGGAGCCTCACTGTTGTTTATGGCAGTTGGCGGCTGCTCTGCCATATTACTGGCGAAGGCCACAGTAGTTTCTTGCGGGATAGTTGCGTCCTCACCAATTGCGGTAAGGTCTGCCTGATTTTCAATTTCGCTCATCATAAACACTTGAGTTCCAATTAACAGATTGCTAGCAGTGGACGTTTCACATGTCACTGTAAAACATTTTTGCATCACTTGATATGGGGGTAATCTCTAACTGATCTAGATCACTTCCTTCCTGTACTTACAGTACCCATCACAGTGGATCTTCAACCACTTGCGCTTGCGAAAATTTTCTATTGGGGAAATTAATTGGGGGTTGTTATCATTTTGGCCATGATTGTGGGCAATCTAGAACCATAGAGAAACTATCTTGAGCATCTATGACGCAATCTTCCACTCCCAAACGCGCCCTGATCGCCCGCAATGACTTTTCCCCCTTTGGCAATAAGCTCATTCAGTCGGGCTATGTCAATGTGGAGCAAATGAAACAGGCATTGGTCGAAAGCCGCAATGCCAATAAACCTCTGATGGAGGTTTTAGAAGAAATCAGTGGCCGCGAACTGCCAGTGGAGTTGCGCGAGCAGTACAAAAAGCAACAGCTCTTTGAACTCAAGATTGTGCATGGATTGCCCAGCATGGATGTGAGCAACAGCACCATCAATAAATCGGTGGTGCGCAGCTTAATTACTACCTATGTTTCGATCGATAGCTGCCGCCAACTAAAAGTATTACCAGTAGAAGTAAGTGATACCGATCCGCCAGTTCTATCGATCGCGATGGTGAATCCCGGCGACTTGGCTGTCTGCAATGACCTGGATAAAATTTTGCGGCAGCACAATATTGCCTGGGCCGCCCGCGTGATTCCGCTCGAAGACTATCAATTGCTGCTGGATCGGTATCTGGATGAAAAGGTGCAGCAAGATGAGGCCAGTGCTTCTGAGCGCAAAATGGATGTCAACGATGTGTTGGCCGACCTGGGCAATAATGGCGACCTGCAAATGGTCGAGGACGAAATTGATGACGAAATTGATATTGAGGGTGCCGAAGCCGCGCCGGTCGTGAAGCTTGTCAACCAGATCTTGGCCAAAGCGCTACTAGAGAAAGTCTCGGACATCCATATCGAACCTCAAGAAGAGGGCTTACGGGTGCGTTTTCGCAAAGATTCGGTGCTGCGCCAAGCCTTCCCGATTATGCCTAAGCACATTATTCCAGCAGTAATTTCGCGCTTTAAAATTATTGCCGAGCTGGACATTGCTGAACGGCGCAAGCCCCAAGATGGCCGGATTCGGCGGACTTACGAAGGCCGCAAAGTAGATTTTCGGATGAATACTTTGCCTAGCCGCTACGGCGAAAAAGTCTGTATGCGGATTTTGGATAACTCGGCGACCCAGCTGGGCTTAGACAAATTAATCAGCGATCCAGAGACCCTAGAAACTGTGCGCAGCATGGGAGCCAAGCCCTTTGGCTTGATTTTGGTAACGGGTCCCACTGGTTCGGGTAAATCAACGACACTTTATTCCTTGTTGGCAGAACGGAATGATCCGGCGGTCAACATTAGTACCGCCGAAGATCCAATCGAGTATGCTCTCCCCGGCATTAACCAAGTGCAGGTGATCCGCGATAAAGGTGTAGACTTCCCTTCGATTTTGCGGGCTTTTATGCGCCAAGATCCCGACATTATTCTGGTTGGTGAAACCCGCGATAAAGAAACCGCCAAAACTTCGATGGAAGCGGCTCTCACTGGTCACTTGGTGATGACGACTTTGCATACCAATGATGCGGCTGGTTCGATCGCCCGCTTAGATGAAATGGGGGTTGAGCCATTCATGGTATCGGCGGCTCTGGTGGGGGTGGTGGCGCAACGCTTGGTGCGACGCATTTGTAGCACCTGCCGGATTGCTTATAATCCCACCCGCGAAGAATTAGCCCGGTTCGGGATGACTGCTTCTAGTGATGGGGTGGTGACTTTTTATAAAGCCAACATCTTGCTGCCGGAATCGATCGAAGCTTGCCGGACAGAAGGAACGCTCTGTCGGAACTGTAATGGGGTGGGCTACAAAGGACGGGTCGGCGTTTACGAAGTAATGAGAGTTACTGATGAAATAGCTACCCAAATTAACCAACGAGCTCCCACTACGCTCATTAAGGAAACTGCCGTCCAACAGGGGATGAAAACTTTGCTGGCCTATAGCTTGCAGCTCGTGCAAGAAGGGCATACTAGCTTAGAGGAAGTTGAACGGGTGACTTTTACCGATTCTGGATTAGAATCCGAACTCCGCGCCAAGCGACGATCGACACTGACCTGTCGTGGTTGCAGTGCCGAACTCAAGCCGGAATGGTTGGACTGCCCCTACTGTATGACCCCTCGGTTTGAAAATCAAACATAGTCCAATTCTATCCAGATCGCGATCCGTAAAATCGCCACATACAAACAGGAGACAAAGCTTAAAATGAGTGACTTATTAGTCGAAGATTTGATGGAGCAGCTGGTCGAAATGGGCGGCTCTGATATGCATATTCAGGCGGGTTCTCCTGTTTATTTTCGGGTCAGTGGCAAGCTTGCACCAATCAATGATGAGCCGCTTTCACCGCAAGATTGTCAAAAGCTAATTTTTAGTATGCTGAACAACACCCAGCGCAAAGAATTAGAGCAGAATTGGGAATTGGATTGTTCCTACGGCGTGAAAGGTTTAGCCCGGTTTCGGGTGAATGTTTATAAGGAGCGCGGTTGCTACGCCGCCTGTTTACGGGCTTTGTCTTCCAAGATTCCGCAGTTTGATCAGCTGGGCTTACCCGATATTGTCCGGGAAACTACCAAACGCCCCCGGGGTTTGGTGCTGATCACTGGCCCGACTGGTTCGGGCAAAACCACCACTATGGCGGCGATGGTGGATTTAATTAATCGCACCCGGGCAGAACACATTCTGACAATCGAAGATCCGATCGAATATGTGTTTCCCAATCACAAAAGTTTGATCCATCAACGCCAACGGGGCGAAGACACCAAAACTTTTTCTAATGCCCTGCGCGCTGCGCTGCGGGAAGATCCGGATGTAATTTTGGTGGGAGAAATGCGGGATTTGGAAACCATCAGCTTGGCCATATCCGCCGCTGAAACAGGTCATTTGGTTTTTGGGACATTGCACACCAGCTCGGCAGCGCAAACTGTCGATCGGATGCTCGATGTTTTCCCCCCAGAACAACAGCCCCAGATTCGCGCCCAATTGTCTAACTCCTTAATTGCCGTATTTAGTCAGTGCCTGACTCCCAAGAAAAATCCCAAACCGGGGGAATACGGGCGGATGCTGGTGCAAGAAATCATGGTGGTGACTCCGGCGATCGCCAACTTGATTCGGGAAGGTAAAACAGCCCAAATGTATAGCTCGATTCAAACTGGCGCCAAGTTGGGGATGCAGACATTGGAAATGATGCTGGCCAAATATGTGAAAGAAGGCAAAATCAGTTTCGAGATCGCCATGACCAGAGCTGCCAAGCCCGATGAGCTAGAACGATTGGTCGGCTCGACCCCCATGATGGCCAATGGTCGCCACTAAAACCTTCTATTGATAGTACTTTCTACAATTAAATTGCCACTATGCCTACCTACATTGCTGAAGTCCGTGATAACCAGGGAAATACTCGCCAAGAGAAAGTCTCGGCGACAACAATTCAAGTTGCGCGCAAGCGCCTGCGCAAAAAATATCAGTTTGTGCAAAACATTCACCAAGAAAAAGGTTTTGATTTCACCAAGATTGACATACAAAGCATTGAAGCCGCTCTGAGTCCGGTCTCGGTGCGCGACAAAGCGATTTTTTCGCGGCAGTTTGCGGCCATGGTGAATGCTGGGGTAGCTATGGTGCGCTGCTTAAGTATTTTGGGTGAGCAGTGTACTAATCCGCGCATGAAAAAATCACTAGCCGCTATTAACTTAGAAGTCCAACAGGGTGTGAATCTTTCGGACGCGATGCGCAAACATCCCGACTGCTTTGATAACTTATACATCAGTATGATCCAGGCTGGTGAAGTGGGCGGTGTCTTGGATGAAGTATTAAATCGGCTGGCTAAAGTGCTAGAAGATATGGCGCGGTTGAAGAATCAGGTGAAAGGGGCGATGGCCTATCCGATCGCCGTGGGAATTCTAGCCTGTATTGTTTTCGTGGGGATGACAGTATTTCTGATTCCGGTATTCGCCAATATTTTCAAGGGCTTAGGGACAGAGTTACCAGGCTTAACCTTATTCATGCTGGACGTTAGTGCTATTCTGACCAGCTGGCGGGCGATTATTCCGGTGATTGTCGTTGTGGGTACCGTGATTCTCTTTAAGACTTACTACAAAACAAAGAATGGTCGGGTGACGATCGACAGATTCCTCCTCAAGATGCCAATTTTGGGTGACTTAAACGAGAAATCGGCAGTGGCCAGATTCTGTCGCATTTTTGGTACCTTAACCCGTTCGGGTGTGCCGATCCTTAGTTCTTTGGATATTGTGCGCGATACTTCCGGGAATCAGGTAATTGCTAATGCGATCGATAAATCCAAGCAAGAAGTCCAGCAGGGCGGCATGCTCAGTTTGGCTCTGCAACGGGAAAGAGTCTTCCCGCCCTTGGCAATTCAGATGATCAGCATCGGGGAAGAAACGGGGGAACTAGATTCAATGATGATGAAAGTTGCCGATTTCTATGAAGACGAAGTAGAGCAAGCTGTCAAAGCGCTGACCAGTGTCTTGGAACCGATTATGATGGTGTTCTTAGCCGGGATGGTCGCCGTCATCTTGCTATCGATGTATTTACCGATGTTCAAAGTATTTGAAAAACTGGGCTAATGACCAATCAGCGAGCAGTGTATGAATCACTCCTGGCGGACTACAGCAACAATGAATTGGCGATCGCCCTGCTCCAGCAATATCGCCCTTATATCGAAATGGTGCCCAGTATCCGTAGGTCGCAAGAAAGCCTAATTGCGCTGCCGCTCCCGATTATTAAGGTGCGGCAGTCTATTAATCATTTGGCGCAGCAGTTTACGGGCGTGGGCAATGGCTCTCATTCAGTGCTGCTGCCTTGTGATTTAGCTTATTTGCTGTGCGACCCGGAGTGGAAGATTAAAATGGGCGGTGAAATTATTGTGATGATTCACCGCCCGGATGAGCATTTTTCGGATTTATTGGGGCGGTGGCGGCAGACTCAGGTGCTGCTGGACTGTAATTATGAATGGGTGATGCCCAACTATTATCGACACCTGATGACCGAGGGGAGCGATCGCACCTATCCATTATTTGTGCTGAATCCTAATAGTGATGCCAAAATCGGGACAGGCTTGACTAGCGCTCACTTACCTTTTGTGATGGCTAATGTACCTGTTCCCGATTCTTGTTTAACAGCTGTGGAATAGTTACTGCTAACTATTTTTGGTTGGCGTAGGCTTTAACAAATCGAGCATCAAACAATTTGCTCAGGTTAATGTCGTTTTTAACGAGCCTGTTTTCGTTTAAGAATTTTTTGGCTTCTTCCGCCGCGTGCGGGAGTGAATCCATGCCAGCACCGGGTTGAAAGGCTTTGATATTGTCAGCAATTGTGAACATTTTAGTGCCTTGCTCAAACTGCTTATATTCCGCTACGCTCACCTCTGCCCGTTTGGCCATAATGGCAGCGGCATTTTCCTTATCAGCTTGGATGTTATTGAGCGTGGCAAACCAGCTATTGACCATGGCTTGAACTTTTTCGGGATGCTCATTAACTAGCTTGCGACTGACTACCAAGTGGTCAGAAATCGACCCAGGAAAATCTTTGGAACTAAATAGGATCTTGCTGCCGGGACGCTTCATGGCTTTGCTAATAAAGGGGGCGTATGCTGCGACGGCATCGACCTGGCCATTGGCAAAAGCTACGGTGGCTAACTGAGTGTCCATCGGCACCAGCTGAATATCTTTCATGGTCAGACCAGCTTTTTTGAGACCTTGAGCCAGCAAAAAGTGATCGACGGTACCAGCTTCGACGGCCACTTTTTTGCCTTTGAGGTCTGCTACTGTCTTGATTTTATCGCTGACAATGACGGCATCATTGCCTGTAGAGTTATCGGTGGTCATAACCACGACTAAATCGGTGCCTTTCATGACCTCATTGATCGTATCTACTAGTGTTTGACCGTTGGCATCTATTTTGCCATCGCTCAAAGCCGTAATTCCCGGACTCAGATCTAACCATTGCAGATCGACATCAACTTGCTTGGCCTGAAAAATCTGGGCATCTTTGGTTACTTGCCAAGGCAAAAAACCCGGCCAAGCGCCAAAACCTAGTTTGACGGCATCGGGAGAAATGCTACGGCTAGGCTTTACGGTACTAGCCGAATTACTGCACCCCACGGTGGCCGATAAACTCATTGCCAGCAATAGGGTAGAAGAGATAATAGAACGAAGTTTCATATCCTGAAATACTTTGGAAAATTGGTAGGTTATTGATAGTGTTCACCGTCTCTGCGCCGAAATCACTGAATTGGTTAGAATTTTCCATTTATTTCACTATTGAGAAGCAACCAACCGCCATCCCTGCCAAGATCTACAAAAAAACTTTGGTTACCCTTGCCCAGCACTCCACCTAATGGGATGATGGTCAACAATTGTTATGAGTAATGCAGCAGAACAGTTGATCGCTGTAGATCTTAGCCCACATCGCCCACGCGCCTCTAGATTAGTTGGCTCTGTCACCGAGCATTTTTTAGAGCGTATAGCAGAACACATATACTTAAACCATGCCTGTTACTACCCAATCCCTAGAACAACTTTCGATTAATGCCATTCGCTTTTTGGCGATCGATGCGATCGAGAAAGCCAAATCTGGCCACCCCGGCTTACCAATGGGTGCTGCGCCAATGGCCTACGTGCTCTGGCAAAAATTTATGCGGTATAACCCCAAGAACCCCCAGTGGTTCAACCGCGATCGGTTTGTCTTGTCGGCTGGACATGGTTCGATGCTGCAATATGCTTTGTTGCATCTGACGGGCTACGATAGCGTAAGTATCGAAGACATCAAGAATTTCCGCCAATGGGGTTCGAGCACGCCTGGTCACCCCGAAAACTTTGAGACGGCGGGGATTGAAGTAACGACTGGACCACTCGGTCAAGGGATTGCCAATGGCGTGGGTTTGGCTCTAGCGGAAGCGCATTTAGCCGCCAAATTCAACAAGCCCGAGGCGACAGTTGTCGACCATTACACCTATGTGATCGTCGGTGATGGTTGCAATATGGAAGGTATTTCGGGCGAAGCCGCTTCGATCGCTGGTCACTGGGGCTTGGGCAAACTGATCGTTTTGTATGATGACAATCATATTTCGATCGATGGCTCAACTGATGTTTCTTTCACCGAAGATGTTTCCAAGCGGTTTGACGCTTACGGCTGGCATACGATCCATGTCCAAGATGGCAACACCGACCTAGTGGGTATTGCGGCGGCGATCGAAGCCGCGAAAAAAGTTACCGACAAGCCCACGATGATCAAGGTCACCACCATCATCGGCTACGGTTCTCCAAATAAATCTAATACGGCGGGTATCCACGGCGCGGCCTTGGGCGAAGCAGAAATCAAACTCACCCGCGAAAACCTCGGTTGGGAATATGCTCCCTTTGAACTACCAGCTGATGTGGTTGCTCATATGCGGGAAGCGATCGAGCGCGGCTCTAAAGCTGAAAGTGAATGGGATGCTACTTTAGCTACCTACCAAGCTAAATACCCACAAGAAGCTGCTGAATTTGCAGGCTTACTTTCTCGGAAACTTCCCGCTGGTTGGGATAGCGTATTGCCCACCTATACTCCTGCCGATAACGCGGTCGCTTCTCGGAAACACTCCGAAATTTGTCTCAACAAACTCGCTCCCATTTTACCCGGTTTGATGGGCGGTTCGGCAGACTTGACGCACTCTAACCTCACTGAACTCAAAGGTTTGGGCGATTTCCAAAGAGGGGCGTACCAAAACCGGAACGTTCACTTTGGGGTGCGCGAACATGCGATGGGGGCGATCTGTAATGGGATGGCTCTGCACAACTCCGGCCTGATTCCTTACGGTGCTACCTTCCTGATTTTCACCGACTACATGCGCGCTGCGATTCGCCTTTCGGCCTTATCGCAAGTTGGCACGATTTGGGTGATGACCCACGATTCTGTCGGCCAAGGTGAAGATGGTCCCACGCACCAACCGATCGAAACGATCGCCTCTCTGCGGGCAATTCCTAACCTGACTGTTATTCGTCCGGCGGATGGGAACGAAACTTCTGGGGCGTATAAGGTGGCGATCGAAAAAGCTAGCCACCAAGCGCCCACGCTATTAGCCCTCTCTCGGCAAAATCTGCCTAATTTGGCGGGTACTTCGATCGCCGGGGTGGCGAAAGGTGCTTACACGATTGTGGACTCCCAAGGTACTCCTGAGCTGATTTTGATCGGTACTGGTTCGGAAGTTAGTCTGTGTGTGGCTGCTGCCGAAAAACTCACTGCCGCTGGCCACCAAATTCGGGTGGTTTCGATGCCTTCTTGGGAGTTATTCGACGCTCAAGATGCCGCTTACCAAGAATCGGTCTTGCCCAAAGCGGTGACGAAACGCGTGGCGGTCGAGGCTGGTTGCAGCATGGGTTGGCATCGTTTTGTTGGCACTGACGGTGGTTTGGTAACGATCGATACCTTTGGTGCTTCGGCTCCTGGCGGCGTTGTCATGGAAAAATTTGGTTTCACGATCGACAATGTCCTGGCGAAGGCTAAAGCATTGTTGGGCTAGAATCTAGTGTGATCGCGGAGAGGGGACAATTGTTCCCCTCTTTTTGTTTGTAATTTGTTTGTAGGATTATGGCATTTCCCAGAAAAAAATAGGCTATTATATACTCACCACTTAATATAAATAGCCCTTGTCTTAGGTGTGTGGAGTTATACTAGGAAATTAATTTACCATGAAAAAAATTCTATCGATTCTCGCGTCTGCTGCTGTATTAGCTGTTGCTGTTCAACTGCCTAGCAATGCAGAAAAAGCAAAAACCAACTACATTGGCCCCCAACTTTCTTTCGGCAACGGATTTACTTTGATTGGCGCTAAAGCTAAATTTGGTATTGCTGATAACTTCTCGATCCGCCCAGACTTAGCTTTTGCTACTGGTAATGGTGGTGGTTCCGGTTTTGCTTATGGCGCTGCGGCAACCTACGACTTTGATTTGTCTAGTAGTCAGTCTTCGACCACTCAGTTCGAGCCATACGTTGGTATTGGCTTTCTAGGTCTTTCTGGCGGTGGTGCATCCACTTCGGTTACTTACTTAGATCTTGGTACTGATGTTGGTCTCAGCGGCATCACTCTCAATGCTGATCTTAAGATTAGTTTGAGCGGTGGCGGCGGCACACTTTTCGGAATTGGTGCTGGCTTTAAGTTCTAGAGCTACTCATAGTTCTTGTTAACAAAACAAAAGCTCTCTATAGAGGGCTTTTGTTTTGCCTTTAAAACCTTAATGAGCTGGCCAACCATAACCGATAGTATTAAACAAAAATACTACTAAGGCCGATAGCGATAACAAACCCTGCATCGCTAGTCCCACCACCGAGCCGACGACAATACCAATGCCTGCTTTGAGTGATTTGCGTAGCCGATCGACAAATTCCAAATCTTTTTTTTCCCGTTGCAAATAGAGCAGTTCACCCACCACCGCCCCAATAAAGGGACCAAAGAAAATCCCAATCAACGGGCCACCGACGGGTAGTGCTGGTAATAGGCCAAAAAAGCCCAGCCCCAAACCGATCATTGAGCCAATTTGTCCCCAGTGGCTCGCACCAGCCTTCTGGCCACCCAGCACGCCGGCCAGGTATTCGATCGCGAAGCACAGCGCTAACACGATCAAGGAAACAATCAGTGGCACGGTGACTGATGGCCAGCCATACATCGAGCCAGCAATCACCACCGCCCCGACAATGAGGCTGGGTCCGGGGATAGCTGGAATAAATGCCCCCACCACTCCGATGAGCATGGCGATTACTAGCAGCCAATAAATGAACACTGGTAGCCATTGCGAGATATCAATAGATAAAAACATCAGACTTGGGGAATTTTTTGACGATGGTTTGGGGATTCATACTCACTCCATTATGACAGTCGGCGGCGGGTATTTCGGTAGTTCTACGGATATTCTCGCTAGCTCCGATCGCCGCCAATTCAGTGATCCTGCTCATCAATCATTTTTCAGTGCTGGGTACTATAAAAAAGACCCGTGTTTTTACCTGCCCTCTCTGCTCTAAAAATGAAGTCTGCCCACCTTTCGCCTCCTGACCAACTACCTCCACAGCGATTTTATCAGATCAGCAAAGTACTGATGGGGTTCTCGATCGCCATCCTCAGCAGTACTTATCGCCTTGCCCCCGCTGTGGCCGAAGGGAGCAAAGAACTAGTCGCTAACGGTGGCAACCGTCCCTACACCGAATGGCGAACTAACACCACCGCTGGCATCGTCCGCCGCACAATACTCAAAGTTTATGCCAATAAAAACGAAGTTATTAACTTAGGGTCTAGTGCGGTAGGGGTAGTGGCTGGCAATATTAAGTTATTTAGCAGTAATGCTAATGTCGATACGTCTACGCCCTTAAGAGACTGTAAGTTAGACCAGCCATTGAATGGTGTTCTGAACACCACCGCGAAGGAATCTGCCGGACCACTGTCAACAGCTAACGTTAATGGCTATACACCTTGCACCTATATAGCTCCCAGCAACGGAATTTATCAAGTTATATTCTACGGCCCTGATGGGGTTACGGGTGCAACGGACCCAACCACCAATGGTAACGATCTTAGTAGCCCGGTAATTAATAAAGATCAACAATCCACGGTGGCCATGTGGGATATTACCGTGCGCAGTAGCCTGACTGCTACCGCTAACCTCACTGGTCGGGTGTTTACCGATTATGTGGCTTTAATTATGGGTAATAACAGCCGCTATCTCAAATCCAAGTTCTACATCCTGACTAATGATGGCTACCGATACTTGACCGATCTGGGTGTCGGACAGGGAATTGATCCTAATGGATTTATCTTTTTTGCTAACCGCACTGGGCTACTCAACGCCAACAACCAAATCCTCTATCATTCTGGGATATCTCCCAATAATCAGCTGACTTCATTTAATGGTGGCGTGCAAGTGCCACTGCCGGGTAGTACCCTTTATCCCAGCTATCCGACATTTTTTAATCCGCCGGATACTGATACTATTTCAGGACTAAACTACCCAGCCACGGCGACCCCACCCCCGTCTGCCACGAATTTTTCGTTTACTGGGGGCACGGGTGGTGGAGTTGATAAATCACCAGCGGGTGTCGGCGGTACATTTAGCTTCAATGCTACTTTCCCATCTTTCCAAGCTGGTAGCTATCAAATTGTCGTGGATACTAATGGCGATGGAATTTACAATCCCAGTAGTGGAGATTTGGTACTGAGTGGGTTAGCCCAATCAGGTGCTAACAGTGTTATTTGGGATGGCAAAAATAGTAGTGGTACAGCCCTGCTTCCCCGCGCCAACAATGCCGCTTACAATGCGATCGTTACCCTCAAAGGTGGCGAATACCACTTCCCTTTTCTGGATGTTGAAAATGCGCCTAGTGGTTTTAAGATTCAAATGCTGAATCCGCCCGGTGCATTTCCAGCTGGCATCAGTGATACAACTATTTACTTTGATGAGCGTGACTATACGACAGGCTCACCGGGTGTTAGCGTCACGCTGGGTTGCAAAACGACTAATGCTCCTGTCTGCAATGGCCTCGCTGGTGTAGACAGCGCCGCTGGTGCCCACATATTCACCAGTCTTTACGGTGATCAAAAAGCGATCGATAGCTGGATTTACTTCCCTGGATCGGCTGTATTGAAATCTTTTACGATTTTTAGAACAATATCTGGCACAGTCTGGAATGATGCCGACAATAGTGCCAATGTTTTTACTAACATCAGAACTAGTAATGAAGGAGGAACCAATGCTGGCGGGCTAAATGCCATCTTGATTGGAAGCGACAATAAGGTCATTGCGACAGTCCCCGTTGCGGCCAATGGCACTTACCTTTTCACGAATATTCTGAGTGGCCAAATTGGTCTGAAGATTCGACTTAGTACCACAACGGTTACCCCCGGTACGCCAGCGCCAACTGCACCAGCAGCCATCCTGCCCTCGACCTGGGTCGGCACCAGCCCCCTCACAACTGCTGCTTTTGATGTCAGTGCCACTACTGGTAATATTACGAACCAAGATTTTGGCATTAGAAAACTTACCCCCAATGTCTTATTGGTAAAAAGAATTACCGCTCTCAATGGAAAACCCACCAAGATCGATGGCACTTCGTTGAATATTTATGAAAATGAAATTGGCTATCCTTACGACGACAACGATAATGCCAGTCCGACAACTACTTATCCGCGCAATGCCACCGACAAATGGCCAGGAACCATCGGGCACGCTAGTAGTACCTTCTTATTAGGAGCGATCAATGGGGTCAGGGTCAAACCACAAGATGAGCTAGAGTACACAATTTACTTTTTATCAGCAGAAGCTATTGAGGCCAAGAGCGTCAGTTTGTGTGATTTAGTTCCAGAGAATCAAACCTTTGTGCCGAATGCCTATAACTATCTCTACACTGGTAGTGAGAGGGCTAATCGTGGCATTGCTTTAGCGATCGGCAGCAATCCAGTAACAGCCTTGACCAATAACAGTGATGTCGATCAAGGGCGTTACTATCCAGCACCAGAAGCGCTGCCCGATGCCTGTAAAATACTTGGGGCCATTCCCACGAACACTAATGGTGCGGTTGTCGTCAACTTAGGCACTTTACCGCAGTCGAATACTACCGCTGCCGATCCGAATGGCTACGGCTATATTCGGTTCCGCACCAAGGTGAATTAATATAGTCGATCGATCTGAGTTCTAGCACTCGATTAAAATCGATGCTAGTGGTGCAAAGTCCGCCTGCGCGGACTAGATAATCAGTCCGCTCAGGCGGACTTTGCATCATGAGCCGAGACTTCAGTCTCCAGGCTATTCTTATCCCGAATTCACGTTAGCTAGGCTTTTCGCTGACCACCAAAATGTTCGATCAACAGCTCTTGCAACACTGGTTCTAAGTCCTCACAAGGCACTCCTTTGCGGATACAAGTACCCAAATGAGCATCTTTGCCCACCGTGCCGCCCATATAGATATCTACTCCTTCCAGCGTTTTGCCCTCTTTCCGCACCTTGGTACCCATTAAGCCAATATCGGCTACTTGGGGCTGACCGCAGGAGTTCGGACAACCTGTCCAGTGAAAACGGACTGGCCGGGGGACATCGATCGCATTTTGCAGCTTGGTCGCAAAGATTTCGGCTTGCTGCTTGGTTTCCATTAACGCAAAGTTGCAAAACTGTGCCCCCGTACAAGAAACAACGCTCCGTACCAAATTCCCCGGCTGAGGAGAGAATTTTTCTAAGATCGGGTCAGTGAGTAAAGCAGCCAACCGTGCAGCTGGTACATCGGGAATAATGGCGTTTTGTTCGATCGTGAACCGCAGTTCACCGCTGCCATAGACCTCCGCAATTCTGGCCAACTCCAAGAAATCATCAGCAAATAGCCGTCCTAGTGGAATGTGGATACCCACGTAGTGTAAACCCGGCTGCTTCTGGTCAAATACACCCAGATGATCGCGCTTATCCCACTCAAACTCATCTTTCGGTGCTGCGGTCGCCAATGCCGCCCCCAATTCTTTTTCCAGCTCGGCACGGAGTTTAGGAATCCCCCACTCGTCAATCAACCACATTAATCTGGCCTTGGTGCGGTTAATACGCAGACCATGATCGCGAAACACTCTGAGTAAAGCCAAACTCACATTAATCACCTCTGCTGGTGCCACCCAAGCATCTAAAGGCACCGCTGGTGCCACCCGCTTCCCCGAAAAGAAGCCGCCCACCACAATATTGAAACCAAACTCGCCATTGAGATACGCTGGCACAAAAGCTAAATCATTAATTTCGGCATGAACAGAGTTATCTCGACAACCGGCAATCGCAATATTAAATTTGCGCGGTAAGTTACTAAATTCCGGATTACCTTGACCACTGTTGGTAATACAATCTTGGAGATCTTGAATCAGCTGACGCGTATCGTACAATTCATCAGCATCCAAACCAGCCACCGGGGAACCGGTAATATTGCGCACATTGTCCATGCCAGACTGAATACTGGTCAGATTCACTGCGGCCATTTGGTCAAAAATATCGGGCAGGTCTTCAATCCGAATACCGCGTAGTTGAATGCTTTGGCGAGTGGTAATATCGGCGCTGCTCTCATCGCCATAGCGCTGTAAAATCTGCCCCAAAACCCGCAGTTGTTTGCTATTGGTAATGCCGCTAGGCAGCCGCATCCGCATCATAAACTTACCCGGTGTCACCGGTCGCCAAAATACCCCCAACCATTTCAGCCGATGCTCACGATCGATCTCATCCATTGTTTCCCAGCCCATGTTGGCAAACTCAGTTAGTTGAGACTTCACCAGTAGACCGTCTTTTTCAGCTTTGAGCTTTTCAAATTTATTGAGGCTAGGAGTAGCGGCAGTCATAAAGTTTTAGCTGGGGGACATCACATTAGTTAACGTTAGCGATAAACCCCATGACTAATTGGTATCAGTTGTTACAGAATATTGATTATGATGTGTTAATTGCATAATTGCGATGCGCAACCAAGGATTAATGATTTTTTGACGACGGAATTTTACACCTAATACAGGCGAACCATTGGCTAGTTGTAGTTGTAAATGGGGCGGCGTGAGATTGATTTTGCTAGTAATAGCATCGATGGAGTGAAGTGTGACATGTACAATAATAGATGGATATAGTGGCGCTTCAGATTTGCATTGACGTAGCCACCGCACATTTGACGATCGCATGTCTAAAGTAAATCGCATCTTACAATTTTGGTTTGGCGCACCCCGTAGCGAAACTTATGGACAATTTCAGCCCTGGTGGTTTCAGTCAAATCCCGCCATCGACCAACAACTGCAAGAGCTATTTGCCAACGACTATCAGTTTGCTGCCGCTGGTTACTTAGATGGCTGGCAAGGTTGGTCGCACAGTTGCTTGGCCTTGATTTTGTTGTTAGATCAACTCCCCCGCAATATTTTCCGGGGCAAGGCGACTGCTTGGGAAACAGATCCTCAAGCCCTCGCGATCGCGATGCAAGCTATTCAAGATGGGATCGATCAAGAATTCCTCCCAATCCAGCGCTGGTTTTTTTATTTACCCCTAGAACACCACGAAGATCTGGCTACTCAAACACAATGTCTGGCTCTCTTCCAGAATCTGCCCGCCCATCCCGGTCAAGAACAAGCCATCGCCGCCGCTCGTCAGCATTATCAGCTAATCCAACAGTTTGGTCGCTTTCCCCAGCGCAATATGTTGCTGGGTCGAGAGTCGACCCCAGCCGAGTTAGAGTATCTCCAGCGTCCTGATGCCTTCCGAGGATAATTTAACCATGTCAAATCTAGCAGAAGCACAAGCGGCGGCAGCTATCCAAGATTGGTCTGGGGTGGGAAACTACTTGACCACAATAGCGCTATCGTCGGCCACGCCCGTCGAACAGTCTCAAATTTTGGATTTGGCCTTGCAAGTAATGGCTGCGGGTGACTTTCAAGATGGTTGGCAAATCTCTAAAATATTGCCGTCGCTAGGACAAATCGCGATCGAACCACTGTTGGCCATGCTCCCAGATGAATCCATTGATCCGGAAATCCAGTGGTTGATAGGCAAAATCTTGAGCGAATTTCGATCGCCGACTGTCGCCACTGCTCTAGCTCAATACCTACTGCACCAGCCCGACTCCGCCCTAGCCGAAATTTCCCTCCATGCCCTGATCCAGATGGGGCATATAGCGATCGATCAACTCACTGTTTTACTGAGCACCAATAAATTGGCAGCGGTGACGGCCCTCGCCCAAATTCGCCATTCCCAGACGATCGCCCCGCTCTTAACCGTCGTCGATGACCCAGATGCTCAAATTAGATATTTGGCGATCGAGGCCTTAAGCAGTTTTCATGATCCCCAAGTACCACCATTACTCATCCATAAACTCACCGATAGCGCGGCGGCAGTGCGCAAAGCAGCAGTCACGGGCTTGGGCCTCCGCCCAGAACTCAGTAACGCACTACAGTTAATTACACAGCTCCAACCCCTACTACTGGATATCGAGGAAGGAGTGAGCACAGCCACCGCGATCGCCTTGGGTCGTCTCGGCGATGAGTCGGCAGCGTCAGCACTATTTATTTGCTATCAACAGGCCACCGGCTCGATATCACTGCGGCGGCAAATTGTCCGCAGCCTCGGCTGGATCGATCGACCATTGACTTTTCAATATCTGCAAACTATCTTGAATACCGTTGGCGAAGCCTGTCGGTACGACAATCGCCCTGAGACCCAAAATAGCGATCAATTAGCGATCGTCTTAGAAGTACTGCGGGCTTTGGGTCAAAGTCGGCAGTCTGACACCGTCCAAGTCTTGATCAACTACCTGCGCACCTTACCCGCTCACTGTCCCACCCAGATTAAACAGGAAATAGCCCTCAGCTTGGGGAACTTCCCCAAAACTGCGGCGGTCGAAGGAATTATCAACTTGCTAGCAGATCCCCATGAACAGGTACGCTGGCACGCCATTTATTGTCTAGAACAGTACGATCGAGACATTGTTGAACAGCAACTGCAAAAGTTACAGTCGTCCGCAATTACTGATTCTCACCTCCTAGCTGGCATTGCCCAGTGCTTGTTGGCTTGGGCAGAGAAATAAGATAAATGGTAAAACTGGTTATTTATTTTGGGGAATGTGGTGTGGTAAGTTGTATGGTTGTGCGGCTCAGATTTTAAGACATAAGGCCGATTAGTATATCTGGCAATCGTCGGTAGAATAGACTTATCTCGCTCGCTTGTGATCTACTCAGAAATTACCAATAAATCATTTCTGCTGGGGTAGATCTAATTATTCATCCTTTACATTAAGTGCAATTATTTAGGTTCATATGTTGCAAAGATATATTCAGCACAGCTGGCTCGTAACTGTTCTCCTCTCATCTTTCCTCATGCTGCCAGCCCCAGCTCAAAATATTCTTGACACCCCGACTAGTTTGGATAGTGCCATCACCCCAGTCAAGGAATATGTTCCCCGCAAAAACGAAGTTAATTTATTGCTAAAAGTGGGTGAACGACGAGTTTATGTCTATCGTGGCACCACTCTCATGAAAAGGTTTCCAGTTGCGGTAGGTAAAAAAGGCTGGGAAACACCAACTGGTGACTGGAAAGTTCAAATCATGCAAAAAAATCCTGGTTGGGTCAATATTTTTAAAGATAATAAACCATTTCCACCTGGGCCAGATAATCCTTTAGGTGAAAGATGGATTGGTTTTTGGCATGACGAGAAGACTAATGACGAAATCGGTTTTCATGGCACTACCAACTTGCAGTCGATTGGCCAAGCGGCTTCACATGGTTGTGTGCGCATGAGCAACAAAGATGTCAAAACGCTGTACAAGATGGTACAAGTTGGGACAGTGGTGAGAGTCAGAGCTTAATTGTGTGGGGATCTAAAAAAGCTAATTGATTACATATGTAATCAATTAGCTTTTTTAGGATCACCAGGAGTACTCTAGCCCCGTCCACGTCTGTTGATACCTGGTTTTGGCGGCAGTGGCCGTACTGGTTCAGGAGGAGTCACCGGAGTTTCCACTGGTGGTGGATCGATTAGTGGCGCTGGTGGTTCCGCCGTCGGAACTAGTGGTGGTGGGGGCACAAGAGTCAGTTCCCTGCCGCGATATTCACAAGGCCGAGTACGGGTGCAGTCATTGGCACAGGTATTGCCATTGGCGGTGGCTGGCGCCATCTCGATCAGACTCAGAGAAGCGAAGGCCAATAGGCCAGTAGCCCGCATAAATAATTTAAGCATTTGGATTATGGCTGAATTCACGATCCAACCGATTACATTACATCAAAACTATATTTAACATATAGAGGGTTGCCCCAAAAGTCATCACTGAAACAACGTAAAATTATAGATTAATAAATTTTATTTCTATCCCCAGGCTAGCAACAATCCCGCAGCGTTAAACTAATAGGTATTGATCAACATCATTCCAGCCTGTTGCTGGCGGCGTTCCATGCGCGTTGAGCAGCTCCGAACATTTTTAGCGATCGCCAAAACTCACAGCTTTCTACAGGCATCACGACAGTGTGGCTTAACACAATCGACAGTTAGTCGGCAGATTCAGGCGCTGGAAATCGATCTGCAATGCTCTCTCTTTCACCGTAGTAATCAAGCTAAGTTGACTGTAGCAGGAGAGAAATTGTTACCTCATGCCCGCAAAATCTGTGATGAATGGGAACAGGCCACTCAAGAGATTCACCTGCTGTTGACAGGCGAACAACCAGAAATTTGCGTGGCAGCTATCCACTCGGTATGTGCCTATTTTCTGCCTCCGGTTTTACAGCAATTTTGTTTGCAATACCCAGAAGTACTGTTGCGCGTGACGGCTTTGGGTAGCGATCGAGCCATGAAAGTAATGCGGGATGGTTTGATTGATGTAGCGATCGTCATGCAAAATCGGCTATTTACAAACAGTGCTGACTTGGTGGTACAAGAACTCTACAGCGAACCGATCGAAGTATTGTTGGCCAGTGGACATCCCTTGGCAAAGTATGCAGTCATCCCTTGGACAGAGCTAGTTCTGTATCCCCAGGTGGTGTTTAAAGATGGTTATGGAATGCAACGGTTGGTACAAGAGCAATTTGTCAGGTTAGGCACTAAATTACAGGCTGTACTAGAACTTAACACCCTCGATGCTTTTCGGGGGGTGGTGCAGCAGGGTCAGCTGATCGCCCTTCTCCCGCATTCGGCTTTGATGACAATCCAAAATGATCCGGGGCTGGCTGTGCGAAAACTCGAACCATTGCCATTAGACTCTTTGCCCAATGGTCATACCGCAGAACGCACCCTCAGTCGCCAGGTGGTGTTAGTAACCACTACCGATCGCATCTTGCTGCCGCCTATCGAATTGTTCTGCCGGTTGGTGCAAGATCGCGCTGAAAAGCTAGGACTGTTAAATGCTCACCCCGAACACCCATAATGGTAAGGGCTAAGTTCGTTATTCGTTTAGTTGAGTTTTAATATGGAAGAGTTTCGGGAGCTATTAAAAAAGATTGGCAGTGGTCCCCACACGGGTAAAAGTTTAAGCCGTGTCGAAGCAGCACTAGCGATGCGAAAAATGCTGCAAGCCGAGGCTACGCCTGCCCAAATTGGTGCTTTTTTAATTGCTCACCGCATTAAACGACCTACCGCCGATGAACTAGCTGGCATGTTGGATACCTGGCAAGAACTTGGTCCCTGCCTACAGCCAGTTAGTAGCCATCAACAACCTGTCCGTATTTTTGGCATTCCCTATGACGGTCGTACGCGGACAGCACCGATCGCACCAGTAATTAGTCTGCTACTAACCGCCCTCGGGATACCAGTTATTTTGCATGGGGATGGTCGGGTGCCCACCAAATATGGAGTGCCACTGATCGATCTATGGCAAGGTTTGGGGATCGATTGGGCGGCTTTAAGTTTAGAGCAAGTGCAAAAAGTTTTTGCGGCGACGGGCTTGGGCTTTGTGTATGTGCCTCGGCATTTCCCTTTGGCACATGGCCTTGTGACGTATCGAGACCAAATTGGTAAACGGCCACCGATCGCCACTTTAGAGCTAATTTGGTCGCCCTATGCTGGTGCTGCTCATCTGATTTTTGGCTATGTTCACCCCCCCACCGAAAAAACAGCCCTAGCCGCTCTGGCGATGCGATCGCCACTTCCCCAAATCACCACCATCAAGGGTTTGGAAGGCAGCTGCGATCTGCCCCACGATCGCACCGTTATTGTGGGTACTCAACATCGCGGTGGTGAGCTGGAGCGCATTTTGCTCCACCATCAAGACGTGGGCATCACGAGCCAAAATCCGCCACTCACTGACAATTTGCTGCCAGAGTTAAAGAACGTGCTGGCCGGTCAACCGTCACCATTAACTGAGACGATCCTCTGGAATGGGGGTTTTTACCTCTGGCATTGCGGCTGGGCTCCAGACTTATCTACGGGGATAGTGGAAACGGCGACCCTGCTAAAAAGTGGGCGGGTGTTAGAACAGCTAGGAACCATCCAAGAACTGGTGGAGAGTCTATCGTCTGGCGGTTAAGAGCGCATGGGGTCTGGTAGCTTAAGTAGCTGGCGGGTCTTGCTCCCCACGATGCCATCGACAAAAGCTTTACGGGTAGTTTGTAGTTGGCGGACAGCCCGATCGGTATCCGGTCCAAAAACCTTGTTGACTTCCACCGTAATACCGAATTTGCGCAAAGCCAGCTGCAACGCTTCCACATCGCGGCCGATCTGGAGCGGCATGGTGAGTTTGAGTACGCGGGGAATCTCTAAACCAGAAAATCCTTCGGCGGGCGCGTAGCGCAGGCGGCTAGCCGTGACTGGACCGAAGTCGCCATCGGTTGCTACTGGGTCGTTGGGACGGCGCGAATTCCAAATGAGCTGAAAAGCTTGGACAGCAATTTGGTGCAGAGGCTGAATACCTGGTTCAATACAGTCATAATGCACTGGATCACCTGATCCCATCCATTTCCAGCCAGTGGCTTGGAGCATTGGCCGCCACCCTTCCGAATCTTCGATATCGATCGCACTGGCATTATTATGATTGCTTTTACCCGGCGCGGCGGCAGCAGTAATACCGCAGCGCTTACCGCGATAGTGGGTGCGCAATAGCATTTGCCCAGCGAGGGTGCGGTAGGCCGAGTTAATGATCATTTTCTGGCCACGGATGGCTAAAGCTATCGTCAAAGTAGACTTCGCAGTGGACTGCATCCAAGGATGAGCAGCCTGCCCCAGCGTGACATTCAGATCATCAATGCGCACCAGTAGCCCCGGACTGATTTTGTTCATCTGATAGATTAGCTGGATATCTAGGCCCCTGACGGCAAAGGTCGAGCAATCGGTAACGTCCTTAATTAGAGCCATTGTGAGCAAAATTTGATTCGATTTCTAATATTATCGTCACTCCGACGAAACTGCATCTAAATTTAGTAAGTGAGATTGTTTTTAATATTTTTTTGTTTGGATCATGAGCAAATCAGTAAACCTATACAACTAGACTGCTCGATCGCGTGTATATAAATATTCTTGAAAACCAATAAATATCTCGCTGATGCTACCTACACTACCCAGTTCAGCAACAGCATCGCGGATAGCGTGATACTTTAACTCCAACAGTTGTGGTAATTTAGATCGATCGAGTTCTCCCACTCCAGCTTTGACATACTGCTCCAGAACGAAATCGAGAAATCCTTGCTGTTTAACGACATACCGCGAATCGATATAACCTTCTATTCCACCAATGGAGTCAGCATATCTACTTGATAGATGCCAACTCCATTGGTGGAATAGGTGAAGCGGGTTTCGAGTTTGGTGGCGTATTTCCCAGGCGGTGACGCTGCTAACGAGGATCGAGTGTGCAGGATTACGAATGATTTCGCGACATTCGGCATTGAGTTTGGGGTCGTTAAACAGCCACCACAGGAGGATATGGGTATCGAGGAGATAACTTATTCCCATTGTTGAAGTTCCGCTTCAGGTAAGGGTTCAAAAAAAGCATCACCGAGTTTTCCCGTGAGTAGTCCAGGTGTGCGCGGTTGTGTTTGTTCTTGTCCTAGACCCAACCGAAA
The DNA here is from genome assembly GCA_964247125.1 of uncultured bacterium. Classification (GTDB taxonomy): domain Bacteria; phylum Cyanobacteriota; class Cyanobacteriia; order Cyanobacteriales; family Chamaesiphonaceae; genus JAAFHZ01. The sequence goes on from CAXTSZ010000012.1 coordinate 45,485, forward strand.
GTAGTGAATTAGGTCATAAATTTCGGCGAGTTTGTCTTCGGGAATGTCTTGTAGTTCTTGGCAGATCTTCTGGATTAGCATAAGTTGAACGCTGGAAAGAGGTTGAGGGGTTGAATGATATCTTCGCCATTATCGAACTTTCGATCGGATTTTAAAGCTTTCATAAAGCTACTATTTGCTAGTTGTAGTGTTGCGAGGTCTACCACCACGTTTGCCGTTATCTCTGGAGGCTTGGGCTTTAGCGTCGGATTTCGACTTACCACCGTGACGACCTAATTCGGTCATCCAGGCTTTAGAACCAAATAACCCCGATACTAATTGTGCTACTCCGAGATCTGCGTCTAAACTTTCCCAGTGCAAAGCAGATCCAGTTGGCACGATCTCCACTTCGGCTAGCTGTGCTGGAGTGCCATTTGCTAATCCTTGTAACAGTTGATAAGGAAAACCCATCATCACTCCGTTAGTTAGCTCGATGAATACTCGTTCGCTATCGGCTGCATACCAAGCTTTGACCGCTCTTGGCTCAGTTTGGGTTAGAGCTTTGCCAGCAGCTCTGGCTTGGTCGAACCGTGCTATTAATTCAGGACTAATATTACTCATAAATTATATTTCCTCCTCTTTTAGGATAACCTGTCGCTTGGGTTTGTCTGATTTTTACTTCGATCGCAGGTAACTTAATCTAATTCCGCACACACTGGATGCATAATCTCTCAATTGTCTCCGCAGTGCGGAGACAATCCATTCCTCGAAAGGGATTGATCGAGTCAAATCATCACTCATACTGCGATCGCCTCCTGTTCGATGTTTGTCTTCAGATCTGCTTTATCTGCGGTGAGTTCGCCTGTGAATGCTTTATGCAGGATAGATTGTTTGAGTTCGTTGAGGGCGGTGAGTTTCTGTTGATTGCCCATATTCTTGATCTTGGCTTCATAGAGATGGGATAGCTCGTGCTTCTCCTGCTGTTGGCCACTAAATCAGCCGCCGCCAGGTACAGCAAAATATTATGGATGTCCCCAAGCTCAGATTTATGGGCTTTGCGATATTATTGATGGGCGGCGCAGACAAATCAGAGCATGAATTATGGGCAACACCTTTGGACATTTATTTCGGATCACCACCTTCGGCGAATCCCACGGGGGCGGAGTAGGCGTGGTGATCGATGGCTGCCCACCGCTGCTAGAAATCACCGCTGCCGAAATTCAGTGGGAACTCGATCGCCGTCGTCCCGGCCAGAGTAAAATCACCACTCCCCGCAACGAAACCGACACCTGTGAAATTTTATCGGGGCTGTTTGAGGGTAAAACCACCGGCACCCCGATTAGCATCTTGGTGCGCAACAAAGATGCCCGGTCGCAAGATTATGATGAAATGGCCCAAAAATATCGGCCTTCCCATGCCGATGCCACCTATGATGCCAAGTATGGAATTCGCAACTGGCAAGGCGGCGGTAGGTCTTCGGCGCGGGAAACGGTCGGACGAGTAGCAGCAGGAGCGATCGCCAAAAAAATCCTTCAACAAGTAGCCGGAGTCGAAGTTATTGCCTATGTCAAACGCATCCAGGACTTAGAAGCAGAAATTGATAGTAATACCGTGACAATGGCCGAGGTCGAAAGTAATATTGTGCGCTGTCCCCATCCAGAATGGGCGGAAAAGATGATCGATCGCATTGAAACCATTGGTCGCTCCGGGGATTCGATCGGGGGCGTAGTCGAATGTGTGGTACGCGGGATGCCCAAGGGTCTAGGAGAACCAGTGTTCGATAGATTAGAAGCCGATATCGCTAAAGGAGTGATGTCATTACCAGCCACCAAAGGTTTTGAGATTGGCTCTGGTTTTGCTGGGACCCTACTGACTGGTAGTGAGCACAACGATGAATTTTACATGGACGACCAAGGCGAAATTCGGACGGCCACCAATCGCTCTGGTGGTACCCAGGGGGGCATTAGTAACGGGGAAAATATCGTGATGCGCGTGGCCTTTAAACCCACCGCCACGATCCGTAAAGAACAACGCACCGTTAGTACCGACAAAGTGGAAACCACTCTGGCCGCCAAAGGTCGTCATGACCCCTGCGTCTTGCCCCGTGCCGTCCCAATGGTGGAAGCGATGGTTGCGCTGGTGCTGTGCGATCATCTACTCCGCCACCACGCTCAATGTCAGATCTTACGCTAACTTTTCGGAGCATATCATAGTGAATTTTCAATCTGTTGTCGCTACTCTCAACCAGTTCTGGAGCGATCGAGGCTGCCTGATCGCCCAACCTTACGATACCGAAAAGGGCGCTGCCACTAAAAGTCACCACACTTTCTTACGTTCGCTGGGTCCAGAACCTTGGGCAGTGGCTTACATTGAACCCTGTCGGCGACCAGGAGATGGTCGCTATGGCCAGAACCCCAATCGCTATCAGCACTATTATCAATATCAGGTGCTGATCAAGCCTTCACCCAGTGGGATTCAAGAAACATATTTAGATTCCTTGCGCGCCCTGGGTATTAAACCAGAAGATCACGATATTCGGTTTGTCGAAGACAACTGGGAAGATGCGGCCATGGGGGCGTGGGGCGTGGGCTGGGAAGTATGGCTGGATGGCATGGAAATCACTCAGTTTACTTATTTTCAACAGTGTGGGGGCATTGACTGTCGGCCAGTGTCGATCGAGATCACCTATGGCTTAGAGCGGCTGTGTATGTATCTGCAAGGGGTAGATTCGATCGCGGAATTGCACTGGAGCGATACGGTCACTTATGCGGATATCTTTTTGCAATCGGAGATTGAGCAATCTACCTATAATTTTGAGGCTTCTAATCCAGAATTGTTGTTTACGCTGTTTGATCTATATCAGCAAGAGGCCAAGCAACTATTAGAGCGCAAGCTGGTGGTGCCCAGTTTAGATTATGTGTTGAAGTGCTCGCATACTTTCAATTTGCTAGATGCGCGGGGGGTGATTTCGGTGACGGAGCGGACTCGGTATATTGGCACGGTGCGAGGGTTGGCACGGCAGGTGGCACAGGCTTATGTGGCACAGCGTGAAGAGTTGGGATTCCCGCTGTTGGCTAAGAATAAGGTGGTAGGTGTATAGCGATCGACAAGTTTCATTCTTATGCAAAAATGAGACAGCAGATTCAAGCAATCAGGGCAAACACATCAAGTAAAATACTTTTTAAATGGTATTGACTGAGATCTATACTCAGCAAACTTTTATGCTCATTCATTATTTTGCGAGATTAAGCCGGCATTTCTAGGACATGCTTTAACTAGTCCATTCACCAACTGATGTAATCCTTTCTGAACAATATCAACTAACTAAACAGAGTTGAAATATCTATTTTTGATGCGTTTGCTCTGTTCAAGCAATCAGCTTGAGTCTAGACAATTATCCATATTAAATACCACCGAGGATAATAGAAATTCAATAATTTATTGCTGTAATTAAATTAGTAAAGTATTTTTTCTAATGTTTGGATTGGTATTTCATTTAACTTTATCTAACTCGCAGTCACCACAGTCACCTTCCAAGTAACGAGCATCTACAATCGTGGCAATACTATCTTCCTTATCATCACCTGATATTACAACAATCATTTGGTGCTCAAAACCCTTACCTTTAAAAACATCTACGGCTTTTAATGATTTGCCATTTTCAAACTTTTTTGCAATAAACTTATTTCCATTTTCATCAAAAGCCCATCCTCTTAAATAGCCTGATTGGATAGAGACATTAACATCTGCATAATTACAGAAGTGAAGAACATGACCGTAAATATCTGAAGCTGTAACCCCAACGTTACCGTTATTGTCAACAATGCACCCCCTTTTTCGACTTACGTTTGCCTTAACGTAATCTACAACTGTCCATAGCTTTGCTTTCTTAGCCAAAGCAAAACTACTAAAGCAACTAAAGAAGACAATTGGAGCTATTGCTACCAAAATAAATTGCTTGACATGCAAATTCTTTATAATACCCATCTTATATCTTTTGGTAGTCCTATTTCTTAAAGGATGGAGAATAATCACTATCTTTGAATGCCCTGCTAGAATTGATCTCCAGAAATCAGCTTTTCCCTCTGTCCTTTGTAAAAATGCACTACCTATCTTTTATTTATCACTGAGCTAATCAAAGATATAATACAGCTAATATACACCAAGGGTTAGGACAGATTTACGACGACAATATGGCAGAGATAGACGAAAATAAGGTACAAGTTAAAGAAAGTACCATGTTACACTTCCGAGTAGGGTAGTTGTGGCCTACCAATACAATTCTGACGAGTATCAATAACTATCCAAAAATCGTTCTAAATCAGCAACATTAGTGAAATCCAGTAAAGCCTTTCCCAACGATTCTACTTTCTCAAGAGGTAGGTCATTTACCCTTTCTTGAAGCTTAACTGAAACTTTCACCAATTTATGGGTTAACAATATCAGAACCAAAGCTCTTTCCCCTTCAACCTTTCCCTCGGCTTTGCCAAGTTCTAAACCGATCGACTCACCCTCAGCTTTGGCATCCTGATATACTCGCGTTTGTTGCAATTCAATACCTAACATTGCATCCACCTCATCTCTGCTTAAATTATTAAACTTGTAGACCATAATCGTTGAGACTAGCTCTATTATGACACGCCCATCCGGGAGAAGAAATGATTGGTCAATCATCTGCCGAGCCTTTTCCACCGCAGCATCACCATCCAGGGTTGTTAATACCATCAGATTCAATCTGGTAGGCAATTCCTCTTCACTAGTTAACTCATCCAAGTAAATCGGCGTAATTCTGCCACTTGCGAGCATATCGGCGACAACTTCTCGCTTCGATTGTTCCAAGCCACGCGATGGATAAATAGCAACTGCTCGCCAATCAAAAAAACAATCCCGATGACGATAATTATAGATCGATATTTCACTGAGCATCCGTTCATACAGCAACTCATCTGGTTGAAACTGCACCTCTGCAAAATAAACCATACCCGATGAATCCGGCGGCAAGAATACTCCATCCATCCGAAACGAAGTTTCCTTCACCTCCACCGAATCAAAGATATACTCATTAGCCCTTTCTGGTGGCTGAGGTAATAACTCAAACAAGAGAGTTGGCGATTGTTGAAATATCTTGTAAAAAATTGTATCTCGGCGCATGAGAATCAGTCGGAGGGAAGGTATCCAGTATCTCACTCATTGAACACCTCGAATCTATTACTGAGTTATTCACATGGTAAACGGCTCGAATTTGAACACAAATTCCGAAAAGATCCGGATTTGCTGAATTAGCTGTAGTAATAACAGCTATCTCTTCTCGATCTGTACCATGAATAAAAACCAACTTTTTGTTCTAGTTTCTGTGACATTGAGCCTAGCTATGTGCCCATCTACCATTGCTAAAACCCTATCAACTAAAGCTTGGATCGTCTTTGCTAACCAAGCAACCTGCTACTACTATCAAAAAGATCAACTAGCTAGTACTAAACCTTGCAAGCTCAGTTTCACCAATAAAATTGGGCTACAAACCCTGCGGATGGACTGGTCAGATCAGACTAGGATTGGTGTCGAAAAGCTCACTAAGTGTGATTTTATTGCCAAACCTACCTTCACCGCTGATGGCTACTGTCGTTTTTTCGTGAACGGGCGGCGCGCCTTGCGCTATCATCGATCTTCCACTAAATTCACTCAATTAGGTCATGTCATCAATGAGCAAGGTGACATGACCTGTTACCAAGTAAAGGAGACCGGAAATAGTGTCTGCACCAAAGCCTATTAAACTATTAGCACCAAGTTCACTATGGTGCATTGACTTGGTGCTGAGCCATAAAAAAGAGCCATCAATCGGCTCTTTTTTTCTCTAAATTGAAATTAATCCATATCTAAATCACAGTGTCATTAGGAATAATGGCATTTTTTAGCACCACGACAATACCGCTCCGAATAAAGAATCCTTGGTCTTCGCGCTGTGCTTCCTGGACATTATCCTTATTTACGATCATCACATTAGTGCCAATTCTGGCATTTTTATCAATGATTGCCCGTCGGATCGTGCTGCCAGCGCCAATTCCTAACATTACTTCACCTCTTTCGGCCTGGAACACTCGATCTTCAAAGTGTTCATAATAATCGGCACCCATGATCATACTGTCTTCTACCACGCAGCTAGCACCCACTCGCGATCGCACGCCCAAAACCGAGTGATGAATCCGGCAGTTCTTCAAAATACAACCTTCACTGATCATCGACTCTGTAATATGAGCATCAATCATCTTCGTCGGCGGTAAATAACGAGATCTGGTATAGATAGGGGCGTTTTCAGCATAAAAACTAAAAGGTGGCACCGGCTGCTGCGTCAGGGCAAGATTAGCATCGTAGAAAGATTCAATCGTCCCAATATCCTCCCAGTAGCCATCAAAAAGAAAGGCTTGGAGGTTATATTTTTTAGCGGCACCAGGAATGATTTCCTTGCCAAAGTCGGTTTGTTCTAAAGATTCTTTGAGTAGCTTAATTAAAACTTCTTTCTTAAAAACATAAATACCCATCGAAGCAATATAAGGCTGTTCGGCGGCCTTTTCAGGACTTAATCCCAGCGAAGTAGTATCCACTCGCATGGCATGTAGCTCATCCCCTTTGGGCTTCTCGCTGAAATCCACAATTCTGCCCTGATCATCAATTTTCATGAGACCAAAATCCGAGGCGCGCTTTTCATCCATCGGCACCACCGAAATTGTGATGTCAGCATTGGTCTTGCGATGGCGTTCGACGAATTCCCGATAGTCCATTCGATAGAGATGATCGCCAGAAAGAATTAGGTACTCATCCACATCCGTATCTTCAAACAGCTGGATATACTGTCGCACTGCATCAGCAGTACCTTGAAACCAGTTGGAGTTATCGGGAGTTTGTTGAGCCGCTAGAACTTCTACAAATCCCTTAGTAAAACTAGTGAAAGTATAAGTAGCTGCCAAGTGGCGATTTAATGAAGCCGAGTTAAATTGGGTTAAGACATAAAGTTTAAAAATTTCGGAATTTATACAATTACTGATAGGGATATCGATTAGTCGATATTTACCAGCAAGTGGGACGGCAGGCTTTGCTCTGAGCTTGGTCAGCGGATACAACCTGCTCCCTGCACCACCGCCCAAAATAATGCTTAAAACTCGTTTCACAGCAACCTCTTTTTGTTCAACGCCTACTATCTCATCATCGGCCAAGGGTGGTTAATGATCAATCATTTAATTTAACTTTCCCAGCAGCACTGAAGTTCCTCCAGATTGCTGAGTGACTCCCTTAAAATCACTGATATAGCTGATGGCTTAATATAGTTTCGCCAGTCTACAATCTAAAAAGCAGCACAAGTGACCAGAGTTAGTTAGAATTGAAGACTGTGCCTAGTTGTGAAAATCGAGGATTACATGTCGCAAGTATGTCAACTAACCGGGAAAAGGGCGAATAACGCCATGTCTGTTTCCCACTCCCATCGCCGCACAAAGAAATTGCAAAATGCCAACTTGCAATGGAAGCGGATTTGGTGGGCTGAAGGCAACCGTTGGGTCAAATTACGTATTTCTACTAAAGCTATCAAAACTTTAGAACGTAAAGGCTTAGTGGCTATGGCTAAAGAAGCAGGTTTGAACCTAAATAAGTTTTAACTGCCCATTACCCCCAAAACTTGGGGGTATTTAGCCCACTCTTGTGCTGTTGCATCATTAAATTGGTAATTTCCAACCATGCAACAGTCTGCTCGCTCCATGCAAGGCTTTACCCTCGTTGAGGTATTAGTCTCTATTTTAATAACGACTGCGTTTGTGGCGATTTCTTTACAGGGTGTATTGGCAGCCATCCTGCTCCAATCCCAAACTTTACAACAAGCAGAAGCCACCAACTGGATTCAAAACGACTTAGCCGAGCTGCGGTGGCAGGCTAGTATTTCTCAGCTAGCTTTTGATCGCACGCGCTGCCAAGCCACCACCGCCGATCAAGGGTTTGCTGATGCGGTACGCGATCGCATTGCCCAAACCAATATTACTAGCTCGCATCCCTACGATGCCCCCGTACCAATCAAACGCAGTAGCAATGGTCAAGAATTTGAGCTGCGGCGGACGCTCTCCATTGCAGGCCATCCTTTTAATATTTTGGGAATTAAATACCAAGTCCAGCCCCGCACGGGTGGCGCTCCTTTGGCTAGCTTGTATAGCGAGGTGATGGCTGATGCCGTTTTCCAATGTGAGTAACAAAAGCGGTTTTACTTTGCTAGAAATGCTCGTTGTCCTGGCCATCCTGGGAATTGCAGCCGCCATCGGGGTACCCAGCTTGCTCGCCATGTACCAGCGACAGCAGCTCCATAACGCCGTGGGCATAGTGGTTACAGCTCTCCAAGAAGCCCAGCAACGGGCGATCGAACGGAATAGCAGTTGCGTAGTGACTTTTGCTGCCGCGCAGAGCAAGATTTTGGCCAATGGCAGCAATCACTGCTTAATCACCGGTGATCGATCTTTGCCAGCCGGTATCACCCTATCCCATAGCGGTGGTGACACTATTTCCTACGGCTTTAAAGGCAATACTACCGACAACCGGACTATTTTCTTGAATATTGCCCACAGTCCCGCTCCGCCGCAGTGCGTAGTGGTATCAGCGCCGATTGGCATCCTCCGCCAAGGGACTTACGACCCAGCTCGTCAACTTTGCCAAAACACGCTATGAATAAACTTGATAGATTTCAGCGCCATCGCCACTTTCGCCACCAAGAGCAAGGTTTTACGCTGCCAGTGGTGATGGGTACGGGGGCTGTCATGACTTTGATTGCAGCGGCTCTCATTGGCCATGCCCAAAGTGACCAGGCGAGCGCCAGGATGCAGTCCCGGAGTGAGGGAGCGGCCAACGCTGCCGAAATTGGGGTAGCACGGGTGCAGTCTTTCTTGGCTCAGTATCGTCTCTTCACTACCCAAAATGCAGCACAGTGGGCAACCGTTTTAGCTAATTTAAATACCGAGATTGGAACTTGTCCCGCCTTATCTTTAGACAACGCTGGGACAGAAGGTCAAAGCTATGCCCAGGGAGAATGGATCGAGACTGGTCAGACCAATCACCAATATCGGATGATTAGCTACACTTATCAATCTCAACCAGCTAGCAGTGGGCAGGTGGGTATTGCCAAGTTGACCATCGAAGGCAGGGTGAACAGTGGACTGAGACCGGCAGTCAGTCGGTTAGCCGTGGAAATGCCGATCGCGATCGCTAGCTCTCCCCCGGCACCCCCCGCGTTGTGGGCAAAAAGGATCAATTTGAGTAATGCTGCGCAAGTCACTGGCGATGTGCGCGCCCAGCTTTGTCCAGATCGCAATGACGTTGATCAGGTGCCAGGTATTGCTAGTAACAATCTGGCGATCGGCACGATCACCGCAGCGGTTTACCCCTTCATTCCCCCACCACGGGTGGCTCCCGCCAGTGCCATCTCGGTGCCCGTGATCAAAAACAGTATTACGCTGCCTCGCTCCCAAGACTTTCCCGATGACCAGGGCAACTTCGACTACATTGTGGAGACCGACACTTTAAATAATTCGATCCAGCTCCCCGATGGTAAAAAAATCACTGTCAAAGTCGCTGCCAACCAAGGAGTGAATCTCTATACCAGAGGTGATATTGATCTGGGTGGTGGCCAGGTTGTGGTGAAGGTGCTGGGCGACACTGAGCCTCATCCCGAAAAATTACGGATTTATGGTAGCGATCGCACCCTGAAATTCACCATTAAAGACAGTGCCAGCGTGATGGCTCTGATTCAGGCTCCCTTGGCTGTAGGGATCGGCTGGTCAGCACCGCATATGGGCAGCGGTATTACTGGCAGTTTGTGGCTGCAACAGTGGGACACCGCGACCCACAGTAGCCGCTTGCCCATCAAACAAATGGGGCATTGGCCAGATCTGGCGCTACGCCACGAAGAACAACTTGGGTTACAACTGCAACCCCTTAGTAGTTGGCAGCGACTGGGGCAGTAATTATTTCACGGCTTCGAATCACGTCAGAGTAACGATTGATGGCGATTCAGATGACTTCGTGTTTGGAATAATTAGGTTACTCATACAGCACTGGCCTTTGCTAGCATCCGGTGCTGTATTGAAGATCTATCCTTGATTAATATTGACTAGAATTGCGATCGCCATGAGATTTTTGATTTTTTGTCAACTGAAAAAACTATAACAGTTTGCCACTAGGAGCCAGGAATAGGATTCACTTATCAGTTCAGGTCTGGGTTTTAGGTTTGAGATAATTTGATAGATTCGAGAGCAATCGATGATGGCGATCGACATCAATCTCACCGATCGAACCAATTACTTCTTGCTTGCGAATTACAGACAAAAAAGAAAGTCTGATTAAAGAATCTTTCGTTAATCCACTTGTAATGAAATCTGGATCTTCTGATCTGACTATTTCATCGAAATCAGGTATGAATTGATGAAATTGAGTGCTGATGCCACAAACCAACAAATCTCCATATTTTGGTAATTTTCTTAAAATCAAAGCTGGACGTTGTTTGTACTTACCATCTGCTTGGATTATTGCGGTCAGGATTATGTTACCTTCCTTCATAGTCAGGATTAAATTCTTTTACTTGGGATAATTCATACTCTGGTTCATCATCGCTATAGGCTCTATTTAGTCCTTGCAAGGATAAAGCATACCATTCTTCATCTTTCTCGCTGCCCGATCGAAAGTCGATCGTGAGAATTATTTGAGTGCCTTCAGGGAGATCGATCGGCTCTGACGGTTCTATCTTACCATTTCTGATAGTTGCGAATAGTTGACTAGGCATGATTTTTTGAGTAAACACTCCACTCCACTCCAATTATAGTCAAAGTGGAGGATTTCCCCAAGCATGTCTTATCGATGTCTAGATGAGGGCATTAGAACAGCGAGTAAACTTGCCACTGCACTCACCAAGATCGCTGTCGCTAGAATAATCTCTGCGGGACTATCACCATTTTTCAACCAGGAACCAGGATTATAAAGCTCGGTGTTTACGGGCATTAGTTGACCTGTATGTGTTGATTGTGGGACTCGATCGAGACATACTAATTGGTCTTTCATTGCTGTTTTCCTAAGATTGACTGAACACACCAAATTTATATCGATCGAATTAGACAGTTAAGGTTGATTTTAGGTATTTATAAAGTTTCTGTTTTTGTCTGTGAGTTTGTTCGCGTTGCTGAATCGCCCTCACCCACAACCCATCTCCCAAGATTGGGAGATGGGAGCCAGAGCCAGAGGCGATGGCGGGGTGAGGGCAAATTTTACGATCGTAGATTATCCTCTTACGAGCAGGGTATTATATGAGTGACAGGTATTTAGTGGATCAATGGGCGAGACACGCGATCGAGGAGTTATGGCATCGGCTGAGTGTGTTCAACAACTCAAAGAAGCTCAAGCACGTCAGCGCAACGCTGAGGGGAAGGTTTGGACATTGACGGAATTAGCGATCGAGTCGGGTGTCGATGCCAAGACTGTTTCGCGGTTTTTGAAACAAAAATGCAAGGTTGATGAGACGACAGCGATCGCAATTTGTCAGACGTTGGGTGTGAAGTTTGCAGCAGCGATCGATCGCCAAGATACCAAGATCGAATTGGACAAAACCGGACAGTTAAGCATGAATCCATTTATCTATGGCGATCCTGTGCCGCCTGAGAAGTTCTATGGGCGACGACAGGCGATATTAGAGGTGAAGAATCGGATTGGGGCGATCGCGTCTCAGAGCGTCAATATTGTTGGGTTGCGGCGGATTGGGAAGACTTCGCTATTGCGTTATATTCGATCGAATCCGACGGAATTTATTCAACCAGAACGACAGCCGTTAATTGTCAGTTTGGACTTGCAAAGCAATCCTGTCTCTACACCAGTAGGGATTGTGGAAGGATTGCGGCGGGGGATTATGCAACAGCAGCAGGGGAAGGCACCTTGGAAGCAGGAGGAGAATGAGGATGATTGGGCGGTAAATGATGGGCTGGAAGCTCTGCGCGATCGCGGGGTGCGG
>CAXTSZ010000013.1:0-1273 GCA_964247125.1 uncultured bacterium
TGCTACAAATCGACTGAATCCCTATCAGGGACTGAAACTACTGGTGTGATGAATGCCGAGGCACTGATACTTAGTGGTGTGTGCTCTGAAACAGCGGCCTTGGCTCCTGTTGAAGAATTGCTGATACTACCTGGCTAGGTGGTGGTAGTGGTGCTGTAATCGATTACAGCACTAGAAAACAAATTGGAGATTGAAAACTAATGGCTACTACCCCGCTTGGGGCAGACCGAAAACTCAAGCAAACCAACACGAGAATAAACAAAATGACTAACTCGCAAGTCAACGACTCGATTGGTACTGACTATCCGGTGCAGCAAGATCGGCTGCACCGCTTGCTGAAGGAATATCAGGGCGTTGGCAAATTTGGTTTTTTCGGAGTCTTGATCATTGAGGGTGCTTTGGCCGAAGCCGAAAAGGCGATCGCCAGTGGTAACGTGCGGCGGATTATTTGGCCTATCGTCGGATGATCGAAACTACCGGGTAATAACTATGTAAGTCAAGTAAACATGGTATAATAAAGAATGCTTTGGACTTGATATTATGCCACCAACCACTGAAACAGAGATGAAAGAACTGCGCGACCTGGTGATTGGACTGCGTGAAGAAATCAGGGTTGGCTTTGCGCACAATGATGCCAAGTTGGCAGACATTAAGGCTGAAATCACAGCAGAAATTAAACGTGTTGAAAATAAGGCAGATATTAAGTTCGCAGAATTGGGCGGCAAGATTGATGTCATTGATGATCGAACTAAATTAGGATTTTGGGGCTTTATTGGTCGCGCTTTGATTATTGCTGACTAGCTTTGCAATCAAATATTTTTTCTTTGGCACAGTGAAAATATGAGTGACTTAAGACCACCGGGTTGTCCACCGGGAGTGGCGCGTAATCCTATTGGTATGAACCAGCATGATCCTAATAAAAGGCGCGGTGCTGCTTATGCTTTTAGATTGCCGATCGAACTTAATGAACAATTCCTGAGTTTGATTGATGAAAAAGGATTAAGTTAAGACAAAAGCAATCGAACAAGCGATCGCTTTGTGGTGTGAGACTAATGGATAGCGCTCTTTAGAGGATGTCATCATGGCTGTTGTGAACCCTGCACTAAATAGAAGGAAGCAAGGCGGCTACAAATCAACTGAATCCCTATCAGAGATTAAAGTCTCATAGCGTTAGCCAGCATGCTCGTATTTCATCGCTATAAACGTTGATATTAGTCTGCTTTAGATCGCAATAAACGCTAGCTCGATCGATCCCGAAAAACCCTCTATTTCT
>CAXTSZ010000013.1:1373-55744 GCA_964247125.1 uncultured bacterium
GCTTTAGATCGCAATAAACGCTAGCTCGATCGATCCCGAAAAACCCTCTATTTCTTCTGACTGCTAACTCCATCAGTTGTACGTCCGCTCATTTCACTCTGTTCGATTTGGTAAATGCTAATCACCTCCCCACGTCCCCAAGAATCCGTCCAAGTTCGATTGATTGCCGGAGAAAGCGTTGGGTTGCGATCCTTAATGAGTTGCATTACTCGATCGATTTCAGACGACTCCGTCAGGTGTCTGGCTTGACCCATCACAATTGCGCTCCGCCAATGTAGTGAACTATGTATTTCTTCAACCTGTAGACAAACATCTGGATCGGCATCTATGTCATGAGTCTTCATCCCTACAGTGGTAAACAAGTATATATCTGAATCTTCAAGATAATAATGCATTGGCATCACACACGGTTTTCCTTCGTGGATGAAGCCAAGATGACCGTATCCAATCTTGTGTAATAACTCATGTATTTCATCTTGTCCCATTTCATCAATATCTAGCATTATTGTTCTCACCAATGTTTTGGAACCATAATTGATTTTTGTCTTATTAAATTATGCTGGTAATTAGTAATAAATAAATCAGTCGATCGGTAGATTTATAGCTTTGATTCAAAGCGACAGCTGTAAAATTACTGGTTTAGAAAACTAATATCGTCAATAAACCCGATCGGATTACTCAGTGCGAACTGTTGAGCTAGCCGAGCATCTAGTTGAGCGGCTACTGTATTGCCCAATGCCTGATGAGCCACAGACCTTGCCTGGTAAGCATCAGCCATTCTGGGATTCCAACCCAGGGCAATATTGAGTTCAAATAATCCTTGCTGGTATTCCTGATTTGCCACCAATAATTGACCCAGTAAAGAATGCGTTGCTGAAGATTGCGGGGCAATCTGCACTGCTCGCCGCGCCACAACGAGAGCAGCTAGGACATTGCGCTGTGCATAACGGGTAATCGCTAAGTTCGTGTAAGCGTAGTAAAGATTCGGATTGAGTTCGATCGCATATTCCAGATCGGCAGCGGCTACACTATAGTTTCCTAATCGGGCGGCCACTAATCCCCGCACATTATGAGCCATTGCATTCTTTGGTGCCAGCTCTACTGCCCGATCGCAAGCCCCCAGCGCCTCACCTTGCTTCCCAAACTCACTCAAAAAGAAACATTTACCCGCATAGGCGATCGCCGATTTAGGATCGCTCTTGATTGCTCGATCGGCATCAGCCAGAGCAGCTCCCAATCGTTTAAACATAAAATTAGCGGAGGCTCTGGCCAGATAAGCCTTGGTATAGCGAGGATTTATCTCAATAGCTTGATTCATTGCGGCGATCGCTCCCCCCAGATCACCACGATTAAATCGCTCGACACCAATTAAGAAAAAGTCCACAGCCTGCAAAGCTTTAGGGACAATAGCGGCCACGACAACTGGTGGGTTCCCTCCCCAATCCACCCCCAGTTTACTGGCTAGTCGCATAAAAGTATTTGTCGGAATACCCAAATTAAATCCGGTTTTGACCCGAATATTGCTATTCACCGTTGAGGTTTCGGTAGATTCCCGAATATCTCCTTTACCATGCACCGCAATCATTTCGCCTGCTTCATTAAACACTGGCCCACCACTCATGCCGGGCAGCGTATTATTGCTATAGACCAGTGAATATCCACCAGCTAAAGGCCGATTGGCATTGGCGGTAACTTTGCCCTCGGTAAAGTTGTAAATTGACTCGCTAATAGCAGCCGTTGCCAACGGAAAACCAGCTACATAAACTACTGCACCTTCGCTGGCGGTTTCGACATTTCCCAGTTTGGCGATCGGATAGTTAATAGTACTTTGAAATTTAACTATGGCGAGATCGACATCGGTGGTCGCCTTAATATTGGTAGCTATTAAAAGATAGCTTTTACCGTCAGGAGTAGTAAGTTTAAACTTTTCTTTGGGGTTGCGGACAACATGCGCAGCCGTGAGAACAGTATAGGTATTCTTTTCTTTTTTGATCACGACTCCCGAACCAACTGAATTGGAGCTATCAATCAGTACTGTCACAGCCTTGGCAATGCGGCCAACTTCGACAGCAGAGAGCGCGATCGCCGCTGGCGAAAATCCAGCCGTGATACCCACTAGCGTCAGACTACTACTGATCCACAGCCATATTTGCCTAGATCTCATGTTCATTCTATGCATATCCCTTTCCTGCGAGCTGCGAGACCAGCCGTACCAAACAATTTGAACCAGTTCAATGCTAGCATCAGAGATCTAGCAATAGGATGACTGCTCTTGGTATCAGTGAATTCATTGGTAGATGTAGCTAATCTGTCCAATGGCGTAATCGGGAAGCTATACTTAAGCATGTTTTTGCTAAGTATTCTCCCATGACCGAAGCCCCCTTTTCGACCGCAGAGATTGCTGCTGAAGGCATTAAGCCCAATGAATATACCGACATCGTGCAGCGGCTCGGTCGTCATCCTAACAAAGCCGAATTGGGGATGTTTGGGGTAATGTGGTCCGAACATTGCTGCTACAAGAATTCTCGACCACTGCTCCAGAGTTTCCCTACAACTGGGGCCCGAGTATTGGTGGGTCCGGGGGAAAATGCCGGAGTCGTAGACTTGGGACATGGATTACAACTGGCTTTTAAAATTGAATCGCATAACCACCCTTCAGCCGTAGAGCCATTTCAGGGAGCAGCTACCGGCGTTGGCGGCATTTTGCGCGATATCTTTACCATGGGGGCGCGTCCGATCGCAGTTTTAAACTCCCTGCGTTTTGGGGTTTTAGAAGATCCGAAAACCCGTCGATTGTTTCAGGGTGTGGTTGCGGGGATTTCGCACTACGGTAACTGTGTGGGTGTCCCCACAGTGGGCGGAGAGGTTTATTTTGACCCCGCTTATAACGATAATCCGTTAGTGAATGCGATGGCCTTAGGACTGATGGAAACCGCTACCATTGTAAAATCGGGAGCCGCTGGCATTGGCAATCCGGTTTTATATGTGGGTTCTACCACTGGTCGCGATGGTATGGGTGGGGCTAGTTTTGCTAGTGCTGAACTAAGTGAAGAATCTTTGGATAATCGACCGGCGGTACAGGTGGGCGACCCCTTTCTAGAGAAATCTTTGATTGAAGCTTGTTTAGAAGCCTTTAAAACTGGGGCAGTAATTGCCGCGCAGGATATGGGGGCGGCAGGAATTACTTGCTCGACGGCGGAGATGGCCGCCCGGGGTGGGGTGGGTATTGAGTTCGATCTGGATAAAGTGCCTGTCCGCGAAACTGGGATGGTGGCTTATGAGTATCTGCTATCCGAATCGCAGGAGAGAATGCTGTTTGTGGCGCAGCCGGGACGGGAGCAAGAACTAATTGATATTTTCCACCGCTGGGGATTGCACGCTGTCATTGCCGGAAAAGTGATTGCCGAGCCGATTGTGCGGATTTTGTTTCAAGGAGCGGTGGCGGCGGAGATTCCCGCTACTGCGCTGGCTGACAATACACCGATCTATCGGCATGAACTGCTGGCTGAACCACCGGCATACGCTCAAAAAGCTTGGCAGTGGACAGCGGCTAATTTACCAGCTGCGGAAATTAGTGGGATTCAGGATCAAACCTGGTCAGAGATATTGTTGACATTGTTAGATGTACCTTCGATCGCCTCCAAGCGCTGGGTATACCAACAATATGACCATCAGGTGCAAAATAATACGGTGTTGTTGCCCGGTGGCGCTGATGCCGCGATCATTAGAATTAGACCTTTGGAGCCAATTCAGGGTTTGACTACTGATCTGAGTAAGCTCAACTTAGGCGTAGCCGCAACAGTAGATTGCAATGCTCGCTATGTATATCTCAATCCTTATGAGGGCGCGAAGGCGACAGTAGCTGAAGCGGCTCGGAACTTAAGTTGTGTGGGTGCGGAACCAATGGCGGTGACCGATAACCTCAATTTTGGTAGCCCAGAGAAGCCGATCGGCTATTGGCAGTTAGCCGAAGCCTGTCGGGGATTAAAAGAAGGTTGTATTGAGCTGTCTACACCGGTGACCGGTGGCAATGTTTCGCTCTATAACGAAACGATGGATGCCACTGGCCAGCCGCAGCCGATTTATCCCACGCCCGTAGTCGGGATGGTTGGATTAGTGGAGGACTTGAGTAAAATTTGTGGCCAGGGTTGGCAGCAAGCTGGTGATTTAATTTATCTACTGGGGGCGAAATCACTGCCGACCTTGGGTGCTAGTGAATATCTGGCCACGATTCATCAGACAGTTGCGGGTCAACCACCACAGATTGATTTCGATCGAGAACGACAAGTCCAGTTGGCTTGTCGGCAGGGAATTGGGCAGGGTTGGATTAAGTCGGCGCATGATGCCTCGGAAGGTGGCTTGGCCGTGACCTTGGCGGAGTCTTGCATCGGTGGGCAGCAAGGTGCCCAGGTTAAGATGCCCAGTGTCGGCGATCGGCTGGATGCCAATTTGTTCGGGGAAAGTGGTGCCCGGATTGTCGTGTCGGTGAGGGCGATCGATCGGGCTGCTTTTGAAGCTCATCTGGGGTCTATCTTGGGTGATGATTGGCAATTGATTGGTGCCGTGGGCGGAGATTTTTTAGAGATCACCACTACTGATGGGCAAAGTCTCGTGGCAGTCAATTTGGCAGCGATCACTGATAGTTGGGCAAATGCGATCGAACGACGGCTGGCCGTGTAGATATGTTTTTAGAACAAATTCGGTTGCTGGCTCGCTATAACCAAGCCATGAATCAAAGGGTTTATGGGACGGTGGCGCAATTGCCGCCGGCGGAATGGACTGTCGATCGGGGGGCTTTCTTTCGATCGATTTCTGGTACCTTAAACCATATTTATGTGGCGGATATTATTTGGCTTCAGCGTTTTGCTGTTCATCCCGCTGACTACGGGGTGCTTTTACCCGTAACGCGCATAGAGAAACCTGATTTTTTAGACAAAATCCCCTATGCTGATTTCCTGGAGTTGGCTGCGGCCCGGGAGAGTCTCGATGGCACGATCTTGGCTTGGACTCAGGAAATCACGGAGTCGGATCTGCCATATCTGTTGTCTTATCACAACATGCGGGGCGAGCCGCACCGTAAAAAGTTTGGCTCTTTGATCCTGCACCTATTTAACCATCAGACTCATCATCGCGGTCAGGTCACAACGTTATTATCCCAATTGGGCTGGGATGTGGGTGTGACAGATTTACTTGAATTGATTGGAGTTTGATCGATACTAAATCACTAAATTAAGCTACTTGGCACTATAGAAAAAAGCTATTTCTTTATCTTTTAACGGGGTGAAGTCGGCGGCGACGAGCATGGCATTTAACTCATCTACCGAAATATGCTTGGCTCCAATGCGCACAATGCGCGATCGCATGGTATTAGAAACGCCACTGCGCTGCCGACCAGCTTCTAAACTCATTACTTTGCTATATAGGTCGAGCTTGGCCGCCGGAATGGGCGTACCGTCAAAATCAATTCCGGCAGCAATAGCCGTATCAATTGCATCTGCACCAGTGGTTTGGGGATCAGTCATATCTAAATCTGCGATAAAGTTGGCAATGCAATTAATCTTACGCTGTCAGGGAAACCTAATAGAGAGAATCACCATCATAAGAAATTGCAATAGGAAATCAAGATTATGGCTAAAACCCCCAGCGAATACGCAGTCCACCTGATGATTAGCAGTGGGCACCGCGAAGAAATTCGCTTTGCCAACATTCAAGATTTCCAAAAATGGTACAGTGGAGAGCTAGTGCCCAAATCTAGTTCTAGCGATTTCATTACTGTTCCAATCAAGAACATTCAGGGCGAATACATGGTGATCCGCCCCTCCAGCGTGATGGCTATTCGAGTAGAACCCCTCTACATGTCCAGCATCGATCGAGACTACTAGTAATAACCAATTATTTCATGATAAAAACAATAGTGTTACTAACCTTGTCAGGGGGGTTAGTACTAGCTAAAGCCAGTAATCTACCGCTGCGCGTTACTCCCTTACCAGATCACAGTGCGATCGCCCAAGCTCCACCAAAACCTAGTCCGACGGCTACCGCTGGCCCTTGCTGTGCTATACCAGCCAATGGTGATTTAGTGGGCTTAGATGACCAACTACTGGCTGTCAATGGCGATCGGCAGGCGATGTTAGAGTCGATCGATAACAGCTTGCGCTATTTGGGCACTGCTGGTGCGACCAAAGCCTACAGTGAGTACCAGGTTCCCGGTATTAATCAAAATCGGGTCAGGCGATCGCTAGTACGTTTTCGGCAGTTAGTAGCCCAGTCTAAGTCGGCTCAACAGCTGCGCGATGCCGTTAAGAAAGAATTTGTTTTCTATCAGGCCGTTGGCAAAGACAACAAAGGCGGTGTTCAATTTACTGGCTATTACGAGCCAATTTATCAAGCTAGCCGCATCCCGACCAAAGAATATAAGTATCCTCTCTATAAACAGCCCGCCAATTTTGACGCTTGGCCTAAGCCCCACCCCAGTCGCTTGCAATTAGAGGGCGTCGATGGTTTACAGTCCGCCCGTGGACCCTTGGCTGGGAGTGAAATTTTGTACATGAAAGATCGCTTTGAGGTGATTTTGGTACAAATTCAGGGTTCGGCCAAGATCATGTTGCCCGATGGTAAGACTACTACCGTTGGATATAATGGTGGTACTGATTATCCCTATAATAGTATTGGTCGGATGCTCGCTGATGATAAGAAACTAACGGCTAGCCAACTCAGCTTGCAAGGGGTTATCCGCTATTTTAGGGAAAACCCGAAAGAGATGGATATCTATCTGCCTCGTTACAATCGGTTTGCCTTCATGAAGGAAACTTTTAATAGCAAACCCATGGGCAGTATCAATGTGGCGGTCACGCCGGAGCGATCGATCGCCACCGATAAATCATTGATGCCGCCGGGGGCTTTGGCTTTGGTGCATACCGAGCTACCCTTCTACAAAGGTCAGCGATTCCAGCAACGGTTGGTGAGCCGTTATGTCCTCGATCAAGATACTGGCAGCGCCATTAAAGGTCCTGGTCGGGTGGACTACTTCATGGGTGTGGGTAAAGAAGCTGGCGAACGAGCCGGTATCACTGGTGGTAATGGCCAGCTATATTACCTATTGCTCAAGAAATAAATAAGACCTGCCCAAAACATCCTGATCTGAGCCTGATGAGCTGGGATACATAAGTGGTAGATGCACCCTGATTAATTTCCCCGACTCCAGCAATGGCGTGGGGGATTTTTTTCCCAAAAAATGGCAGAGTCTAAGACCCTACCACCCGTTCACTATCAAAATACTTGGTGGAGACGGCTGAACAGCCCCAACATCACCAACGTATTTTCTTAATTATTGATCATTGCGGGGGCCGCCGCGACCGCCGCCGGCACCACCCTCATCTTTGGGGCGAGCTTTGTTTACTTTGAGGGTGCGACCCATCCAGTCTGCACCGTCGAGGTTTTCAATAGCCTTGTCTTCGCTGGCGTCGTCTGACATTTCAACAAAAGCAAAGCCCCGCATTCTACCTGTTTCCCGATCGCTGGGTAAAACTACCCGCTTAACGGCACCATAGTCTTCAAATACGGATTTCAGGTCTTCTTCGGTGGCTTTATAGGAAAGGTTGCCAATATAAATGGTCATGTGAATCGATGATAGCTGAGATTAAAACAGATTATGAACTTTCCTAGTTTTTACCGAATGATAAAAAAAGAAATTCATAACACAACAGATCAATAATAACTTAATTCACTCAATTTGCAGAGTTACAAAGGCTACCAGATGGTCATGAAATCAGTGCCAACCAGGCCACCCATTAATCGATGTTGATTGACTTAGGACTTGGGCTAGCTGGCGTTTCGGCAGTCTGCAGTGGTGAACCTGATTGCTTCTCCAGCCAACTTTTGACTGGGTCATCATGCAAATTGAGGCGCAGCAATCCAGATACGAAGCCGCCCGCAAAAGCCACTGGATTTTTTAATAATTCTTGGGCGAGGGGTGTTAATTCATCTAAAAACATGGTTGATCACTTGGAGCTGCGGGTATTTCATCTTGATTCTAGATCAAATCTGGGTCGGGCTGCTGAAGGTGTGCGCTAGTTTATCGGCAATGCCGGCAATCCAAACTTCGTCTTGTTGGGTATAGCTGCGGGGAGCGTTGGCGGCCAAGATCATTACTCCTTGCTCGCCGATCGGCTGACAGATCACGCCTTGAGTATTTTCCGGTAGATAGTTGAACTCAATGCGTCCTGGGTAAATATTGAGATTAACCAAATAAGTGGGTCGATTAGTTTTGAGAACGCGCTCCAGAATGACTCCTGGTACGACTGCCGCTACTGGCGCTAGTACCCCGCGGCGGAGGATCGTACGACCCTGATGGTAGACTACGATCGATCGCGTCACGGTGTTGGTGAGTAGTAGATGCGAAGCCCAAGCTAGTTCTGTCTGTAGGGCTGGGGGCAAATCAGGGAGCATTTCTAGCCCTTCGACCCCCTCTAAAATCACCGATGCTGGTATTTTGGGCTGAACGCGTTGCCAAAGTAAGCCAATTAGGATCAGCACCGCACAGGCAATTACTCCGGCAATATCCGATCGAGCTTGAGACGGCAGTAGTTGAACGGTGAAGATGCGATTGATCATTAGACCAGTTCCCACGATTGCCCCCACGGCTAGGGGCAAGAGGCGGAGCCAGTAATCTCGATCAGTGGTCATGATTACAGCTCATCTGGCTCAATAATGCGTTGGAACAAATAGCCAGTGCCCCGCGCCGTCAAGATCAATTCTGGATTGCTCGGGTCTTCTTCTAGTTTGGCGCGCAGTCGAGAGATATGAACATCTACTACTCTGGTGTCAACGTGCCGTTCGGGAGTGTAGCCCCATACTTCTTGGAGGATCTCCGATCGCGAAAAAGCTTCCCCGGAGCGACTGACTAACAGTTCTAATAAACTAAATTCCATACCAGTGAGCCGAATACGCTCATCACCTTTGCAGACTTGGCGTTTGTTGGTATCTACCCGGATGCTCCCAATATGAATCACGCCAGAGCTAGGAATACCATTCAGGTTGTTTTTGTCTACCCGGCGCAACACCGAACGAATCCGCGCTTCTAATTCTTTAGGGGAAAAGGGCTTAACCACATAGTCATCGGCACCGAGTTCTAAGCCAGTAATACGATCGGCTACATCGCCCAAAGCAGTGAGCATAATGATTGGCACATCTGATTCTTTCCGCAATTCTTGACAAACACCGTAACCATCCAGTTTGGGCATCATCACATCCAGCACTACTAGGTCAGGGCAAGTCTCCCGGAAGGTTTCGAGGGCTTCTTCCCCATCCGCAGCGGTGACCACATCGTAGCCAATCATCGAGAGCCGCGTTTCCAGAATCCGGCGGATGCTCGCTTCATCATCAACTACCAAAATTCTTTCTTTATTATTTTCCAAGATACTGGTCACTCCACATACAGTAATAAATTTATGATTCTTAACAGTCGCTGTTGGTTTTTGGATAAAATTTTTATTTATTTAGTTACATTATGATTTGTTTTAAACAATTTTTAACAGTTAAACCTTGTGGCGTACTGGATTTTAATGCTTTTTTAACAAAATTAATACCTGGAAAGCTGTTGCCGTAGTATACGATCGAGTAAATTAGCTATTTTTATTTTTATCCGCCCGCAGGTATATCGTGTTTTTCTGCTCAATTACAGTAAGGTTCTATTATCTGGAGTGGGCGAAAGGGGCTAGTTAAATGCCTGTCGGTCTTGCCCTGATAAAAGTTAAGGAATATTTCATTTATGGCTACCAACCGACTGGATCGACCACCTCTCTGGAGAGGACGTGCTAACATTTTCGCTTGTAAGCATAAATGATTTTAAGAGAAGCGCTGTGGTGTTAAAAGTTGCGGTTGTTGGTGGCGGTCCGGCTGGCTCCTGTGCAGCGGAAACGCTCGCTCAGGCTGGAATTGAAACATATTTGATTGAGCGAAAGCTCGATAATGCCAAGCCCTGCGGCGGCGCTATTCCGCTATGCATGGTAGACGAATTCCAGCTCCCGCCGGAGATTATCGATCGTCGGGTGCGGAAGATGAAAATGATCTCGCCCTCCAATGTGGAAGTTAACATTGGCCAAACGCTGAAAGATGGTGAGTACATTGGGATGTGTCGGCGGGAAGTTTTGGATGGCTTTTTGCGGCAGCGGGCGGAAAAACTGGGTGCTAAATTAATCAACGGTACCGTCCACAAGATCGAAATTCCCGGCAACGATACGGCTCCCTATGTTCTGCACTATGCCGATCACAGCCAGGGTAAAGTAGCAGGCGAAGCCAAAATCTTGAAAGTGGATATGATTATTGGTGCTGATGGGGCTAACTCGCGGGTGGCCAAGGCGATCGATGCCGGTGATTATAAATATGCGATCGCTTTCCAAGAGCGCATTCGGTTGCCAGAAGATAAGCTGGCCTATTACGAAGAGTTGGCAGAAATGTACGTTGGTGATGATGTCTCCACCGATTTCTATGCTTGGGTTTTCCCCAAATACGACCATGTGGCCGTGGGTACTGGCACCATGAGTCCCAACAAGGACAGTATCAAGCGCCTCCAAGCGGGGATTCGCAAGCGAGCGGCTCACCGCTTAGAAGGCGGTCAAATTATTAAAGTCGAGGCTCACCCCATTCCCGAACATCCTCGGCCGCGCCGGGTCGTCGGTCGGGTGGCCTTGGTCGGTGACGCAGCTGGTTACGTCACCAAGTCTTCGGGCGAAGGTATTTACTTTGCTGCTAAGTCTGGGCGGATGTGCGCAGAAGCGATCGTTGAGCTATCCGACAATGGTGCTAGAGTTCCTACTGAGAAAGAAATCAAGAATACTTATATCAAGAAGTGGGATAAAACCTATGGCCTGACTTATAAGGTCTTGGATATTTTACAGCGGGTATTTTATACCTCAGATGCAGCACGGGAAGCGTTTGTGGAAATGTGCGCTGACATCGATGTCCAGAAGTTGACCTTTGATAGCTACCTGTATAAAACTGTTGTACCGGCAAATCCTTTAGTGCAATTGAAGATTACCGCTAAGACGATCGGCAGTCTGATTCGTGGTAACGCTTTAGCGCCCTAAAAGAATCTATGAAATTGTAAAAAATCCTGTCTACTATGTATTAGGCAGGATTTTTTTATGAAAATGTTGCGGTAAAATAGTCACTTTCCAGGTCATAACCCGATGAAACTAAAGCACCCCATCAATTTACACAAAGGTATGACCAGCTTGGTTGTTTTTGGCTTAATGGTGGCCTATGGCAACTTTGCGATCGCTCCCTGGATATATTTGTCACTGCATGGCACCTACGGACTGATGTGGCTGATTAAAGATGCCGTGTACCCAGATCGGCAATGGGAAAAGGAAATTTCGATCGGGACGGGACTACTGACTTTTTTCTTGCTCGGTCTGTATTGGTTGCCGCCATTCCTCCTAATTAGCAGCGGTGCCGCACCGGCTTTCCCGCTCATGGCGTTGGCGATCGCTATCAATATTTTGGGCGTGATGCTGCATTTTGTCAGTGATGCCCAGAAGCACTTTACTCTGAAATATCGATCGGGATTGATTACGGAAGGTTTCTTTGAGCGCTGTCGAAATACTAATTATTTAGGTGAGATTCTTATTTATCTGGGTTTTGCGATTTTGACTCAAAATTGGCTTTCTTTCCTGCCGCTCGGTGCTTTTGTCGCTGGGGTATTCATCCCCAATATGCTCAAGAAAGATCGATCTTTGTCTCGATATCCCGAGTTTGCGGAATACCAGGCAAATTCTGGCTTGCTGATGCCGAAACTATTTGGGAATAAGGTAACTACGACACCAAAGCAAGAAATTGGCTGAATTGAAGATGGGTACTAGTCGCTAAGGGCTACTAAGTCAGTGGTAGATTGAGCATTTCCATGAGCTGGCGCGATCGTTTGGCGATCGTTGCTGACTTAGCCGCCATTTCCGGCTGATTGTTTTCTTGAAAATGTAAGCTTTGAGACGAAGACATCGCCAAATTTTTAGCGAGGAGGTCAGCCACAATTTCCAGATGAGATTTTAATCCTTGGATGATGGCCTGGGCAGGTCGATCGACAATATCGGCATCACTGGTTAAGTAACCCACAAAGAAACCTCTGGCTCCTTCTTTCGTAGCCACCAACTCACTCACAAATTCAGTGATTTGAGCGGGGGGGAGCTGATTATTTTGTAATTGGGATACAAACAGCTGAGTGAGTTCGATGGTTGCGACAAATTTATTTCCGGCATGATCTGAAGTCATATTAGCCTGCTGCTACTGAAGCATATGGTTTAGCAAAAATCATCCGGCCCGCCGAAGTTTGCAGCGCCGAAGTAACAATAATCCGCGTTTCGGTACCCACAAACTGGCTGCCTTCTTCTACTACCACCATCGTGCCATCCTCCAGATAGCCAATACCTTGCGCTGGTTCTTTGCCACCTTTTACTACCTTGATCTCTAGGGTGTCACCGGGTAAGTAGATGGGGCGCAACGCCTGAGTGACATCATTGAGATTTAGCACTGTCACCTTTTGCAGATTGGCCACTTTGCTCAAGTTGTAATCGTTGGTGAGCAAGGTGCCATTGATTTCACTGGCAAAGCGTACCAACTTGGCATCCACCGTATTTACATCTTGGTAGTTGGCCGGATGAATCACAATAATTTCTGGAAAAGTATCCTGCATCCGTTTCAAAATATCTAAGCCCCGTCTACCCCGAATCCGCTTTAAATCGTTAGCCGAATCGGCTAAAGCTTGCAACTCTTGCAAAATAAATTGGGGTACTAGCAGCTGACCTTCGACAAATCCGGTGGAGAGTAATTCTTCAATGCGGCCATCAATGATGCAGCTGGTATCCACTACCTTGGCTTTCACCGCTTGGAGCGTGCCCTCCGCTAGCAGCGAAGCATCAAGGCTTTGAGGGTTAATCATCCGCAAGAAAGCGCCACCGTGAATATCGGCTAAACTAATGCCCAAATAGCAAAACATCACACTGCCCAAAATTGCCAACAGCGGCTTCAAGAAAGAAAATTCTAGGGGAATGGGCAGTAGAAAAACTGGTGCCAACATCAAATTAGCGATTAGCAGACCCGAAACCAAGCCTACCGATCGAGTCAGTAGCATATCGACGGGCATGGCTCTGACTTGTTTTTCCAGGTTGCGGTAGGCAGCCAGCACAAAGAAACCAAACACTCCCCCAAAAAATGCGGCAAAGCCAGCGGTGACAATCCTGAGACCCTCTAGGTTATTTACCTGAACAATCAACTGCGCTGGCAAAATGTCGATAATATCGTAGCCCACACCTGCTGCGGCGGCGATGACTAAAAGAATGATGATGGCGTTGAGCATGAACAGCCCCAGTATAATGATGGCTAGTACGAATACTTGCCTGAGCATCAATTATAGCAAGGGCGGTCAAAACTACTATCTTAAATTCGACAAGTTCAAATCCGCTGATACTGCATTCCGGGTAATTGAGTTACCAAATTTTCTAATTCCAACTCCAATAGACCACTGGATACTGCGGGGCTGGGTAATTTACTATGACTAACGATCGCATCAAAAGCGGTGGGTGCGTGGCCAATTGCTGCCAAGATTTGAGCGAGTGGGGGTGCTAAGTGGGGCTGGAATAGTGGCAAACTAGTCTGGATTGGTTGTGGTTGCTGGATCGGTGCAATTTCTCGCAGGGTGGTGATGAGCTGTTCAACTCCTAGAATTACCTGTGCTCCCCGTCCGATGAGACCTAAGCAACCAGCTGATTGCGGATTGTCCAAACCACCGGGCAGTACAAAAACATCTCGGCAAAATTCGTTGGCTAGATAGGCCGTAATCAAGGCTCCCGACTTCTGTGGCGCTTCCATGACCAAGACCGCCCGACTGAGACCCGCAATAATGCGATTACGCGCTGGAAAGTGACCGCGATCGGGTCTGGTGCCGGCGGGGTATTCACTCACCATTAAGCCTTGTGCCCAAATTTTCTCGGCCAGGGCTTGATTTTGAGCTGGATAAACCACATCGAGTCCGGTGCCGACGACCGCCACTGTGCGGCCACCCACCGCTAGACAACCTTGGTGAGCAGCTGTATCTACGCCCTGGGCTAGTCCCGAAATAATACTAAAGCCCTGCTCGGCTAAAGCCACACTGATTTTTTGTGTCCACTTATGGCCGTAACTAGAAGGCTGACGGGTACCGACAATCCCGATGGTGAGACGGTGGCCTTGATTTTCGGCAGCGTCTACTTGGCCGCGATAGTACAAAACGGCGGGAGCTGTCGGTGTTTCTAGCAGCAACTGGGGATAGTTGGGGTCAGCGGGGGTCCAGAATTGAGGATTCTGTTGAAGGTGCTGCGCCAGGAAATCTTCTGGTTCGATCGCTTGTCGTGCCGGACAAATTTTTTCAACGGTGATATTACCGAAGCCTTCTACTTCCATGAGTTGGGCAGGTGTGGCATACCAGGCACTAGCCAGATCGCCAAAGTGTTCATGTAGGCGATGGATGGTAATGGCACCCACCCCCGGCAGTTGTGCCCAAGCTAGCCAGTAGGGGCGATCGATCGCTAAGTATGTAGTCAAAGGAGGTAGCTATTCCCAATCAGTAGGTGTTCCATATGCTATCTCACTCTTCATCAGCCTGAAATCAGCAAATTAGCAGAAATTTATACTCAATGCCTAATTCTTAGCCAGGATCTTGGGTCTCTCCAGCAACTGCTGTTGCCCAAACAAATACATCGATAAACCCTGCACTACCAAGATTGCCGTCAAAATCTGATGCACTAAAACCATCAGCAATACCATAATTTGGTAGGTGGCTGCTAGCAGGGGCGCTACGCCGGCCAGCAGCAGAGCTGCCATTAAAGTGGGGATCGTAATTAGTCCAGTTACAGCTAGGTTCTGAATAATAGGCAATAGTCCTTGCCGCAAAGCGGCGCGCCGGTAAGGACAAATAGCTTGGTGCGCGGTTGCTCCCAAGCTCAAACGAGTTTCTATCGCCACGCGTTCTTGTTGAACTACCCGTAAAAACTGCTGACCAACGCCCACTAGCACCGCTGGACTACTCGCCAACAAAATTCCCACCAGTGCGAGCAAATACGGGGGACTATACCAAACTGGTGGTTGAATCACTAAGAATTGTACATAAGCCGTTACGATCGTTGTACTGATTAGCAATGAGCCACTAATGAGTGGTAGTAGTTGAATCTGACCGAGACGATGGCTGGTGGCGATGCTCACGCCTAACAGTAGCAATGCCATGCCGCTGAAGATGCCGATCGGTTGCGGCAACTGAAAAATCAGGGTAGCAAAGATGCCCAGCATTAATACTTGCAATATGACCCGAACGCTGGCTAACAGTAGTTGACTAAAAATGTTAATGCGCAACCACAGCAGCAGACCAGCCGTGCTGGCCACTAACCCGCTGATTGCTGCTAAATTAAATAGATCTAAGTTGTTAATGGTGGCCATTAGTTTCATGTCCTAGGGAATATTTCCAAGTCATTGATTGCATAGCGTACCGTCGGTAATCGATGAATAACGGATCGAACTCAGGTTAAGATAATTTGAAAGTCTTTGGTATAAGCGTAGTGCGAAACATTCCCCCTCTTGACCTCAAGCGGCAATACCAAATTATTGGTGCAGAAGTTGATGCAGCAGTACTGGCCGTATTGGCCTCTGGTGCCTATATTGGTGGTGCTGGAGTCCAAAAATTTGAACAAGAATTTGCCAGCTATATTGGCTCCACGGACTGTGTGGGCTGTAACTCGGGCACGGACGCTTTATATCTGGCTCTCAAAGTGTTGGGAATTGGCCCCGGCGACGAAGTAATTACAACGCCTTTTACTTTCATTGCTACCGCTGAGATGATTAGTGCGGTGGGTGCCCAGCCCGTGTTGGTAGATATAGATATCAATTCTATGAATATTGATATCAATCAAATTGAGCAGGCCATTACTCCGCGCACGAAAGCAATTATGCCAGTGCATTTATTTGGGAAACCAGTAGACATGACGGCGCTGATGTTGATCGCTAATAGCCACAACCTGAAGGTGATCGAAGACTGCGCCCAGTCGACAGGGGCGACTTGGGCTGGTCAGCAAACTGGCAACATTGGTCATGTGGGCTGTTTTAGCTTTTTCCCTACCAAGAATTTAGGTGCTTGTGGCGATGGTGGCGCTGTTACTGTCAATGACCCGCAGCTGGCTGCCGATCTGCGGATGTACCGTGAACATGGCTCGCGGGTGCGTTACTACCATGAAGTCGTTGGTATTAATAGTCGCTTAGATGCTTTGCAAGCGGCTGTGTTATCGGTCAAGCTGAAATATTTGGATCAATGGAATGAAAGCAGAGCAAACATCGCTCGGTACTATCAAGAGCTATTGGCACCGATCACTAGAATTGTCACCCCAGAGCCGAGTGGCGGCGGACAATCGGCATGGAATCAGTATACCATCAGGATTTTAGGTGAAATTGATCAAGGTGAGCGGCGGGATGCCGTCCGCGCCCAACTCCAAGCAGCGGGAGTTATGTCAATGATTTACTATCCGCTACCTTTACACCTACAGCAGGTGTATGAAAACTTGGGTTACCGGGCTGGGGCTTTTCCAGCTACTGAAACTGTCAGTCATCAAGTGCTGTCCCTGCCGATGTTTCCTGAACTTACTCCGGCGGAACAACAACAAGTAGTCTATGCTCTCAAGGATGCGCTGTAAGAGTGTTGCGCTAAGGATTCGACCAGGCCGCGCACTGCGGCAACCATGGCGATCGGATCGTTTAGTTTATTGATGGCTGTCCCGACCCCGACCCCGGCTGCGCCAGCTGCGATTGCCATCGGCGCAGTAATGCTGGAAATACCCGAAGCACAAAGGACAGGCACTGTGACGGCTCGGGAAATTTCGCAGGCCGCTGCTAGGGTAGGCGCTGCCTTTTCAATTAAGCCTAACGCTCCAGCATGGGTTGGTTGGCTGCTGGTACCACCTTCGGTTTGAATAATGTCTGCTCCTAATGCCACCAAGATTTGAGCCAGTTCGACTTGTTGATCTAGTGCTAGAATATGCGGCACTGTGACGGAGAGTAAGGTATTTGGTAACAGCTGGCGAGTAGCTTTGGTTAAAGCAATTACTTCCGCCGCTTCAAAGCGGATGCCTTGAGCATAAAAGCTATCGAAATTACCAATTTCGACGAGGTCTGCACCAGCTGCCACTGCTGCCGCTAAAATCTGAGCATCGACAGCCGAAGCGCAGATCGGCAAGTTAGTTAACTGCTTGGCCATCCGAATTAGTTCTGGACTGGCGGCAATATCGACAAAAGTCGCACCACCCCGGTCAGCGGCTTGTACCACCGCAGCTACTCGATCAGCATCAAAGTTATTCAAACCGCTGATCACTTTTAAAGCTTGGCGCTGGGTCAGAGCAGTATGCAGAAAGTTCAAAATAGTCATGGCGCAGGTTTCATTTTATGATTGACGAACCGCATTTTAACCGAATTTTGCGCTGATCGGCTGATTTTGCCCAAAAGCGATCGATACGGTCAGAAATATAGCTGTAGAATACAGGGATGTTGTTGAATGTTGGGCTGGAAACCCACCCAATCAGATGCAATTTATCGATTGAGTCTATGTCTAACCCTTATCATCCACAATTAGTGTCAGGTGAAATTACTGCTGATCGGAGCCTGAAAATTAGTGAGAGCCTTTTAGCTGGTCGCTATCAAGTCTTTAAAGTATTAGGGCGTGGTGGTTTTGGTGTCACCTACTTAGCTCGCAACATTTATCTGCCAGGGCAGCCACTCTATGTTATTAAACACTTGGCTCCCAAATTCACCAGCCCGACTTTGCTGACGATCGCCAAGTGGCGTTTTCATGTGGAAGCTCGTACTCTCAGCAAGCTAGGTAGCCATAGTCAGGTGCCGTTGTTAATTGACTACTTTCGCAAAGATCGAGAAATGTATTTGGTACAAGAATATATTCCCGGTGAAACACTTTGGAGTCTAGTCCGCAATGGTGATTGTTTAAATGAAGAGAAAGTGGGTGAATTTTTAGCCGACATGTTAAAGCTGTTGAGCTACATTCATAGTCATCGGATTATCCACCGTGACATCAAACCTCAAAATATTATTCGGTGCCTGACAGATGATCGCTTGGTATTGATTGATTTTGGGGCAGTGTCTGATCGAGAGGGACTAAATCCGGCAGATAACCGCATTGTAGCTAGAGCGATCGGCACTCCTGGCTACGCACCACCCGAACAAATTGCCGAAAAACCTACCTGCGCCAGCGATATCTACGCATTAGGGATGACCTGCCTATTTTTGCTGACTGGCCAGGAACCACTGTCCATGCCAGTGCATTCGCACACTGGCGAAATTATTTGGCGAACGACAGTGGACGTTAGCGATGGATTTGCTGACATGATTAACCAAATGATCAAAACATCCTTGTCCGATCGCTATCTGTCGGCGGGGCAAGTTTTAAATGCTCTACATAGCTGTCAGCTGCGCAACAAACTACGACAATACATGGAGAACAAATATGTTAACCATCATCCGACTACTCCTGATGCTATTTTCACCCACCTGCCACCAGCGGTACAATGGGCACTGAAAATGTCTGCCGCCGAGTAGATACGCTAGAATCAATGGGCATTCGCAGATTTTACTTGTGCAAATAACTTTTTTAGGTACATCTTCGGGGGTGCCCACCCGCCACCGCAATGTCTCCAGCATCGCTCTCAATCTGCCCCAACGCGCCGAAGTCTGGTTGTTCGATTGCGGAGAAGCTACTCAACATCAGCTGCTGCATTGCGATGTCAAAATTAGTCAGATTCGCCGCATTTTTGTGACTCATCTACACGGCGATCACATTTTTGGATTGATGGGGCTATTAGCCACTTACGGCATGGCCGGCAGTCCGAGCCAGATCGATATTTATGGTCCGGCTGGCTTACAAGAATATCTCAAAGCCACGCAGAAATATTCTTATACTCATCTTAATTACCCCCTTAAAGTCCATACCATCGAACCCGGTGTCGTTTATCAAGAAGCTGAATTCACCGTTACTTGCCTCCCGCTTAAGCACAAGGTACCGGCCTTTGGTTATCGGGTGGCCGAAACCGATCGCACTGGTCGTTTTGATATTGCACAAGCGCAAGCGTTAGGGATTCCACCCGGGCGGATCTATGGCCAACTGAAAAATGGCCAAACAGTGACGCTGGCCGACGGACGCATTATTGATGGTCGCGCTCTGTGTGGTGAAACCGAAATTGGCCGCACGATGGTGTACTGCACTGACACCGTATTTTGTGAGAATTCCATTCAGCTGGCGCAGCAGGCCGATCTGTTGATTCATGAATCAACTTTTGCTCATGAAGATGCCGAAATGGCTTTTGATAGACTGCATTCTACCTGTACGATGGCTGCCCAAGTGGCACTCAGCGCCCAGGTTCAGCAATTAATCCTGACCCACTTTAGCCCCCGCTATGCCCTGGGGAACTCGATTGGTTTAAAAGATTTACTGCGCACTGCTCAGGCAATCTTTCCCCAAACCCAGCTTGCCCACGATTTTCTGACGTACAGCATTCCCCGGCGGGTTCACACGAACTTGTGAGTAAACTCACAGGTATAATCTACGCGTCCCCGCCGCAATAAAGCCGGGTCCATGCGATCGGTAGTATTACAAGTCATCAATACCACCAGCTTTTGCTTCATCTGGATGCCGTTTTCATCAATCACACTCTGATATAGAGTGCCATCCAACAGACTGAGAATATGTTCAGTTTTGTTGTTGTCTTGAGCCGACTCCAACGCCCGATTCTTCGCTAAGTTATCGGCTTCATTGATAATTAAACAGATCTTTTCGAGATAGACTGGGGGCACAAAATTTTCGACGGCATCGTGATCCAAAATAAAAATGGTGTAGCCGAGGGGCATCATTACTTCCTTCGCAAAAGCTTGTGCCCAGACAGTCTTACCGGTGCCTGGTTCCCCATTTACCAACACTGCCATTTGGGAACTATCAAAAACAGCTTGTTGGACAGTATCCGTAAAAGCTTGAATCTCGGGGGGGAAAGATTGGAGTTGATATTGACTGTGCACCTGACCAACCCTACTTTTGTAACCGCTGAGAATAACGGCCAAATTGTAGGTAGCCTTATTCACCAACGGTGCGAGGTCATTAGCATAGAGACTGTACTGTCGTTTGCCCCGCTCATAGGTCTCAATTTGTAACCAGACATCATGCTCCGACCAGTAAGCAGACACATGTCCCATGACTTCTAGCCGTTCCCAAGTCGTAAACCGCTCAGGGGGATAGTAGAAGTAACGCTCCCAGTAATACTGAGTAATTAGATCGGGCTTACCCAGAAGTTCTAAGATTCGCATGATCGTAATTTCTTCCAAGCGATTCAGCACATAGTCGATCGGGATACTATCCCGGCTAACCATTTGTACCACTGGAGTTTGCACTGAGAGGCTCTCCCGATGACGATGGTCGGGCGCAGCCGGCTCAGGGGTAATAAAGTTCCAAAATTCATTGACCTCGTACTGGATATGATCCGAGAACAGATTAAAGAAATTGGCCACCAGCGAATATTCCCGCCGACCGGAGGCATCTGCGACATCGCTGACTAGATCCAATCCTTTTTTTGCCAAATTGATGGGGTCATTCCAGGCCACATTCCATAAAAAGCCAAAGTCTAAGTCCCGCGATCGGGGTCGCCAGCCAGAGGCCAGCAAACCTTTATTTTGGGCACCGTCCTTGCCCTGACGGTTATAATCACCAGTTGCCATATGCAAATTCTATTTAATTACGGGATGATTGCTCTTTACTGACTACGAATGAGCGATTAAAATATGAAGAGCCTACACCAAGAACAATATGACTCTTCCTGATCTATTCACTCTCGGGCTACTACTTTTGCCCGGATTGCTTTTGTCCGTGATTGTAATGGTCACTTTTGCCGCTGGCGGCTAATCAGCTTCTGGTTCATCGGCACTATAGAATGAGCCGCTCATGGTTTCTTCTAGTTCCATCCGCTGTTCCATCTGACGCAGAAAGTAACCAGTCATCATCGCCGATCCCAAGAGATTAGCCAGGTGTTCGCGATCGGTAGTTACCTGCACACTAAAGTGATCGGTCGGCAACATACCTAGCAATCCTTGCACATTGTGAGAAATTACGTCCTTCACTTGCGAACTGGCCGATTTAGCTACTTGTGCCAGTACCTCCGGTGGCTGATGCTGGAGGTACTTTAGTAGCTGATTAATGTTGACATCGGCTGTTGTCTTCGAGTCAAGGAAATCTGAATTAAATGCCATTTAAACCCCGCTCAGTTCTTGAAGCTCACTTTTAATACTGTAGTCGATCGACCTATCAATTAACAAATCGGCGCTTAAACTTTTTCTGGTAGCAAATCTACTTCTTCTTCCGCCAGTCCCAAATCTGGTTCTGGGGGTAAGGCGGCTTCTCTGGCCTTGGCGGCAGCAAGATATACTTGTAAATCGTCACTCAGTTCGTAAGTGTGGCGGAATTTATCAGTAACTTGAATGAGTGAGGAGCGATTGCCAGCCTGCCTGCGCTTGCGAATTAAGCCCAGCTCTGCTAATTCTTGGACATGTTGATAAGCCCCGCTACCCCGCAGTTCTACCAACTCGGACTGGGGAATTGGTCCTTTGAGGGCGATCGCTGCTAGGGTACGCAGGGCACCAGTGCCAATCTCGGCGGGGATGATTTTGTCCCGGAGTGTCTGGAAGGATTCTTTGAGTTGGAGAGCATAACCGCCATCGACTGTTTCAATGATTTCGAGGGCGCTATCGCGGTGGGCATAATCGCCCATGAGTTCGATGATGGCATCGGCAGCGGCATCTCGATCGCAATCTGCACAGGTGGCAATAGTTTCTAGATCCAGAGCTTGACCTTTAAGATATAAAATGGCTTCAATTTGATTGACAAGACGATGCATAGCAATAGCCTAATTGGATAGGAATTATCGGGCTAAATGCCTTGATGGTGGTCTATTCTATCATCATTGCTAGCTCAAAAAGGCTCGGGACTAAACAGAGCCTTTTTGAGCTAACGCCAAATTTTAGAGAGCGGAACTAGTCATGCCAGCGATGGGAGCAGCCGGGGTGGCCATGCGCCGCGCGCCGCTGCGCGTACTTTGATGCTCTTCTAGAGGAACAAATTCAATATGATTGAGGAGCGTCGTGACAAAGGCAAATAGCAAGAATGGTAAAGACAGTACTAAAATTAATCCAACAGTAGCCATGGCATAGATTTGGCGGATACTACTCCACAAAGCCAGTGCTGATGCCAAACTGAGGAAAATTACCATCAGCCACACCACAATTTGGCCATAAATATCACTAAAAGAAAGGGTGCAAACCACCCGGTACCGTTGCAGCTTGTCCATAATCGGTGGCACTCGGTTTTAAAAATTAATGTAGTTGTCTATATATTAGGGTCGATCTGCTCAATTATGAGAATTCCTCAATCTTTCGATAAATCTGGTTACATAAATTCATGTATTTAGACAGAGAAAATCAACAAACATCTGGTGGTAAGGTCTGGCCATTTTGGATCTGTTGCCCGATGGCCTGTTGAATGTCCGATCGAATCAGTGTCCGTCCCGACTCCATATTGCTCTCTTCATCAAAAAAGATCAGTTGGTGAATGGAATCGAGCGCGAGGAGTTGAAACAACAAATCAATTACGGGCATTTCTACGGCCATTTCAGTGGTGCCGTAGAATGTCAGCGCGTCTTGGCGGTGACCAAAGGCATAGACGGCATCCATCTGGATTTGTTGGCCATTTTCCAAGGTAATTACAATCCACTCTTGCGCCTGATTTTGGCCAATAAAATAAGATTGGTGCGTTAAATCTGCGGCTATTTGATGCAGTATGGGGGCGATGTGTGCGATCGGCTGTTGCAAGTCGGGGGGAGCTTGATCGATCAGTTTTTGGATCTGTTGCTCTAAATTCACAACCATAATTTCCTTCACTCAATATTCTCTAGATTTTACAGCGATTTTCCGGATTGCCAATCTCACCGGATCGTAGCTGGGGGCTTTTGAATAGTCAAAAGTAACAGCATCTTTCAGTACAGCAGCGGTGGCGATGACCATCTTGGTCACCTAGTCCAAAGAGCGATCGACATTTTCGGATGTTAATCACTCTAATTTTGGCGCGGTTGTATTGGCGGGAAATCCATCATCGGAGTAGTAGAGAAACGCGTGTATTTTTTAATCAAAAAAAGGTTCCCGACCGATCATGATCAGGAACCGCCCCTCTTTCCATGGGAAACATCTGTGGAAGATTATGGCGAGGATGTTGCTGAACTAGCCGCCAACGGGAATGATAAGCCAGAACCATTAGTGGCTGGCGAACCTCCTGCTGACGAATAATTCATGTTGCAAGCTCTTCAGCGACTCCCCGCCCGCCGGGCAATGACGGACTGTGAAAACTCCTTACTACTACGGGTTTTGATCCAGTCGATGGTCACGGTAGGCATCATGGCCACCGATGTGGCGGCCGATACCCACATGAGCCTCTGGGCGGTTCCCGTGAGTATTATCGGTGCTAGCTGGAGCTGGCGCCAACGGCAAAGATCGCAAATCGCCATTAAATTTGCCCTGTCTGCGGCCATGCTGGCGGCTTTGGCTTATTTTTTTCAGCATTTGTTGGGGAGTTTGAATGATACGCGCTTAGTCTTAGCCAGTTTGTTAGTACAAATTCAGGCTATTCATACTTTTGATATGCCCAAGCGGAAAGACTTGGGCTATTCCATGTTGATTGGTCTAATTTTGGTGGCGGTGGCAGCCACGATTAGTCAAACCATGACTTTTGCACCGATGCTACTGCTGTTTTTGGCGATCGCTTTGCCTGTGTTGTGGCTAGACTACCGTTCTCGATTGGGTTTAGTAACGTTGTGGGGAAGTGGTCAGGTTTTCTGGGGCAAGACGGCGCAGTTACCCATCAAAAATTTATTGAAACTGCTCGGTATTATTTTGATGTTGGGGTTATTACTGTTTTTGGCGATGCCCCGCTTGCCGGGTTATCAAATTCAGAGTATGCCAGTCAGTCAGGATTTACCCAGTGTGGCTAACTACAATGGCCAAAAGATTACTAATCCGGGTTATAAAAGTAAAAAAGGGGAGAATTCAGCGGGCAAGGGTCAGGGCGCCACTGGTCCAGGTGCTGCGGGGGAAGAAGACAGCACTAAATTTGATGAGAATTCTTACTATGGTTTTAATCAGCGTATTAACCAAAATTTGCGTGGTCAACTGAAACCACAGTTGGTAATGCGTGTGCGATCGCAATCACCGGGTTTCTGGCGGGTATTAGGTTTCGATAAATATACTGGGCAGGGGTGGGAAATATCTCATAACGATGATGTCCAAAAAGTGCAGCGTTCTAATTGGGCTAACAAATTCACGCTGATGATTCAGACTTCGATCGCGCCGGTCAAACAAATTATCCAAAGCTATACGACCGTGACCGAGCTACCCAATGTGTTGCCAGCATTGACCTTGCCGGCAGATGTGTATTTTCCGACGCAACAACTGGCCGTCGATCGAGAAGATAGCTTGCGATCGCCAGTCGGTTTGGCTCCCGAGCTAACCTATACGGTGATGTCGGTGGTACCCGAGCGGCGCGTGGATTTGCTCACGAAAGCAGGCAGTCGATTCGATCGAAATCAATACGCTCGCGAGAATCCAGCATTCCAAAAATCTTTACCAGACTATTTGCAAATCCCTACAGACTTACAACAAAAGCTCCAACCTTTTACTGAAAAAATTGTTGCCGATTACCCGAAAACCCAAATCAGCAAACATCCAGAGCCGTTAAGCAATAACTATGATACAGCTCTTTATTTAGCTCAATACCTCAAACAGAACTATCAAACCCCCGCCGACCCAACGCTGTTGCCGCCAGTCCCAGCGGGGAAGGATCTAGCCGAGTGGTTCTTGTTCAGGTGCCAACAGGCGCAAACTGCCTGTGTGCCAGGGGGCTATCCCGATCATTTCGCTACCACTTACACGATGATGTTGCGATCGATCGGGATTCCCGCCCGGTTGGCAGTAGGATTTGACCCCGGTTATTTCAATCCGTTTACTGGCATGTACGAGGTCA
The DNA here is from genome assembly GCA_964247125.1 of uncultured bacterium. GTDB lineage: Bacteria > Cyanobacteriota > Cyanobacteriia > Cyanobacteriales > Chamaesiphonaceae > JAAFHZ01. The sequence goes on from CAXTSZ010000013.1 coordinate 26,494, forward strand.
AAAACACTGATGCCCATGCTCTGACCGAAGTTTACTTTCCGCAGTATGGCTGGTACAGCTTTGATCCAATTCCCACGCATCCGCTCTTTCCCCCCAGTGTCGAGGATGATCAGACTTTTGGGGTGTTGCAACAAATCTGGAAATGGGTAGCCGGTTTACTGCCTTCACCAGTGACGGCTTGGATCGCGGCCATTTGGAGCTATGTAGCGATCGTCATCATTTGGCTGTGGAACTTCTTGGCGGGCAGCTGGCTGGGCGCCTTTGTTGCTTTGTCGCTGTCGATTATTCTCTCTTTTGGCGGCTGGTTATTATGGAAAAACTACCGCCGCTGGCAGTACCAAAGATGGTTGCATCGCCAGCCCCCGATGGAACAAATTTATCAACAACTACTGCAACGCTTGGAGCAAAACTGGCCGAAGCAACAGAGCCAAACACCTGGGGAGTATTTAGCGATGGTGAGTCAGCACTCCGACCCGGCTTTGTCGGCCACCGTACAGCCGATTATCTCTGCTTATGTAGCTTGGCGGTATGGTAATCAGCCCCCGGCGATCGACTACTTGCGATCGATCCTGCATGATATTCAACGGACTAAAGTTTAGATTCCGGGTTCAATGATCTAATCAATGGTACAATTGCTCTAGTATTTGCTTGCAAGGCATCTCCATATGGCATATAACAACTTCACCCTAGCTAGCGTCAAGCACCAATTTGCATTAAATATCCTGGATGCTCCCTTCTGCGCATTCTTACCGACTGCTGATCCACAGCCTGAATTTCTTGTGATTTTCCAGCAATGGCTGCCCTTGGCACAAAGAGCTAAATCAGAGAAGGCTAAGTCTGAACTTTTGGTCAGCCCTATCTTAACTGAGGTGCGCCGACTAGTGCATGAACCTATTCAGTTGTTTTCGGGTGAAGAGTTTAATGTCGATCGAGAACTGGGTCTAAATGGTTTTTGCGATTTCCTGCTAAGTAAATCAAAGATTTCTTACATTATCGAAGCTCCCATTATCATGCTGGTGGAAGCGAAGAAGGGAGAGTTGGATGTGGGCTTAGGCCAATGCGTAGCAGAAATGGTGGCTGCCCAATTATTTAACAAGAGCGAAGGTCAAGAGATCCCCGTGATTTACGGCTGTGTGACCAGTGGTAAATTATGGCAGTTTCTGAAGTTGGCCGGCCAGGACGTGACGATCGATGCTAACGAGTACCAAATCACGCCGGTGGAAAAGATTTTAGGTATTTTTAAGTGGATGGTGGAACATGAGAGTGCAATATGACGCTATTCCATTTTTGGGTTAATTGTTATCGGAACTGTTGCGCATGAAAGCTAGCATAGCGGCCATTACGGATACTTAGTAACTCTGTGTGACTGCCAGCTTCCATGACCTGACCTTGTTCGACCACCAAAATACGATTGGCGCGGCGGACAGTGGCTAGGCGGTGGGCAATAATGAAGACAGTGCGATCGAGCATAATGCGCTCTAATGCCTCTTGCACCAAAGCTTCCGACTCCGAATCTAGCGCCGATGTCGCCTCGTCTAAAATCAAAATGCGCGGGTTTAAAAACACTGCTCGGGCGATCGCGAGCCTTTGCCGTTGGCCGCCTGAGAAATTGGTACCGCTTTCACCGACGGCGGTGTGATAGCCCTGACTCAGCTGCGAAATAAACTGGTGCGCGTTGGCAATTTTGGCGGCTGCTTCTACTGCCGCCAGATCGAACTCAGTTTGACCAAAGGCAATATTTTCGGCGACGGTGGCTGAAAATAGCACGGTATCCTGGGGTACTGTGCCGATTTGGCGACGCAGACTAGCTAAGGTTACATCCCGAATGTCGATGTTGTCGATCAAGATCGCCCCCTCCTGTACGTCATAAAACCGGGTGAGCAGACTAGCGATCGTACTTTTTCCGGCTCCCGAAGTGCCGACTAAGGCAATCATTTCCCCCGGTTGCACCTCCAAATCTAAATGCTGTAATACCGATCGATCTGCCTGATAGCCAAAGCTCACATTTTGGTATTTGATATGGCCAGTAATAGCTGGTAGCACTCGCGCATCCGGTTTTTCAATAATCAGCGCTGGCACAGCCAACAACTCAAAAACTCGATCGACAGAAGCTTCACATTGCTTGAGTTCGCTATAGTTACTGGTCAATCGAGAAATGGGGTCAATCAATAAAGCAATATTCGTGAAATAACTAATTAGACCGGGCATCGTTAAATTACCCACCGTCACCTGCCAGCCCGCTAACACGAATACCAACAACACCCCACTGACCTGCAAAAAACTGAGGACTGGGTACTGAATAGCCAGCCAGCGCTCAGTTTGATACTTAGCCTGTCGGTTAGCTTCGGCTTTATTCATAAAACGGCGGAGGGTGAAAGCTTCGGCGGCAAAAGCCTGCACTAGCCGAATCCCCGTAAAATCTTCGGTTACTGCCGATGACAGATTAGCGATTTGGTTTTGACTGCGGCGGGATTGCTTTTGCACCTGTTCACCAAACCAGCCCACTAACAAAGCAATGATCGGGGCGACCAGCAAGACGGCAATAGTGAGTTGCCAATTGAGATATACCATGCCACCTAGAACCACCAGCAGCTGTAATACCGAAGGCAGAAATTGATGCAGCATATTATTGAGGGTGGTGCCGATGCGATCGACATCACCAGTCAGCCGATAAGACAAATCCCCAATCTGGGTCTTGGCAAAATATTCTGGACCCAAACGCAAGAGGTGGGCATAGACCAGTTGGCGCAAATTTAGAGTAATCGACAAAGCGGCTTTGGCCATCGCTGTATTCTGGCCATACTGCGCAATTCCCTGAAAAATATAAACCAAGCCGCCCAGCAGCGCAATCTTGATCAACATGCCCACATCAGTGCCCACATATTTGCTGATTTGACCGGCTAACCAGGCTAGGACTGGCCAGAAAGCCGTGTAGACCAATACCCAAAACAAACCTACCCCGATAACTTGGCGCTGGGCACGCAGATAGGGCAGCAATTGCCAATAGCTCGAACGCTTTTTCATTCTTTAATGAGTATTTTGCCAATATAAAACACCGGTTTGCAGCAGTCCGACCGCAAACCCCAAAACTCCACCCAGGGTCACAATTCCCTGTAATTCGGTTTTCACAATTCCCTGAATCGCTGCTTCTAATTCTTCGGGCGATGTGGACTTGATGCGATCGATAATAACTTGATCGATATTCAAAATCGGAATCACTTGCGCCACAATTTGTTCCAAGTCTCGTTCTAAATACCGATCGATCACCACGGCTAGTTCACCGCTGACCGCTGGCAATGAAGTCGTAATTGCCGCTGAGTTGCGCAGTCGCCCCACCGCCAAATTCGAGACGCTTTCCCAATCGATCGTGTCGCGCAACCCCTCAATCAGGTCTATCCCTTTACTTTGAATATAGCTGCGGACACTGTCATTCACTGTCTGGCGCAATTGCTTAACCGTAATCACTGGCAGGTTTTGCAAAGACACATTTTGTAGCCATTCTTGCACAATTTTACGCAAACCCAGTGCCCGCACCAAGTCCCCAATGATTTTGTTGGCAGCATCTCTTTCGTCCAGACAAAAAGTCCGCAAGCGGGTCAGGGTATTCCGAATGCCAAACAAATTGGCCACTACCCAATAGGTACCGCTACTTTTTTCCCGAATGCTCTCGTCAATGACTTGAATATTGCGATCGGTCAAAAAATCTACCAGCGCTTGCCGCAGTACTTCCGGTGGCAAGATGCCATCGATTAGCCAATCACTAACCTGCTGGGCTTGGTCTTCGTTGAGCTGAAACTCTAGCATTACTCGATCGAAGATTTGATCGAGCTGCTCCTCTAAAAACTGGGGACGGCGGCTCCACACCTTGAGTAAGCGGGGCAAAGATTCGCCGGCCAGGTCGCGCAAAATTTGGGCTAAAACTTTGACTGTGCGCTGTTCTTTATCGCTCTGGAGTTGGTCTAAAGCCAATTGAAACAGCCATTCGATCGCGGCTTGGACCCGCTCTACTTGCAGCAGCCGTTTGGCTAAACGTTGCAATTCTGCCGGGGTGAGCAACGAACCCATGATGGTATCCGAGATCCGCTTGGCCAAGCGTTCTTGGTTGCGCGGAATCAGACCGGGTGTAAAAGGCACCTGATATTTACCCAGAAACAGCGCCCGGTAGGGGCGAAATAGCATCTGAATGGCTACGTCATTAGTGAAATAACCAATCACGGTGCCCACTAACGGGGGAGCGAGGTATAGCCAAATTTGAAACAGTGACACAGGCATAGCACCCAGTTTATTTACATAGTACTAAAATACCCATGATGCCGCCCGCGATCGGGTAGTGGGTAGCGGCAGTGAAACCAGCGGCCAATCCTAGTTTAACCTGGGCGGTACCGATCGGAAATTGTGCGACGCTGGGCATTAGATAGGCGTACTCATCCGTCATGTCGTAACGACGGGCAGTGGGCACCACGATATGATCCAAATACCAGCTTTGAAACTGTGCGGCCAACCAGTGGTGAGGTCGGTGAAAATCCAGGATGGCAACTTTACTAGCTGGTTGCAGTACTCGCCGCAGTTCAGTTAAGCAGCGCGGTATATCCGTAACGTTACGTAAGCCGTAGCCCAGCGTGGCGGCATCAAAAAAATTGTCGGCAAAGGGCAGGTCTAAAGCATCAGCCTGAATCCACTCAATCGCAGTAGGTAAATATCGCTGGGTCGCCCGCTGGGCGGCGGTGGCTAACTGGGCTGCCGCAAAGTCGGCACCATAGACCCGGCCAGTGGCACCCACTTGTTTGGCTAATAGCTGGGCAATATCCCCACTGCCACAGCACAAATCCAGGCAACAGTTTCCCGGTGCCGCGCCGCTCCAGCTCACCGCCATTTGTTTCCAGACCCAATGGATGCCGAGACTCAGATCGTTATTGAGCTGGTCATAGACGGGGGCAATGCGATCGAACAATGCTTGGACATCGGTGGCGGAATAGTCGGAAGGGGGCATAAAACTAGCAAAAATAGAGGAACCAACATCGCCAAGAATCTATCACTAAATGATTGCCAAGTGCGGAACTCTGTGGGAAAACTCCTGCACATTGCGTCGGCTGTGCCCAATCGATTATCTTCATCACCAAAATGCGCATACTCAAGTAGTAAACTTGACCCTGGATCTGACAATACTGTAGGATTTAGTCTCGATTAATCTTTCTATCGCCTGAGCATCCTAGCTGGCAACCAATGAAGCGTAGATATCTTTTACAGTATGGCACTTTAACTACTGCTAGCCTAGCTTTTGCGGCTTGTAGTAAAGGTGTTAATCAAGCCAAGCCCGTGGCCTTTGGCCAGCCAGAGCAGAAAGAAATAAACATTGGCTTTGTGTCATCAATCAGTTGTTTACCACTGGTGATCGCTCAAAACAAAGGATTTTTCAAAGAACAGGGATTAACAGTAAAGCTAGTTAAATTCCCCACCGGGGAAGCCCTTCAAGAAGCTTTGACCAAGGGCAAAGTAGATGTGGCTCAGACCCACTTTGCGCTGCCTTTATGGTCACAAATTAACAAAGACAAGTCGCCGATTGTCGCTTTGATGGGGATGACCCTCAATAGCAACAGTATGGGGATGAGCAAGAAAGCCTGGGATGGCGGGATGCGTCCTCACTATAAATTCAACTATCGGCGCGAATTTAATGACCTATATAGTAGCTATTTACGTGGTTTTAAAGAACCGCCCGTTTTTGCGATCGATCACCCCGCCTCCATGTCTCATTACTTGGCTCGCTACTGGTTGGGTTCCATGCAGATCGATCCCAACAAAAGCTTCAAATTCCAAGTAGTTAATGATAAAAACCTATCGATTGGCCTGCAATCTGGCAAAATTGATGCCTACGCGCTAGAAGAATCTACCAATCAGCAGCTCATTAAAGACAAGAGTGGATTTACAGCCTATGTCGATCGAGATATTTGGCGGGGACATCCCGATAAAATATTGGCTACTACCGAAAGTTGGGTGAAGACCAAACCGATCACCGCCAAGGCGGTAGTGGCATCCGTGCTGGCTGCTTGCCAGTTTTGTGACCTGGAGCGCTTGCGCAAAGAAGAAGAAAAGACTCCTATCACGCTGGCCCAACAATTGGCTAAAACCGATTACCTTGATGGCAGTGATGCCAAGAGTCTCAAATCGTTATTGACGGGTACTTATCAATATGACCGACTAGAAACTAAATCTCAATCAGTCGATCCTAAATCTCAGCCCACGGTACACAGCATCCCCGATTTTCAAATCTTCCACTTTGTCGATAAACTCGACTACCTCCAAGATCCCAACAATGCCAACTATCTCTGGCATTCGGATGCTGTTTGGGTACTAACTCAAATGGTGCGCTGGAATCAGCTGAACCTGTTTGAATATCCCAAAGATGCCGATAAACTGATTGCCGCTGCCTATCCCCAAGATGTTTTTAAGGAAGTGGCTAAGGCGGTCGGGCTAAATTTACCCAACGACACCATCAAAAAACAAGGCGATAAAGCCTTTATTGACAAGCTAGTCTTCGATGCCAGCCAGCCCACAGAATATATCAATGGATTCGATCTACGTACTAATCGACCAACGGTATTTGGCTTCGCCTAGTCCTCGTAACTCATAATCCACCTAGGCGATCGATCGGGAAAAACCGAAACACGGCTTTGCCAATCACATTCTTGAGCGGCAAAAACCCCCAATAGCGAGAGTCATTACTATTATTGCGATTATCACCCATCATAAACAATTGATCGGGGGGGACAGTTGTCAAAGGTAAGTCTTGCAATTGGGCACCGTTAGCTAGGTAAGGTTCGGTCAACGGTTGGTCGTTAATATATACATGTCCTTGTTGAATGGTCAGGCGATCGCCTGGTATGCCAATGACTCTCTTAATAAATGCTTGATCTGGATCGTAGTTATCCTGAAGTTGTGGGGGCGGCAGGAAAACAGCGATATCCAAGCGCTGGGGTGGATGTAGCCGATAGGAAATTTTTTCGATCACCAATCGGTCGCCCAGCTGCAAAGTGGGTAGCATCGAAGCCGAAGGAATAAAACGTGGCTCCGCAATAAAAGTCCGAATAAAAAAGGCCAGCAGCATGGCCACGAGCAAGATTTGGGCGTTTTCGCCCCAGGTACGCCACAATCGAGTCAGCAAAGGAGTACGACCGGGATGGGCGGTGGGTTCTGTGGTAGCTTTGCTCTCATCAGGAGTGGTCGGCATGGTTAACTGGAATATTCCAACATGTAAAGATGGGCTTTCCCATTCTATCTTGAAACTTTGGTAGCCAGCGGTGGAGCCATCGCCGTGCTAAATTTAGATTTGTTTTTGGGAATATCTATGGCGAACCAACTCCGGATCTTTGTACCACCCCATCCCCTGATCAAGCACTGGCTGGGGATTGCCCGGGGCGCTGACACCCCCTCTAAGGTTTTTGGGCAAACGATGTCAGAACTGGGTAAGTGGTTGACCTACGAAGCCATCCGGGACTGGCTACCCACGATCGATATTCCGGTCACTACCCCAGTCGGTGAAACCACTGCTACTTTTATTAATCCCCAAACTCCCCTAGCGATCGTCCCTATTCTGCGGGCGGGTTTGAGCCTGATGGAAGGGATTCAGTCGGTATTACCTTTGGAGGCTAGTGTTTTTCATTTGGGCTTTGCCCGCGATGAAAAGACCCTCCAACCCCATTGTTATCTCAATAAACTACCCGACCAGATTCCGGCTACCACCCATATTTTGATTGCGGAACCAATGCTGGCCACCGGCGGGACAATTGGACAGGCGATGAGCGAGTTAACTAAACGGGGTGCCGATCCGAGCTTGATTAGAATTATTAGTATTGTGGTGGCCGCACCGGCGCTGCAAAAATTGGCGATCGATTATCCAGCTCTGCAAATTTATGCCGCTATGATTGATGAAGGTTTGAATGAGCACGGCTTTATTGTGCCGGGACTGGGTGATGTTGGCGATCGCGCGTTTGGTACCTGAGCTATGATGCACCGATCAGGGCAATCTAGAAAGTAATAGAATAGCTCTAATATTCAACAAAATTTAGCAACCTACTGGAGAAGAACATGAGTCAACGCGATGGTTTTAGTACTGGTTTCTTGCTGGGCAGTCTGGTGGGGGGATTGGTTGGTGGCACGATCGGTGCCGTCTTGGCCAGTCGGCAACTCAATGGCCAAGAGCCAGATGTCTTACGGCGGATCAAAGCCCGCGCTCCCGGTGGTCTGGCTAATGGTGAAGTCATGGAATCAGCGCGCCAAAGTCTGGAAAATAAGATTGCGGACTTAAATGGGGCGATCGATCAGGTGCGGTCTTCTTTAAATGGTGTCCCGCTAGACGAAATGCCGCTGGTCGAAGAGCAGCAATCTGCTCGGCCGCCAGAAGCCTAGTTGCTGATGGCTGAATCAGCTAAAATCTGAATATAGTCTGCAAACATTCCCCCATAATTATGACCTCTGCTTTATTAATAACCAGTATTCTGAATTTCATTAATATCTACAGCACCCTGATCTTCGTGCGTTTGCTGTTGACTTGGTTTCCCGCCGTGGAATGGATGCAACAGATTGCCAGCGTTTTAAGCCCAGTCACCGATCCTTACCTCAATATTTTTCGGAACATCATCCCGCCGCTGGGCAACTTTGATCTTTCGCCGATGCTCGCCATCTTTGCCCTCAGTGCCCTGGGTTCGGTGCTACCCATGTTGTTATCAAGTTTTTAACTGGTTTGGGGGAGGGATGCCACTTGTAACATAAGTTTTTATTATAAAAAATCAACTTTCGTAGATAATTGAGGAGTTGCGGCCGATGTCCGTAGCTCTTCCCTATTCGTCTGCTAAAGATTTAGGCTATGTCCGACCTCCCTTTTACTTTAGATCAGTTGCGCATCTTAAAAGCAATCGCGGCTGAAGGCAGCTTTAAGCGGGCTGCTGACAGTTTGTATGTCTCTCAACCAGCCGTCAGTTTACAAGTTCAAAACCTAGAAAGACAGTTAGATGTGCCTTTGTTCGATCGAGGTGGCCGACGCGCTCAACTTACTGAAGCCGGACATTTACTACTGGAGTATGGAGATAAGATTCTGACGCTTTGCCAAGAAACTTGTCGGGCGATCGAAGATCTGCAAAATTTACAAGGCGGGACGCTGATTGTGGGCGCTTCGCAAACCACTGGTACCTACTTGTTGCCACGCATGATTGGCGTGTTTCGGGAAAAGTATCCAGAGGTATCGGTACAGTTGCATGTTCATTCTACGCGCCGCACAGCTTGGAGTGTCGCTAACGGACAAGTGGATTTGGCAATTATTGGTGGTGAAGTACCCGCAGAATTGCAAGAGTCGCTAGAAGTTATTCCTTACGCAGAAGATGAGCTAGCTCTAATTGTGCCCAGCAATCATGCCTTTGCTAAACAAGGGGTAATTCAAAAAGACGATCTCTACAAGCTCAAGTTTATTGCCCTCGATTCCCAGTCTACTATTCGCAAGGTGATCGACCAAGTGTTGACCCGTTGTGATATTGACCCCAAACGTTTAAAGATTGAGATGGAATTAAACTCGATCGAAGCTATTAAGAATGCCGTGCAAGCTGGGTTGGGTGCGGCTTTTGTATCGATATCAGCCATTGAAAAAGAGCTGCAAAGCGGCATGATGTGCCGAGTATCGATCGAGGGTGTCACGATCCAAAGAATTCTTGCCGTAATTGTGAATCCGAATCGTTATCGATCGAAAGCTGCGGCGGCTTTTTGTCAGGAAGTATTGCCTAAGTTTACTACTTACAATTGGGCAGCAGACATGATGTACAAAAAGAAATCTCCGTCCTTGGATGTGAATGTCGCAGATTAATGAAACTGAGATAGAATCAACATTTTAGTGAGTAGTTTTTTATATTACAAATTGTATTGAGTTGATGTTAATAGAAAATAGTATGTATTGATACGGAAATAGTTATCTTGAATTGCTAAATTATTGCCAATGGAATAAGTTTATTTGGGTGTAAGTACCCTGTTTTTCTAATTCTAATTAAGACATTACATAGTTCAAGTGAGGAACTTCATATCAATGCGTAAGTTGTTTTTATTTTTGGGTTCGGGCGTGTTCGTGACCAGTTTAAATACTTTATCTTTGTCAGTTGAAGCTGCTACTTGGCACCAGTTGCATGGCAACATTCCGTTTGTTGTTGCCCAAGCGGATCAAAGTGCTCTCGTCAAAGAAAACAGAGAGCTGTTGATTAAAAATGGGACTTTAGCTCGCAAAATTGTGGGTATTACTTCTCCTTTAAAAGTTCCGACTAGTGGCGCACCATTAAAACAAAATGAATCCTTGATTTTACAAAATCAAGAAACATTTAAGGCCATCGCCAAAAAAGTTGGAGCGACAATTCCCGGTTTGCCCAGTGCGTCAGCCAGTGATCAAGCAGAAAAAAATCATCAACTTCTATTGCAAAATCGCACTATTGTCGTAGCAATTTTGAAGAAATTGGGGATTCCACCCGCTCCACCACCAACACTGACTGGCACCTTTGTGGACAAAAATCATACCCTGTTGGTGGGCAATGGCAAGGCACTGAGCAAAATTGCAGCCAAGCTGGGTGTATAGTGACCCGATTTTAGAATTTAGGTTGATCCTTTACATTTAATCCCCCTACTGCTGATGAGGTGAGGGGGATTTTTATGTTTCCGTGTGGCTCTGGCATTTGCCTAGCGGTCAACTTGTCGAAGTACTCACGGACTTTAACCGTGCTGTCAAAGCCCTGATTTTTAGCTTGGATAGTGCTAAATTTAGTCGGGGCAGTTGGGATAAAACAATTAAAATTTATGGCGAAATACGGGCTGGCGCTGCATACTAGTAGCCCCGCATTGGGACTAGCGATCGGCGATCTAGAGAGTAAGATCTGTCGGGCACAGTCTTGGCCACTAGGGCGGGATACCTCGAATGTGCTGCATTCTTATTTGGCTAAGTTTATGGCTCCCCAGTCGTGGGCAGAGCTGGATTGGGTGGCGGTGGCGATCGGACCTGGCGGATTTACCGGCACGCGGCTAGCGGTGGTGACCGCCCGTACTATTAGTCAGCAGCTGCAAATTCCAGTGTTTGGTATTTCGAGCTTGGCGGCGATTGCTTGGAGCCAGGGCCGCAATGGGACAATTGCCGTCGAAATTCCGGCTCAACGGGGTCAGATTCATGCGGGAATTTATGAAGTTAATCGATCGCTACCACAGCTAACGGTACTGCAAGCCCATCGAGTTACAACGATGGCTGAGTGGGAGCCAACGTTAGCAGCGGCACAGCTTGTATCGATTGCCGCTAACGCTGATCTTGGTGATACAGTGCAAGCTGTGTGGGAATTAGCCCAGCTGCGGTGGGACAATGGCGATCGGCCAACTTGGCAATCGGTCTTGCCTGTTTATGGTCAAAGCCCGGTATGATTTAAGCCAAAAACCGTTTGGCCAAGAAATAGGCGGCGATCGACTTGGCATCAATGCCCGCCCCCGCAAAAATCTGTTCTTCTAGTGCCGTCGGAGTCATGAATACTACTTCTATATCTTCGTCATCATCTGGCGCGGGCGGATGAGGTAATGGCACTGCGCCCTCGGCCAAAAAAGCATAGATAATTTCATCAGAATAGCCAGGAGCCAAAAAGAACTCGCCCAAATCTGTCCATTTGCTAGCCTGGTGGCCAGTTTCTTCTTCAATCTCCCGCTTAATCGTCGCTGCCGGATTTTCGCCGACTTCTAGTGTCCCGGCGGGAAACTCTAAGATCCGGCCACGCACTGCAAACCGATATTGCTTCACTAAAATTAGCCGTCCATCTGGGGTAACTGGTACGACCATGGCGCCACCGGGATGCTGCACACACATCCAGTCGCCTTCGACACCATTGGGGAGTCGGAGGCGATCGCCACGGACGGAGAACTTGCGCGATTGATAAAAAAACTGGGGCTGTAAGATTTCGGCTGGTTCGTTTCCAAGGGGCATAACTTGATGGGGGAAGGAGGCTACACCACCAGAGTATCAGGGAACGTTGTTTTGTACCCCATACCCCCAGGTTGTCAACAGTTGCAAGAACTACCTGTTTGCGAAAGTAACAACATATGCAAAAATGAAAAGACTCTGCCCACCACCCTTGGCGACAGTCAACGTCGTAAAATATTTCAGGAAAAGCTATGAAAGTTGGCGATCGCGTCCGTGTAATTGAATCTGTGATTGTGTACCACATTCCTGGCGGTAAAGGTCAGCCTGTCGAAATCAAGGGCAATGAGGGTTCGATCGAAAAGATCCTGACAGAGTGGCAAGGGCGACCAGTGAGTGCTAACTTCCCTTGGATCGTGAAATTTGATAGCCCGAAATTTCGGGCACATCTACAAGAACATGAATTAGAAATCATCTAGGCGGTGTCTTGCTTTACCGTGGTGATGCTGGTGATTGCTCGGCAGCCAGTACTTCCTTCGCTAATTCTTGGTTGGTATTGAGCAAAAAGCCCAGGTGAGAAGTCAATTGACTGTAACGCCGGGTAATTAACAGCGGTGAATTGCAGCGCAAGGCCAGCTCATCGGTGTAACGTCCTAATGTCTGCCTTTGTACACCCCAGTTACGACTGGTGCCGGCGATCGTCAGATCCACCGTTTGCGACTGGGCAATCACAGCCTCCATCAAATTGGTATTAGCGATCGTCTCCATCTGAATGCGCGATCGGACATCGGACGGTAGATCGGCAATCAACTGATTCATTTCGTAGCTAAGTTCACTGACTGTCGCCGATGAAGGTAAGAGCTGGAGCAGGTGTAGTTGTCGTTGGTCATCATTAAATAACAAGCGTAGCGCTAGCTCCAGAGCTAGGTCATCGTGAGTGTTGGCTGTATAAGCGACTAATATCTTGTCGTAGGTTTGCTGCGGAATTTCTGGGGGAGCATTGGCATCTACCAAGACGGCTACATCCGCAGGGGCAATGGCTAAAATTTGCCGCACGCGGCCACCCAGTCGGTCTTTGGTAAAAGCCGATCGATGCCAGCCCAGCAAGATTAAATCTGGTTGCTCAAGTTTAGCGAGCATGGCCGTTTTTTTGGCCACATCATAGCCAATCTGGACGATCGGCTTAATCATGGACTGCAAGGTTGGTGGCTCAATGGTCTCGATCAACTGGGCTAGTTGTTCGTGTCGTTGATTAATGAGTCGTTCTACTTCGGCTGGTGAGCTTTGGTAGAGATAGTCTTCCTCTAGTTCAATGAGGCTTAAGGGATGAACCAGCGATGATTCAGCCGGGTTGTGGGCGATGGCGATCGCTAGTTGAATTAAGCTTTTTTGGGTGCGGGGATTAGCTACTGGCACCAGCACATTATATTGAGCTATTGGTGGGCTGGTGGGAGCCTCGGTGGTGTTGAGAGACTGCTCTCGAATGAGCCTTTTGGGGTAAGTCCATTCCAGTAACGGTGAAGTCATAAAAGTGGTGGTGAGTGCCATAATTACTAGCATGGCAAACAGCAGATCCGAAATCACCCCTAACTTCAGACCAATGTTCAGCACAATTAGCTCCGTGAGACCCCGCGTGTTCATCAACCAACCAAGGGCAGAGGCTTCCCGATGACCAAGCTGGAAATGGCGAGCGGTTAAATAAACGCCCAGATATTTACCCAGAATGGCGACCGCCAAAATCGCCGCGCAGACTAGCCAGAGTTGGGGGGTATCGATTAGACCAATTCTGGTGTGCTGGCCACTGTAGACAAAAAAGACTGGGAGCAAAAATATTAAAACAAAATCTTCGGTTTTTTCAGCGATTTCTTTGACCAGACCGGGGTTTTTGGGCATAGCCGCCCCCAGCAAAAATGCCCCAAAAATAAAATGGATGCCGATCGCTTCGGTAATGAGAGCAGAAGTAATGACCGACAGATAAATCCCTGCTAACAAGAGCTGGGAAACTTTACCCGATCGATTGTAATGAGCTGATAAGGTTTGCAGAAGCCAACGACCAGCGGTCAGCATAAAGCCGATATAGAATAGGGCAGAAAAAATAGTAGGCAGAGCCGTGACTATATTATTAGTTCTGGCGACGGCAATGGCCACTGCTAGTAAGCACCAAGCTACTACATCATCTACCGCTGCGCAGGTCAGAGCCAGAGTGCCTAAACGGGTATTTTGCAGATCATTTTCACTAATAATTCTAGCCAATACCGGAAAAGCAGTAATAGACAATGCTGAACCTAGAAAGAGGCTAAAAGCTAATGGTGAGATCGCCGGATTATTTACCATCGGATAGAGCCAGACGGCTAGCCCCACCGCGAGGCTGAAGGGCAAGATAATCCCGACGGCGGAGGTGGCGATCGCCACGTTCATATTGCCTTTTAAATATTTTGGATCTAGCTCTAGCCCAATTAAAAACATAAAGAAAATCAAGCCGATCTGAGCTAATACTTCCAAGATCGGCGCAGTCTCTACCGGAAACAGTCCGGCAGTAAGCTGGGGCGCAATCAACCCCAGCAGGGAGGGGCCGAGCATAATGCCGGCCATGATTTCGCCAATGACCAAGGGTTGCTTGATGGCTCGGAAGCCCAGTCCCACCATTCGGGATACACCGATCACCACTAGGATTTCTAATAAAACTAGAGAGACTGTATGCATATGTTAAAGATTTATAATTGAGAAGGCTCTATGGACACGCCACAGAGCCTTAGTTTTATCACAAATACCAAATTCCTTAACGGAAGCGCTTTTTCCGACGAGCAGCTACAGCCTTACGCTTGCGCTTTTCTTGGGGGGTTTCGAAGTGGCGATTTTTCTTCACATCGGCTAGGATTCCGGCCTTTGATACCTGACGCTTGAAGCGACGCAGCGCCGAATCAATTCCTTCGTTTTCACCTAATACAACTTGGGTCATTCTTACTCCTAATATACCTGGACCTGAGACCAAAAAATAAATTTAGCTTTGCTATTATAGCATTGACCTTCTCTGCTGTCAGGATGCTTAGTCAATAAATGATTGAAGTAACTAATCTAAGTAAAGACTACGGCAGCTCTCGGGCGATCGATCAAGTCAGTTTTACGGTGAACCAGGGTGAAGTTATGGGTTTACTGGGAGTCAATGGAGCAGGCAAGACGACCATTCTGCGCATTTTGGCTGGGGCGTTGGGGGCTACCGATGGTACCGCATTGATCGCTGGCTATGATATTAACCAGCAGCCCTTACAGGCCCGTCAGCAGATTGGTTATTTGCCAGAAGTAATGCCGCTGTATACCGAAATGACGGTGACGCATTTTTTGAATTTTGCGGCAGACATCAAGCAAATTCCTAGCCATCAGAAGCAGCAACGGGTACAGAGATCGATCGATCTCTGTGGCTTAGGAGAGTATCAGCACAGCCTGATTCGGAAGCTGTCCCAGGGATATCGTCAGCGGTTAGGAATTGCCCAGGCGATCGTGCATCAGCCGCCAGTGATTATTTTGGATGAGCCAACCAAGGGTTTAGATCCCAATCAAATTATTAATATGCGCAGTCTGATTCAGCAGCTAGCGCAGGATCATACTATTTTACTCTCTAGTCATTTGCTCACGGAGGTAGAGATGATCTGCCAACGATTGACAATTATCGATCGCGGGCGAGTAATTGCCACGGATACTCCGGCAAATTTAGGACAAGCAGTGGGAGCAGATCTCCGCTATGAACTAGAATTTTCTGGTGATCCGGCGATCGTCCAAGCCACTCTCAGCCATATTACTCAGATCCAAGCAATGGAATTAATACCGACAGTTGATCCTAGTGAGAATGTTTTAGAGCAGCGACATTGGATGCGAGTTCGATCGATCGCTGGGCAAGATATTGGCTCAGAAATGATTACGGCTTTGGTACAAGAAGGTATTCAAGTGCATGAAGTGCGTCGTAGCCGCGCCAATCTGGAAGAAATATTTTTGGCTTTGACCAATGCTGGTCACCGCGAGGATCATCTTTTATAGCCTAGTGATGGATTTTACATTTTCAATACTTCGCTCAATCTATTTTTAAATGCCATGAGACTAGGCATATCTACGATTTGATCGATATTGATCGCACCATCATCAATTTTGCCATTAAGTAATTCTTTAGATACTGGCTCACCCAAACGTTTAGTTAACTGCTTTTTGAGAGGATTCGGTGAATTATCATTACCGGATTCATCTTCGAGCTTCGCACAATATTGATAATTATTCCTTAGAGCGCACAAGATCCAAGCTTCAGATTTAGGCTTGGGCAGCATTGGAACACCAGTAGAAATCCCCTCAACTTCAAAGCCATTCAACATCGATCGCCACTTATCAGCCCATTCTCCTCGATCAGAACTTGCTGTACCATCGGCATCCCTAAATAATACGGCAACCAAAGTTATCTCACCGCCCAGCTCCTGCCCTTTCTGATGAGCTAGCAGAGCTAAAGCCCGAGCATTTTTATAGAAATAACGGGTTTCACTTTTCTGTTTTTTGCCTTTCTGCGATCGAGCCTTTATTTCTTTGGCTTTCTTGACCAAATCCTGCTCTGAGACAATCATGTATTGATTTCCTTCGATTAATGAATACCCAATTTGCTTGGTAATCCATAAATCCACTAGTTTTGTCATCGGGCCAATTTCACGATCCGATAGACCAATATCGGAAGCTCCTTCGCCACTGAGGATCAAGAACATCAGGCAATCTCGCTAATTTCTTGGTTGAGCTGGGTTAACAAGGTGTCTTCATAAACTTCGCCTGCTCCCATCACTTCTAGTTTTTTACGCATAGAAGGAATATCAAAAAGTCGGATGGCTTTAGTCTCGCCGTCTGGTTGTTTGTATATGTAGATAATACCTTCGATCGCAATCTCATCTTCCATATAATTAAGTACCATTGGACTATGAGTAGTAACTAGGACTTGGGAATAAGCTTCCACTAGTTGATCTACCAAAAATTCTATCAGTTCTGGATTCACACCATTTTCTATTTCATCTAGTAATAGAAAACTTTGATCTTTGGATAGTTGAGCGAAAATGGCCAACATTCGCAGTAATCCATCAGCCACATGCCGAGCTTCCGTTTTAATAACAACATCTTTAAACTGCTCTCGAACGGTGAGACTTTTCCAGCCAGAGCGAAGAGCTGATGTGTCTATTTGTCTGAACTGTGGATAAATCTCAGCAAGTTTCCCTTGAATAACAACTCGTTTTTCTTCACCTATTTCATGCAGGAAAGCTGATAGCTTTTCACCACCCAATCCTAAACTATTACCGGCATCTCTTGTTCTTTTTCTAAGCAACTCAGGAGTTAGAAGATCAAGCGCATGTAGATTGTCAAGAAAACCTTTTAATTGGAGTAAGTCTCCAGGTAGACGAGACTCTTTAATTCCAGAAAGCAGAGACCCTTGATAATCAAATTCAATTTCATTCTTTCCATGTAAAGCACTTTTTAATTGTCCTGTTTGAGTGAAGGTAGGGATAAGATATTCCCCATCTTTAACGAGTAGCAATATGGTGTTTTCACTTCCATCTTTATTGTCTTTATACTTCCCTATATTTTCATAAGTGCAACGCAATGTTAGGCGATTAAAACTCGCAGACCAATTGATTTCAGCATCATTTTCAAAACTATCTCTATAAGAAAATACTATCGTAAAATTTATATTCTGCTTACGCGTCAATTTTGAATTCAAATCAGATGCTTTCCATTGTCGTTTTTCTAGCCAACCATTTATGTCACCTTTAACTTGTTGAGATAAGAAATCCAAGAATTGTAATACTGTTGATTTACCAGCACCATTCAACCCCACCAAACAACTAAACTTAGCCAAGGGTAAATCAAAATCAACTAAAGATTTAAAATTATCAACTTTTATATGTTTAATTCTCATATGCTAGTAATTGCTAAAACGAATCTACTGTAGCTTAGGCGATCGATTAACTGTTGACGCACATCAGTATCCAAGTGGGACTATACAATGCTTTGTCAAAATCAATAACTCATTTTGGGTTAGATGTTTATCTATAGATCGTTGGTATTCTTCCGATATCGAAACATCGATCGATCTTTTGAACTAATTCCGGTGTGCGATCGAAGCCCAGATCCTGTGCCCAACTCTCAACGCACCATAAAAATGCTTGGAGATCCTGCTCCACCAACCGCAAAAATTCCTGAAATACGTTTGGCGGGACATCCACGAAGAATGTGTTCAGCCCTGATTCATCTGACCAAATCCTGACCAGCTGCCCCTGCCTCTCTAGCCACGGACTAGGGTCGTGTCCTAACCAAGGTGTATTACCTGTTTTTAAAAAGGTCTGCCATTCTCGCCAGGTTTCTAATCCACAGCAACAACCAGGGGTAATATCGCGACCATCACTCAACAAAACCTGAATCCCACCCGGCAAGATCAAGCGATCCGCTGCAATCAATCGCGTTAAGACAGTTGAGATGTCACCGCTGAAATCTACTTGGTTGTATTGCACCAACTGTAAGAACACCAACCCAATTTCTGCCTCCGTCATATTTCCAGATAGACGGCAAGACGGTTTAGCTGACGAAATCTGCCAAGGATACTGAAAATTAGCCTCTACCTGGGGGGGATCGATAATGGCTTGGAATCGAAGGAGAACGCTCATGGCTACTAATTTATTGGGATGGGGGATTGTGAAAATTAAGGGCGGGTTAAGCAGGATCGATCGATCTTACTGATGGAATTGGCAACTTTTGTGAGTAGAATTTCAGAATGTGGTAAAAATCCTGGAGGATCAAACATGCTAGAAATTCAAACTGACGTGCCGGTGTCTACATCCGAATTTAATTCGATCGCCGCCACTGAATTAAGACCCTGGGGTTCTTTCACCGTCCTCGAAGAGGGCAAAGGTTACAAAATTAAACGGATTGAAGTCAAACCAAATCACCGCTTGAGTTTGCAATTACACCATCACCGCAGTGAACACTGGATTGTGGTATCGGGAACCGCCAAAGTAACTTGCGATGATGTCGAAAAGATTTTATATAGCAATCAATCTACCTATGTTCCGCCCTGTACCAGCCACCGACTGGAAAATCCCGGGGTAATTCCCTTGATCATGATCGAAGTTCAAAATGGCGAGTATCTGGGCGAAGATGATATCGTGCGTTTTGCGGATGATTACGCTCGTACTCCAGCGACTTGAAAAACCAGTACTACTAGGTGGGCGCTGCCCACCGTCTAGATTTCAGCCAAATTTTAATCAACGCGGGGAGCGCGTGAGCAGAATCGGGCAGGGAGCATGGACGCGCACGTAGTCCGAAACCGAACTGCCCAACAGTCGATCGAGATCTGGCAAGCTTTTAGCGATCGATGGCCGTCGTTCTGGTGAGCCAAGCATTAACAAGTCAGCATTATACTCCTCGGCCAACGCACAGATTTCCTGGCCGGCATTGCCCCCAGCTACGACACATTTGTAAGCTACCCCCATTTTTTTGGCCACAGCGATTGCAGGCATCAATACTGGATCTTTCTCCGGTACAATTTCACCAGCCGATTTTTGGGTTGCGACAATTCTCGCTAAAATTAGCTGACCGCCTTTAATGTCGCGCAGGAGTGATAGAGCCATCTGAAGCGAGGCTTTGGCGGATACCGAGTCGTCATAGGCCACCATTACCCGACTGAGGTGCTTAATATAAGCATCATCTTTGACTAGCAACATCGGGCAAGAAGCCAGTTGAAATACATATTGGCTCACTGAATTGGATAGGATCGATTCCAGTCGCGACAGCCCCCGCGAACCCATGATTAATAGATCGGCCTGTTCCTCGATCGCGACCTGACAGACAGTATCTTTCGGTTCACCTTGGATTAGCATTGGTTTCAGTTGTGCTGGTGGCAGATGCAAACTCTCGACGGCCTGTGCCAATATTTTGCCGCCGGCTGCCAGCTTTTCGGCCATCAGCTCCGCCGTCACTTGGGGTGATACCACATGCAGTACCGTAATTTTGGCCTGCTGTATCACGGGGATTTCTAGCAACATCTTGAGCATTTGCTCACACTGTCCTAACCCAGCAACAGTAATTAAAATCTTCTCGATCATGTGGTGTTTCCCCGACTAGAATGCTTGGGCTTCATCCTCCAGCATAGTGGCTAGTCGGGGGCTACAGACAGCCACATGCAACATTATTTAATTATTTTCCAGGGAGTCACCTTGGCGATGCCGTTGGGTTGATAAACCACCAGATAGTGCGCGATGGGTTTCTGGCCAGCAGCGGCTTGGGCATCATACTTAGTAACGTTTGGTAGCGGTGTTTCGGCCTCATAGTCAAATGCTGCTTGGTTTTTAGTTTTGTCGATCGGCTCATAATCGACGATCGCCCCACTTTCATCCGCAGCTACTCGATAAGCAATATCTTGCTTAAAGGTCGGTTTTTTTTGCATCTGTACTTTACTATTAATTTCGGCGACTAGCCCCTGTATTTTGGCTGGATCGGCGATCGGCTGGCCTAAAGTTGCTTTGTTTTTGAGCAAGTAAAAAGGCGCGATTTCTAATGCCCCATTCGGCGTAAATCCCACTTTGTAATCGGTGAGGTTGTTGGCATCACTCTTCTTCGGTTTCGGTACTAGCTTCGGTAATGGAGTTAAATCTTGTTGGCCATCAGCGGCTAGATTCGCCGCTTGATAGTTCAAAATCTTACCGTCAGAATCAACTGTAATGCGATACTCTAGCTTGCTACTAATACCAGTGCGCTGCGGCCAATCTTGATTGATTTCGCGGCGCAGTTTGCGCTGAATAAAATCAACTTGGGTGGCATTATTATTGATTTTGGCGTTTTCCGGTGTCGGCTGATTATTACTGATTGGCGATGCTTTGGGAGTCACGGGAGCCGTCGGCTGCAATGGAGCGACTGCTTTGGGGGGAACGACCTGCGGCGCCGGCAGCAGCGAGAAAGCCAAAGCGGTCGCCGCTAGACCAGTGAGACCCAGACCAATCGGTGCCGCTTGAGATGCTAGTTGATTTGTACTGCCCTTGGGCGTTGGCCGCAATGCCACCGCTAAATTGGGTAGGGTCATGCTGTCGGCTAAAAATTGATCGATCGCCTCCACCAAATCAAACAGCTGGACGGTGCTAAATTGCCAGACAGTAGTAGTGGTTTCACTCTGACTAATTAGGCGGTGCTGGTGTTCTAAGTCACCTTTTTCGAGGCGCACAGAGCCATCCTGCTCGGCTAAATAAGGATGGGTGAAGCTACTCAAAAACCGTTGTGTGTAGTTACTGACGGTGGCAATGAGGTGTTTTAGAAACTCCATACCACCGCTAATAGACTGCTCATGGCCAACCAGGTGGCACTCGGCATTTACTAACGTAGACATGAGGGGGCGGGTGTTGGCGGTCGCCGCCGTATTAAATTCTCCCAATCCATCCAAAATTAGCGAGCAATTTGGAAGGCTGTACTGTCTTCTAATGGTCATTACTTGAGTTCTCCATCAAACAAACTAATCCAAAATCTTTGCATGCCAGCAGTGCCGGTGCAGAAGAGCAGTTTACCCAGCAAATCAATTCCTAGTTCATTGAGTTTGTCATCATCAGCGTAGGCAATTACCAAAGAGCGGCGGGGATTCATCCGACTGCGAAAATGTGCCCGAAATAAATCTAAATATTCGGACATCCGGAAATTACACTCGGGCGGTAGAGATTTATCGCTGAGTTGTTGTTGTTCTAGTAGCAATTGTCGAATCGTTACTGTCAAGCGGCGGGCTAATTGACAGCCAATAATTACCAGCGCTTTGGCTTCATCGATCCGCAAAATTCGGCGACTGTGGGCACGGCGTAGTGGATTAGTAGAACGCAACCGCCACAGAGTTGTACGGTTCTTAATGATGCCTTCTAGTTCCAGCTCCTTGGCCATCTCAAGCATATGCTCTGCCCCCCCTAGTTCTAGGGCTTCTAGTGCTAGCAACAATAAGTCGATTTCGAGTTTGGCGCGGCGGGGACAGCCGGTGGTCTCCAGTGGGATGTGGGGGAGATTGTCTAAAATAAATGGAGCCGGACTAGTGGACACGGCAGGATTTGCAAGGGTTGCATTCATAGGTAGCAGCAGAGCTGGCAGAAACACAGATAATTTCAATACATCTAGGATACCCGACTTGTTGATATAGCTTTTGTGCCCAGCAAAAATTCCTGAGCTAAGATTGTGGCACTATGTTCTTCTAGCTAGTTATTTTAATTATTCGATATATGGATTTTAAAGCCCTGATTCGCGATGTTCCTGATTTCCCAGTGCCCGGTATTTTGTTTCGAGATATTACGACGCTCCTGCGCGATCCGATGGGCTTAAAGAGTTTGATCGACACTCTCACGACCAAGTGTGCCGAACTAAAACCTGAATATATCGTGGGGATTGAGGCGCGGGGTTTTATTATTGGTACACCGATGGCCTATCAGTTGGGATTGGGTTTTGTGCCCGTGCGCAAGCCCAAGAAACTGCCTGCTGCTGTCCATAGCATTGAGTATGAGTTGGAGTACGGTACCGATCGCTTAGAAATTCACCAAGATGCCCTACCAGCAGGAAGTCGAGTATTGGTTGTGGATGATCTGATTGCTACGGGGGGCACCGCTGCGGCCACGGGGCAGTTGATTGAGAAGATTGGCTGTGAACTGGTAGGGTTTGCGTTTGCGATCGAACTCCAAGATCTCCATGGTCGCGCGAAACTGCCCAATGTCCCGATCGTGACTGTCGTAGATTATTAATGGCCATCTCGCCCCCCTTGTTATGATGTCTTCTGTGACTCCGCTAGCTCGCAAACCTTTGCTGTGGATCCGTCAGCTCTGGTCAAACGAAACTTTTCTATATATTCTGAAGCGGCTTTTCCAAGCAGCCATTACCTTGCTATTGGCCTCAATGCTGAGTTTTTTGATTGTTCAGCTCTCGCCGGGGAGTTTTCTGGATGCCATTAAGCAAAATCCCAAGATTTCCCAGCAACGTCTCCAAGAAATTATTGAAGAGTTTGGCTTAAGCGAGAAAAAAGATCTAGCCACAGCAGCAAATCAATATCTACGGTGGTTGGGTCAGGTGGTTTTTCACGGTAACTTTGGCCTCAGTACCCTCTATAGTCGGCCAGTGTCGGAGTTAATTGGCCAGCGGTTGCGGGCCACTTTGGAATTAGCCGTGGCCTCAACTTTGTTTACCTGGCTGATTGCCATTCCCCTGGGCGTAGTGGGGGCAGTACATCAGAATAAGGCGATCGATCGGTTTTTGCGGGTGATTAGCTACATCGGTCAAGGGGTACCCAGTTTTGTGATGGCTTTGTTACTCGTGATGTTGTCGCAGTACTTATCGCCGTTGCTGCCCGTCGGGGGGCGGACCAGCATTTATCATGCCGATTTGTCGCCGATTGGGCAATTGCTGGATATTGGCTGGCACATGATTTTACCGACGATCGCCCTCAGTATTACTAGTTTTGCTGGCTTGCAACGCATTGCCCGAGGAGAAATGTTAGATGTTTTGCGCCAAGACTACATCCAAACGGCACGGGCTAAGGGACTGCCTGAAAACCGCGTGATTTACGTCCATGCTTTGCGAAATGCGATTAATCCGCTGATTACCCTCTTGGGATTTGAGTTTGCCAGTCTGTTGAGTGGGGCATTTATTGCCGAGTTTTTCTTTAATTGGCCAGGGTTAGGGCAATTAATCCTAAAAGCGGTGACAGCCAAAGATATTTATTTAGTAATGGCCAGTCTGATGATGGGAGCCATCATGTTGATTGTGGGGAATTTGCTGGCAGACTTATTACTAAAAGCTGTCGATCCGCGTATTAAACTTAGCGATTTGAAGTGATAATGCTGATAGCTAAAATTTGTAAACTTCGGAAAATTCTGATATGTTGCGTCGAAAATTTTTACAAACACTGGGTATGACCGCAGCGGTTTGGTCGGTGGGCAGTTCCACTACCTTAAATAAGGTCATCGCCGATCAGCAGCCCGCTACTGAATTTAAGGTACCACCGCTACCTTATGATTACCAGGCTTTGGAGCCACACATCGATGCCGCGACCATGCGCCTACATCACGACAAACACCATGCGGCTTACGTCAAAAACCTGAACGCGGCCATCGCTAAATATCCTGATCTGAAAAATAAATCGGTCGAATACCTCGTCGAAAATCTGAGCAAACTACCCAAAGACATTCAAACAACCGTGCGCAATAATGGCGGTGGTCATATCAACCACACCATGTTTTGGCAAATTATGGGACCACCGGGCGGTCAGGGACCGACTGGTAAACTAGCCACGGCGATCGATAGTAGCTTTGGTAGTTTCGATAAATTTAAAGCCCAGTTTGTCGAAGCTGGCACCAAACACTTTGGCAGTGGTTGGGTCTGGTTAGTCCAGCAAAATGGCCAACTCAAAATTATTACCACCGCCAATCAAGATAGTCCTTTACTGTCCGGGGTGCTACCAGTGATGGGGAACGACATTTGGGAACATGCTTACTACTTGAAATACCAAAACAAACGAGCCGATTACCTCAATGCTTGGTGGAACGTGGTGAACTGGTCGGCGGTCAGCAAGCGTTATGATCAGGTGTTAACAACTCAGAAAAAATAATGGCAATTTATATTGGCTGTGCAGTCTGGTCATTTCCAGGCTGGACAGGGGATCTTTTTCCAGTAGGAACCAGGTCGAAAGATTATCTCAGTATTTATAGTAAGTATTTTCCGGCGGTGGAAGGCAATACTACTTTTTACGCGGTGCCACCAATTAAAACCTTAGAAAAGTGGCAAGCCGAGACGCCGGCTGACTTTCGATTCTGTCTAAAGTTACCCCGCGACTTTACACACAGTGGTTTATTGGTGCCGCAATTACCGAAGGCGATCGATTTCCTGGAACTGGTGGATGAGGTGCTGGCCGAGAAGCTGGGGATAGTATTTGTCCAATTGCCACCGGGCTATCAGCCTAAGAAGATGCCAGATTTGAGCAAGTTTTTGACCAATCTGGTCAAAGTCGGCGTGCCACTGGCCTTGGAAGTGCGCAATTTGGAATGGTTTCAACCAGAGGCTAGTGCTGATTTGCAAAAAATGTTGGCAGGTTTGGGGATCGATCAAGTTACGCTAGATACCCAGGCCATTTATCAAACCGCTGCTGACCCAGAGTATCCGTTTATTTGCAAAAAGCCCCAGGTACCTTTACTGACCGCGCCGACAAGCATGATTCGCTATGTTTCCCATCCGCGCTTAGAGGTTAATCAACCCTTTCTGTTGGCTTGGGCGGAACGCTTAAAAGAATGGCCGGATGACACGTATTTTTTTGTACATTGTCCGATCGAAGAGCGATCGCCCAGTAATGCCCGTTACTTCCGGCAAATTCTGCAAGAGCAAGGACTAGCAGTGCATGATTTACCGTGGCAAATACCGGAAACAGAGCAGTTGGGATTAAATTTACTGTAAGGTCCTACGAGATTTTGGCTAAGTATGGCAAGCATCAAACTGTTAGTGGGGGAAGAATTCAAGCACTTTGGTCGCTGTGATTCTTCCGGGTCTTTGGCTGTCGATAGTCAGCATTTTATGGTGGCCGATGATGAACAAAATGTCTTGAGTATTTACCTGGCACATACTGACGGCCAAGCAATTAAGGTTTTTGATATCAACGACTACTTTACGCCGAACAATGGGAAAGAAGTCGATATCGAAGGCTCCACAACCTTGGGGAACCTGACTTTCTGGATTACTTCCCACGGCACCAACAGTAAAGGAGCCGCTCGTCCCCAGCGGCAACAATTTTTTGCGACCAAACTCAGTCAGGAATCTTGGAATCTAGAGCAAGTTGGCCATTCCTATCACCAGTTAATCGCTGACCTGATAGTCGATGAACGGTTGCAGAAGTATAACTTTGCCGCTGCCGCCCAAATTGCACCTAAGCAACCAGGTGGCCTCAATATTGAGGCACTAGCTGCCACTCTCCGGCAAGAAATACTAATTGGTTTTCGCAATCCATTGATCGCTGGTCGAGCGATCGTCCTGAAACTAAAGAACCCTCAAGAATTAGTATTGAATCCTACTGCCCGCGCCATTTTTGGCAAGCCGATCGAACTAGATCTAGGTGGTCTGGGCATTCGCAGTATGGAGTATTGGTCACAACTTCAGCAATACCTGATCGTGGCCGGCGCTGTCGATGGAGGGAGTGAATTTGCCATTTATTTGTGGTCTGGTGACAGATTAGACTCACCGCAGTTAGTGGATGTGCCACTACCCGCCGATTTTCGACCAGAGGGTATTGTGTTGTATCCTGAATCGCCAGTACGCGGTGTAAATTCTCCCGGACAGCGAGTGCAATTAATTAGCGATGATGGCTCGGTGGTGAGGGACGGGCGAACAGCTTGTAAGGATTTGCCAACCTCCGCATCCAAGTATTTCCGCAGCCTGTGCTTAACAGTGGCTGATTCCTGATACTACTAGCGGTTATTACCAACCCAGGCGTTTTGCCAATTAGAGTTTAGAATGAACCTACGTAGCTTTTTGAAAACAGTCACGAGTCTCTGCAATGTCTACTAGCCCCAATCCTCAAAGCCTTTCATTACACCTACAGCAAGCTCTCACGATGCTGGACTTAACTCCAGAGCAAGAGCTAGCCCGGTATCAGCAATCTAAGAAAAATGGATTTGATGCCCTCAAAACTTTTGAATCGGCGGAGTTGATCGATCCCAGCCCCAGTAGCGTGCCCCCTCTGACCGTTTCTTTTGCTTCGGCTGGAGTCATGACTGACGAAGACGAAGAAGACTACGAAATTATTCCTCCTTCTGAACCTTTTGCCGTCTACGAAGAAGCTCAGGCGCAAGTCTCGGCCATTAAATCTACGAATTTAGACACCCATGCCCCTGCTGGAGAGATGGTACTGACTGGTCAACTACCAGAAAGTGAAAGCCTGAATTTGAGTTTGTTAGCGCCAGCCGGACAAATTGCGCCGCTCCGGGATGACTATCTGCCATCTTCCCAAGAATTGTGGAAAAGTTTGGGGCAAACTGCGCCGCCCCCAGCCGAAATTCCGATTCCCAAATGGAAAATGCCAGTAGCGATCGGCTCTTCGCTCCTGGCGATCGCCGCCGTGGGTGGGATGTCTTATGTCAATATGAATCCAGTCTTGCTCAAAGCGGTGCCACTAGTCTCGCAACTGACTGCCGCACCAGTGTTGCCGGCGGTGCCACCGGGCGAAGTTCTGCAAGGCCCAGACTTAGCGATGGGTGAGTTTAGCGATTTGAGCTTGAGCAATATTAATAGCATTAATATCCCCGGCACAGCTGCCGCCCCAGCCGCGACACTGGTCACCCCACCAGCAACTGTGCCAGTGTCGTCAGCCATATTGCCCGGTCTAACTCGACCCCAGGCAGCAACTCCAGGTGTGGCCGTAGCTTCTACGACTCATTTGGCCGATGGACTGATCCGCAATCTTTTGCCGCCCAACATTCAGCAGCTGGCTGGTCAGCAAGCCGTAACTAATGGTATTTTACCCTCAGTTAAGCCGGACACTGCCAATCACCTGTTCTATCAGCCCCCCACGGCAACGGCTATTTCAGCGCGTTATTCGGTGTTTGCTAAGTACGTAAATCCGCTGGGCATGGCCAAAATTCAATCTTTGGTACCCGCCGCTACTTTGCAAGGCGATCGAGTCTACTTAGGTAGTTTTTCTGACCAAGCTGCCGCTGCTGTGGTGGTGAAGCAGATGCAAGAGCAGGGGATTAAGACTTGGCTCGTGCGTCCGCGCACTAATTAAGATATTTTTGGGTATCGATTGTCTCAAAACCACCTCTGGCCTATGATAAGGTGGTCACTGTCAGTCAAAACCTCATGGCCGATTCACCGATTCTACAAGTCCAAGATGTTCGTGCTGGCTACATAAAAGATTTAGATATTCTGCAAGGCATTAACTTCAAAGTCTATCCTGGTGAGTTGGTAGCAGTAATTGGTCCGAATGGAGCTGGTAAGTCTACTCTTGCTAAAACAATTTGCGGCTTGTTGAAACCACATACTGGTCAAATTATGTTCAACGGCCAAGAAATTGGGGGGTTATCACCAGACAAAATTGTGCAAAAAGGTTTGTGCTATGTACCCCAAATTTCTAACGTATTTCGATCGCTATCTGTTGAAGAAAACCTAGAAATGGGTGCTTTTACTCGCCATGTAGATCTCAAACCCCTGAAGCTGATGGTGTTTACTATGTTTCCGCGCTTGGCCGAGCGGCGCACTCAAGCAGCAGGCACTTTATCGGGAGGCGAGCGGCAAATGTTGGCCATGGGCAAAGCGTTGATGTTACAGCCCACCATGATGTTGCTCGATGAACCTTCGGCGGCGCTGTCACCATTGTTGGTAAGCAATGTGTTTGAGCAAATTAAGCAAATCAATGCCAATGGGACATCGATCGTCTTGGTCGAGCAAAATGCCAAGCGGGCATTGGCGATGGCGCACCGGGGCTATGTGTTAGACACGGGTAAAGATAAGTTTGAAGGAACTGGTGCCGATTTATTGAATGATCCCAAAATTGGTGAGCTGTATTTAGGTGTTGGGGGTCATTAAAATATCCTAAATCTTAGGCTGATAAAATCTTGGCACGCCAGACTGTTGGTAAGGTTCTTACTTTTAGATTGAATCAAACTGATGACAACTCATACATTTTACCATTTTCCTAAGATTTGATTGACCAATTGATCGACTTTAAACCTGGGACATCAATGCGTTGAGCAGGTCTGTCTGTTTGCCTTTGGCGGCTTCGATCGACTCTTCTAATCGATCGCACATCCCCATCAATCGATCGATCTTAGCTACAATTCGATGTTGTTCTGCAATAGGTGGAAGGGGAATTGGTAAATTGTTCATAACTTCTCGGCTAATATTCTTCATTGAGCTACTCGTTCCAGAAGCATTGCTAGCATAATATTCACGAGAAAATCGTGATAAATTTGCAGAATTGATAAAGTCACCTTCAATTTTCTGAGAAAGCTTAAATCGAACAATTTTGTCACTCATCATTAGCCGAATTGGTGATTCTTTTACAATAACGCTGCGTGCAACAAGCTCATCAGTATTAGCTCTTGAAATAAGAAAGTCACCAACTCGAATCTCGCATTCTGGTTTGGCTTCTATACCTGGAGGTAAAGCTTTATTTTCTTCGTGTTTAAACTCTCCCCACGATACTGCACTTACTTTCAGTACGCCCCATTCTTGATCCAGGGCAAACGCATCAAGTAAAATACCTTTTCAACAGTATTGACTAGAGTCTATACTCAGTAAGTTTTTATGCTAATTCATTAACTTGCGAGATTAAGACAGTAT
>CAXTSZ010000014.1:0-53909 GCA_964247125.1 uncultured bacterium
GAGGTTAGTTACGATCGTGGGGTAGCTACTATTCGCTCTTGAAGATCTTCCGATCTGCCAGCCAGTAATACTCATGCACCGATTGAGTGTGGGGTTATTTGGATAAACTCTCCAAAAGGGAGAATAAGCATATTTATAGCTAAGAGCTACTAGTTTTAGAAGAGATACTTTAGCTCTAAATTAGCCTATGACTGAGCGGACATTGCCAGCATACTTATCTCACTAGTGTTATGGTACATTACAGTAATTTTAGGGAATTATAATTGTATGACTAACTATAAATATTAGTAGTAAAGTTAAAACACCACTTCCTGAAAAAACTTATTATGTTCGATTCTTACTTACAAATCGAACGAGTGAGATAAATGCTGTAGTATAATGCTCAAAATAATCATTCATTGCAAAGCAAAAGTATTGCTTCTAGTTTTCTTTTCTCTCAGCCTGCTGATATCTAGCTGTACACCTCCACCACCTACAAAGCAGGGGGTCAGTTTTTATCTGGCTCTTACACCTTTAGATGCAGAACAAGCCGATTTGACAGCAGCTTTTCTCTCGATGATCGAAGGTAATGCTTCAGAGAAAACAAAAATTCTAACCCACGATAATTACTATAGAATTGCAGAACTTTGTAATGCTGATACTGCATCAGTTTTACTACCTGGAGTAAAGCTTTCTGAGGACTCGGAGAATAATCGTAGAGCATTATTATCATCAGCAGTGTCCTCACTTTCAGAAATAAGGGGTGATGAGAAAATCAAGGATAATATAAAAAGGAAGTGTCTTTCTACACCAACATCTCTAATCGATGTAATTAAAAAAGTAAGCGCAGTAAGTAATACTGTTGAAACAGAAGGATTAGTGTTGCTAGCACAGGCTCCTTGGAGCGAGGATCAATTTACACCAAAAATACTAGCTGAACTAGCTAGTGCAAATAGTGAGTTGAGTGGTAAAAGAAAAGTAAAAAAAATAGTGTTATTTGGTGTAAATCCTAAAAGTGTCGGCAAGATATCAAAGACTTTTGAAGTATTCAATCTATCTGGTCAAACAATATTTGAAAGTGCTGCTGTCGATCGAGCGCAAATAAATCTGAAACTAGAGCATATTCGCTCAAAAGTTTTACTTTCAAAATAGTGCAGACAGTATCTTACAGCTAAATACAATTTAAGTAGTGTATGGATAACAGTAAAATTGACAAAATAATTCAGAATCGATATTACAAAAGTGGGATTGCTGGATTTCTCAAACGTAATTCACCTGAATTATTCATTATGTTGGTTCGTCAAGTCATTCCTAAGCATAGAGAAATACTTGAATGTAAGTTAGAAATAATTAATAAAAAAGATAAGCTTGAAGAGTTAGAAGATTTATTAACTCAGGCAGAAATGAGCCTCAAAAGCTGTTCTGCTAAACTTCGTTTTTGGGAAAAGGAAGAAAAAGTATCAATTGGTATAGGAAAATTTAGACTTGCCAGTGGTAACTACTGGCAAATAGTCAATACAACTTTTGATTGGATTTTAAAAGCGGGGTTAACAGTTGTCCCGATATTATCACTTCTTCAAATTGTTGGTATTAAATTATCTAGTATTTTTGAAGATGGAAAGCAGCCTTTCTTAATTTATACATTATTTGCTGCTGTCTCTTTAGTATGGTTAACATCAGCAACAATCTCAAACTGGGTAATTAGTCATCCTAGTTCAGATGCAACGAAAAAATACACATTGTTTAAATGGACTATCGATTCTAATACACTTACTCTCTTAATATTGTCAGCAATATGGATTGCTGAAGCACTTATTGGATTTGCATTAATACCTGGACTAATTGATTCTCAGAGAACAGCAATGAATCAAGTTCTTGATAAAGCTCAGAGATTAGACCTGTTAACAGGTATTGAAAAGTTTGAAATTCTACTTGGTGTTAGTATTTTTGCTTTTATTAATATTCTGTTTTCAATTGCAAAGGGTAGAGTGTATCGCTTTTCAACACCACGCAAGCAAGAATACGGAAAAGCATTAGCAAATAGAGAAAGATTAATACATACTATTTCTAAAGAAGAGGGTAAAATTAAGGATCTAGAAAATAAGATAGTCTTGCTCGAAGATGAAATGATTAATCCTAAACACTTTGAAGGAAAAGATTATTTTAACAAGACAATCAATAATTTATCTATCTTTTCTATGCAAGGGAGAGATATTGAACCCAACTTTGAAATAGTAGATTTTTATGAAATGTCCGAAGATGAAATTACTAGTGAGTATAAAAAAGATTCAGCCAAAGAGCCTGAGAGTAATTCAGATAGTTAGTAAAATAGATAGATAGTTTAGTTTCAAGGAGATATTTGTAATGAATCGTTTATTTAGAGAGGTATTTATGGCAGAAGGTAATGGAGGTAGTGGTGGTGGAGCAGGTGGTGAAGGTGCTGGAAGTGGTGAAGGTGTTGGAAGTGGTGAAGGTGCTGAAAGCAATGGAGTGAACGGAAATGGAGGAGAATTTGAAGGTGGAATGAGTACCGCTGAAAGTTTTGAGTCTGTTGGCATTGGTGTAAACTCAGAAGCTAATGCTGAGGTTATTGGTTTTGAAGAGTCACCAAGCTATTCCCTATCAGATTCATCTAACAAGGGAGACTTCGATTCTGATAGTAGTAAAGATGTGAATAATGTTCAAAAAACAGATATTCAAGAAGTTAAAAATTTGGATTTGATACAACCAGGAGAAATAAATGACTTTACACCTGAAAACATCGATCTAGTTCCAAAACTTTACAAAGGTATTTATAAAATTTATGATCAAGATGAAGAAGGAAGACTTGACGAAGTTTATATTGGTGAAGCTGAACGCGATGTTCGCGGTAGATTGAGGAAACATTCTGAAGGTAAAGGTAATAAAACGGTTGGTATGCTAGTGGACTATGAAAACCCACTTAAATTCTTATTCACACCATCAGATAATCCAAGAGGTGCAGAAGCCGCAGAGCTAGATGGCATTTTGGGTCTTCCACCTGGAAATAAGCGACGAGAAACTTCTCACTTAGAAGAGTTCCAGAACGAAGATAAGTCAGTCGAAGAGCTTAGAGAAATGATTCAAGAGAATAATCAATCTGAAAAAAGAGGTGAATCTCGAAGAGGATGAGTCACTTTCTTACAACTCTTGTTTTGTATTTTATTAGTTTTGATACAGGTGAAAAAGTATATGAATAGAAAAAATAGTGATGAGAATCTCCAAGATTTAGTTCTGTTCTCCAATAGTCCAGGTATTCCACCTGATATTGCATCACCGACTGGAGCATTACTAGAAAAAATGATGATTCAGATGCAGGATGAAGGTAATATGGCCGAAGTTCAATTTGCTTTAGAAAGGTCTGATAAAATCATCGAAAAATATAGAGGAAGTTTTTGGCGGTACCGGATTCTTCAGCCTGGGCCAAAGATGTTTATCGATTCAATCAAAGATCAGTTTGCTGAAGAAGAAGCTATTCGTCCGCTCCTAAAAGCATTTGTTTACGATCGGAAAGAGATTCAGAACTCTAATTACATATATTTGCTATCTATCTTTCTCTTTATTGGATCTATTATTTCTTTGACATTAATAATTTTTACAAAGCTTTATTGGCTATTAATATTTCCATTTCTACTGTGTGTCAATTTAACAATTCAGTTTTTTTGGTTTGAGACTATTATCAATGAATCAAGTTTTGTACCTCTGTATAAAATGATTAGAGATGCAATTTTAAGACGTATTCAATCACAGCAACAGTTTATAGAAGATACGCTAGGCTTACGAGAAACTGTTTATAAGCGATATCAAGAATTTGAAAAAAATAAAGTTTTTAATAAATTAAGTTCTGAAGAACAAAAAGAATTCAAACGACTTGAATTAGAAGCGACTGAAAGCTTGCAGGTGCTAGCTGCTACTGTAGCACTATATCAGGCAGGAAGTGAGGAAAAAATAAAGCAGCTAAGGAATGATACCAATCTAGACTATCTTAAAAGAGAGCTAAATATTAGAGATGAAGCTGATGAAAAAGCCCGACTTCATCAAATTGCCATTGCAAATATTAATTCCAATGAAAAAATTCTTGTAGCTCAAGCAAAAATTTTAGGGAAAGATACCCAAGCAGATAGAGATATGTATCGTGAAATTCAAAGAAATTTGTCTCTACTTAAAGGCTGGAAAAGTAGTTTGAGCAGAAAAGGTAATGAGGGGTTTAAAGATATCGGTAATCCAGTCAAGGAAGAAACAGAAAATAAATCCAGAAACAATACAGAAAATAGTCCTAGAAAAAGTCAAGACTTCTACACATAACAAAATACAAATTTATGTAATTAATAATACTTTTATTGAGAAATAGATAATGAATTCTGAAAATTACTATGTTAGGCTAAATCTTCCAAATCGAGAAGCAATAGAATTTTGTAATTATCCATTAGACAAGCCATTTGAATGTGAAGAAGATGAAACTAAAATAGTTTCAGATGATTTAATTAGTATTTTAGAAGATTCTCAAAGTGATTTAACCGTTAATCCAGGAATTGATAAAATTTTTCTGGGATTTTCATCAGATGATCCATCAGATGTATATCGCTCTCCTCTATGGCTACATACCGATTTACTAACTAGACATACTTGTATTGTTGGCTCTGTTGGTAGTGGAAAAACATCATTATCTTATCGTCTGATTGCTGGATCTCTCAAGAACTTTGGTACAGTCGTTATTGGTGAAGCTCAAGGAGGAAACAATGGCTTTGCAGATGGTGCTGCTTTTACAGATCTAGCAAAATATTTATCTAGCAAACTTAATATTCAAACTTATCGCTGGCCTCGTGGTAACTGTTGGTTTAACCCATTAAGTGAATTGAAAGAAGAGAAAAATTGCAGAGAATTTTTTGATTCAATAGTTCAATGCCTGGAATTAGATAGTGACTATAAA
Source organism: uncultured bacterium (assembly GCA_964247125.1). Lineage (GTDB taxonomy): Bacteria > Cyanobacteriota > Cyanobacteriia > Cyanobacteriales > Chamaesiphonaceae > JAAFHZ01. The sequence continues at coordinate 4,928 of CAXTSZ010000014.1, forward strand.
ATGTTTGGAGATAAAATTATTGATATAGTCCTATACCTCATTAGTTTTTTAGTTCTGATGAGTTCACTGTACTCATCACATGATAAAGTTACACTTCGATCCTTAGTGCGTCGTTTAGATACTATTAATGGCCCTGCTTCTGTGGCTACACAGCTAGACCGCTGCGAAAAAGATTTAAAAAATCAAGAATCTTCTGAAGGTGTAGTCACACAACTTCGTCAAGTTAAAAATATACGTGATTCTCTCACAAACTTAGATTACTTTCAGCTTAGAGATTCGATTTATATAGGTACAAGAAATGTGATTTCGCGCTTGTACAACACACTTAACTCAGAAGATTTGCTATATTACACTGAATTCCATTCTCATGGTCGAGACAAGCAAGCATTGGTTAAGCTATCGATGGATAACATTATCATCAATCGTTCCTTAGTTGTTGTAAGTCAACCACTAGAAGATCCAAATTCTAAAGTTATTGGAGCTATTTTCTGGGATACACTGTACTCTCAAATATTAAGTAAAGGTATTTATAAAGAAAATTCAGGTAGAGAAAAAATCTTAGCGATTCTTGATGAAACTGATGATTTACCAACAGGTAAGTTAGGTGAATCTGGAGGATTTATTAGGCAACGTGGTGTTGGGTTAGTCCAAATTATGCCATCGATAAGAAATGAAGAAAGATGGAGTCGGCTAACGCAGGTTTGCCAAACATTTATTTCTTTGACTCCAGCATTACTGCCAATGACTCGTTTCATCTACGATATGCTGCCATCGCAGAGAAAAGCTTCACCATTGTATCCAGTAATTTCATCTAGAGAATCAGGTTCTCTCGATTTAAACTTACAATTCGATCCCAATTATTTTCAACCTGTGGAAACTCCAGGTATTAGTTATCGTTCTCTCAATGATACTGGAAAGCATACTGCCTTATTAATGCTCAAGAATCCGATTAGATTATTTTGGATCGATCTAGAAAGTCCATTACTTGCCAACATGGATGACTTACTTCATCAAGCATTATTACCAGAAGCCAAGCCAACAGCGGGAAAAGCTATTGATTATGCACTAGGTCTTTCTACTCATTTTCCTTAATTGAAAAAATAACGCTTCTGTAATTGAACTATGATAAATCCGTAGTAGAAAATGGAATCGATAACACCCATCAACACCCGATTCGACTTCAGGAAACACTTCTAGACTATCTGTTTCCCGATACCCCCTAGTGTGAGCGACAAAAGCAATTGCCATATTGCGTATCTCTATTTCCCCTATTTTAGCTCGAACGGAAATGCTCGTTTCAGTATTTTGTCTCAAGTCATTCGATCGATCGACAAGTTAAAACTGGGTATATATTTAACGCAATATTCCCCTGAGATGGCAGATTCGTTCAAAGAGCTGACGATCCTTCGTAATAGCAATCGTGAGGTAGATACGACAAACAAGGTGGGACTGTTCATTCTAGTCACCTTGGGGATTTCGATTTTTAATTTAATTTTATTGATAATTCAAGCGATCGGGATGAATAGTCTCGCTCATCGTCCGCTGCCAACGATGGTGCAGCTAGTCAATGGCAAAACGATCGAAGTTACCTCCTTTGAAGGTAAAAATCGATCGCCACAGTTAATTAAAGATTTTACGCTCGACACGCTCCGCAAGCTGTTTACATGGCAGCAACACTTACCCCTGACGGCAACTGACGACCCCCGCCATCCCCAAGTCGATCCAGGCGTACCCGTCGAGTCGAAATCGGGAAAATTATTAATTCCTACGACAGTTTGGGGCGGTTCATTTGGTTTGGCAGACAGGTTTCGCGAGGAGTTCTTGGGTAGCTCGATCGCACCATTACCGCACCAATTGTACTTTGATCAGCATTTCATCTGGATTCTCATAGCCTAAATCAGCGTAAACATTGCCAATTCTGATGATGCTCTTGCGTAACTCCGGTGTCTGTTCTCAACCAAGTTGAACCCTTGGTACATCGCCATTAATAGGATCGTTGGTGGAGCCTTTCTTCAATTACCAGATTTCACTCATGCTCAAGATAAAACCTGGCATAACTTCACTACAGTCAATCGAGGTAGGAGACTCTAGAATAGATGGTTCTTGTTCTGGTCGATAGATTTCTACCTGCTTGTTTTTCGGATTGATGAGTAAGCCCAGCCGCACCCCATTAGCTCGATATTCCTCCATCTTTTCTCTCAGTTTTGGCATTCTATCTGTATCAGATCTCAGCTCGACCACAAAATCGGGGATTACTTGCGGAAACTTAACACCAGTGGGCACATTTGCTAGTTTAGATTTCTCAATCCAGGTGACATCAGGCGATCTGACGGCTCCATTGGGCAGGGTGAAACCACCGGATGAATCAAAAGCTCGACCAATCTTAGTTTGGCGATTCCATGTCCAAAGCTCTCCAAATAAATCTCCGTTTTTCTCCGAACTTTCGTATCCCGCCGGTGCCCTTACAATTAATTCTCCGCTGGCTGTCAATTCAAATGATTGTTCTGGATTGTCCTGGCATAGCTTTTCAAACTCCTCATGGGTAACACGAAGAGTAATGCTCTGAATGTCTATTAACAGTGGTTTGATTTCTAAAGATTGCATGTGGTACGCTCTCCCCGTCTAGATTGGGATATTAGTTCTTTTGCTATTTTTCATGAAATCATCTGCTTGGGTTCGTTAGCATATTGCGGATGAGGATATTTACGATTTTAATATTGTTGCCGAAGCTGCCGCGCTAAGTCATGGCTCTGGCGATCGGAAGAGGTTGATCGAGTAAAACACCTCGATTCCCCACAGGCGAAGCTGTGTCATAAACCCTCAACTGCTTCGATTGATGGACGTGCAACCTGTGCGGGGTCAGATTTCCCCCTCCGCAGTTACCTCAAACTTAGTCTCTATATCCATAAATGGACATGAATCTGAATTTGGAACTGCTGCTGAATTGTGGCCGATCGATCGCGACCGCATCCCGTCCATCTATAATCAAGGCTTCCATTTTCCGCTGGACTTGCCATGAACTCGCAGACCATCGAAATTCTCTCGCCCGAAGAAATGCGCCGCACGATCAATCGGATGGCCTCCGAAATTATTGAACGCTGCCGCGACTTGTCTCAAGTAGCGCTAGTCGGTATTCATACCAGAGGCGTACCTTTAGCCCAACTGATTGGCCAGCAGATTGCCATTCTCGAACAAGTGACCTTACCAATTTCGTCAGTAGATATTACCTTCTATCGCGATGATTTGAACTCGATCGCCGTCCGCACACCCGCCAAAACCGAAATCAACTTCGATGTCAGCCACAAAATAGTTGTCTTGGTCGATGATGTGATTTACAAAGGCCGCACCGCCCGGGGGGCGTTAAATGCCGTGGCCGAATATGGCCGCCCCGATGCTATTTTGTTGGCCACCCTGGTCGATCGCGGTCATCGCCAGCTGCCCATCCATCCCGATTTTGTCGGTAAACGCTTGCCCACTTCCCAAGAAGAACAGGTAAAAGTTTATTTCCAGGAAACTGATGGCCGCGATGGGGTAGAGTTGATTCGACCAAACAGCTAGTACCTTGGCCAAGTAAGGCAAAAATGGCATGACCGAAACTCCCCCGACTCAGCAGCGGAAGGCCGACCATATCCGTATTTGTCTAGACGAAGATGTCCAGTTTAAAACTACTACCGGGCTAGAAAAATATCACTTTACCCACTGCTGCTTGCCGGAGTTGGACTACGAGGCGATCGATCTCAGCACTAGCTTTTTGGGCAAAAAATTAGCCACGCCCCTGTTGATTTCTTCGATGACGGGCGGTACGGAGCAAGCCCAAACTATTAACTACCGTTTGGCCGTGGCAGCGCAAGCATATGGATTAGCAATGGGCGTTGGTTCGCAGCGCGTGGCGATCGAACAGCCAGATTCTGCGGCCACTTTCTCGGTGCGGCAAATTGCCCCTGATATTCTGCTGTTAGCCAACTTGGGAGTGGTGCAGTTAAATTATGGTTATGGCGTTGAGGAATGTCTGAAGGCGGTCGATCTGCTGCAAGCCGATGCATTGATTCTGCACATTAATCCGCTCCAAGAATGTATTCAACCCCAAGGCGATCGCAATTTCCAGGGGCTACTAACCAAGATCGAGCAGGTCTGTAAGTATTTGCCCGTGCCAGTGATTGCCAAGGAAGTGGGGAACGGGATTTCGGCGCAGATGGCTGCTAGATTAATTGATGCGGGGGTGATGGCGATCGATGTGGCCGGGGCGGGCGGCACTTCCTGGGCGCTGGTGGAAGGCGAACGCGCTGAGAATGCCTTGCAAAAACAACTGGGGCAAACTTTTGCCGATTGGGGCATCCCGACAGCGGATTGCATCCAGGGAATTCATCAGGCTTATCCCCAGCTGCCGTTGATTGCTTCGGGTGGTTTGCGCAATGGTTTGGATGTGGCAAAGTCGATCGCGCTGGGTGCAGATTTGGCGGGTTTAGCTTTGCCGTTTTTACGGGCGGCAACAATCTCCCAGACAGCAGTTACCGAGAAAGTGGAAACGCTAATGGCAGAGTTGAAAACGGTATTGTTTTGTACTGGTAGCAAGGATTTAAATGGTTTGAGACAAAATGGAATTTTGATGAAAAGTTAGGTCTGAAGCACAGCATCCCCAAAAACTTGCCGTGGTCGCAGACAGAGGTAGGCGATCGCCCCTACGAACGGCACCAAAGTAATCCACCATAACCACGGCTGACCACCCCGTCTGCTCAGATCATCCTTAGCCAAAACTGGAAACAGCGCCGACAACATCACAAAATCTAAGCTCATCACATGGATAAAGCGCTGAGTTTGCCAAGAATGGACGAAATCTGGCCAGTTGCCCTGAGTAAAGCCATAGGTAAGGAGAATAGTGGCCCCAATGGCGATCGCAATTCCCAACCAACGAGCATCTAAAATCCGCAATAGTGGCTTGGCGGTGACAGTTTTACTGGGCTGGCGCAGGGCTAAATACGGCAAAATGGCAAAAGCACCCACACCAAAAGAAGCTGCGTTGAAAAATCCTGGCTTAAATTTTTGCACAGAGCCATCAAATAGCATCACGGCGGCATAAACCAGCGGCCAAATGCCCATGAGGTTAAACAAGGCAATAATGAGCGGATTGATGCCCGTCCATTGACCCGTCGAGAGATTGATAATTAACTGGAGAGTTGCCGGGCTGTCTGGCGGGGCAAATAGAAACGCATACCCAGTAAATAATAGCCATATCAACCAGAAAACCATAGTGGTAAATCTCTAAATAAACAAAAGCTGTAGACGATCGCCTACTTGGGGACGAACATCTACAGCTTTCCAGCATAACGAATAGCCAATATCTTTACAAATCAGGTCTAGCCCAAAAAATTAGACATGAATACTACTCATAATCCCGGCTACTGGAAAACCCGGATTGATGTCATGCCGCCGCTGCCAGAGCAAGTCCTTCAAGACCGGATGACCATTTTCCAAAATGGGATTGTGGCGAATTTGGGATAAAGTCCAGGCCAGTAAAACTTGTTTGATGTGTCTTTGGGTAACGTCGGCGGGGTCAAATCCAGGGTGATCGCTATCCCACAAACCAATGGTGGCATACTCCACATCACCCCCGTCTTCGTATTGTTTGTAGTTAAACCAAGAGTGCAAGAAGGTGCTGTGATAGATCACATAGGTACAGAGTTTTTGGAGTTCGCCAATATTGGCGATCGCCAGTGTCCCATACTGCGGTGCCAGGATCGAATGCTCTACTAACTCGGCAGACATGGCGGCAATTTCTGGCCACAATTGTTGGATTTTTTCACCTTGGTGGGCAAAGAAATCAGCCACATATTCTTCCATGACCTGCCAAGCTGCCACGGAAGCGCGATCGAAGAAGTTATTATCCACCGCATCGGGCATCGTCTGCTGCTGGGGATGCCAATTGTGATAGTTCAATTTACTAACTTCTTCCTTCATCAGTTGCTCCACCTGCTCGGCATCTAAGGCCGAAGCTTGCGGGAGAATGCCATCTTTCCCAAAGATAGTGTGATTGCCCAGTTTGTTAACGTTGAGCAGCCCTTCAAAATGTGGCTCTAGTAGGAGCTTAATCGGGTTATCGACAACGTTGCGGTAAAAGGGCAGCGCGTACTGTTCCACGTTTAAGTGCGTGCGCGCCAAGTGCGACTGCGACTCCTGGAAAACAATTTCAGCGCAACGAAATAATCTCTTTGCCCATTCCCAGTCAGTATCATCCGGGACATTGGTGGTGGTTACTCCTTGGAGTTGATATTCGATCGAGTGAACTTGTAAAGACTGCCCATTCAGCACAAAGCGCGCCTCAATGACCGCCGGTAAAATTGCGTCGGGCTTTCTTAGTATATGCTTACTGCAATCGTACCGAATAGCGTATTGCCAAGGTTGATCTGGCACCCGCTTCATTTTGCCGGGGTTAAAACCATTCAGACGACGCTCCACAAAAAAGTCATCGCTAAATTTATCCGGGCAACAGCGGGTCAGGTTCGCCGGCATCACCGCTGCCGATTTCAACATCTGAATAATTTCTCCCACACCTACAATACCGAGCATTTTAATTGGCCCGGCGGGTTCCGCCGGAATCGCAAATAATCCCATACTGGCCACTAGCTGCGGACTGGGCGCAACCCGGGGCGGTAAGGGTAATTCTGGATTAAAGCGGGGCAGATCTTGGCCAGCAGTACCAAAATATTTAAATACATCTTTGGGCTGTGGTTGTGGTGTGATGGCGTCGGTAGACATGATGTTCTCCTGAAAATACAAAAATTCAAAGAATTAATGCGGTTATCTGGGGGGATTTTAAAGCTACTTCATCAATCTGTCAGTAAGAAAAAGTTAGTAATTTGGCCACAGAAATGTTAACTAATGTAACTTTCCGGCTACTTGCCTTACCGCTGAGACCGCTCAATCGCCTTATAATGCAGGCATTCCACCACTGAGCGCGAGCAAATGACGGGACAAGAAGCTCTCACAATTATTGACCAATTGCTCGCCCAAAATGAACAAGGAACACTCAAAGACATCCAATCGGCGATCGCCTTACAAGTCTGGGTCGGAAATTCCTATCAACAAATTGGGGACGAACTGGATTACGACCCGGACTATATTAAACAGATGGCTGCTCAGTTATGGCAGTTACTTTCTAGCGTCTTGGGGCTGAAAGTTACCAAGAGCAATTTCCGAGCGATGCTCCAGCGCTACCAAGCAGCGCTGAGTAAAACAAATTGGGGTGAAGCGATCGATGTTTCCTACTTCTATGGTCGGCAAGCCACTTTACAAACACTGCAAAACTGGATTATAGATAGCCATTGTCGGGTGGTCGGTATTTTGGGCTGGGGCGGGATTGGCAAAACGGCGCTGTCGGTGAAACTGGCTCAACAGTTAGAGTCTCAGTTTGAATATGTAGTGTGGCGCAGTTTACAGCACGCTCCCACGCCCGCCAACTTACTGAATGAAATCTTGCCGATTTTGACCGGTACGGCAGTGTCCGAAAGCTCAATTACGGTATTGATGCAACAGTTGCGCCAGAAACGCTGTTTAATTGTCTTCGATAACGTCGAATCGATCTTGCAGTCTGGCCAGCAAAACGGTTGCTTTTTAGCTGGCTATGAAGCCTATGGTCAAATTTTCGAGCGCATTAGTGACGAAAGTCACCAGAGTTGTTTGGTAATTACCAGCCGGGAAAAACCCACCGGGATGACCCTACGCGAAGGCATTAATCTGCCCGTTCGATCGCTGCAACTAAATGGACTGCCCGTCACCGCTGCTCAATATATTCTGCTGGATAAAGGGATTAGCGCGCCCCTCCCCGACCAAGAAAGGCTAATTAACTATGTCAGTGGTAATCCCTTAGCCCTCAAGCTAGTAGCAACCACAATTCAAAACCTCTTCAATGGAGATATTCAGGGGTTTTTAGCCCAAGGCACGCTGGTCTTTAGTAATCTTTGGAATTTACTAGACCAACAGTTCGAGCGGCTATCAGCTCTGCAACAACAGGTCATGTACTGGCTGGCGATTAATCGGGAAGGAGCTACCCCCACTCGCTTGCAAGCCGAGTTGTGTCCCGCCACCACTACTCCCCAATTATTAGCGTCACTGGAAGCACTGCGCGATCGGTCTTTGATTGAAACCACCGAACGGGGCTTGACTCAACAACCCGTAATTATGGAATACGTCACCGAAAGACTTATTCAGCACATGGAAAGTGAAATTATTACGGGCGAACTGCACCTGTTTAAAACCCATGCCCTCATCGAAGCTCAAACCCAAGATTATCTGCGGGATGCCCAAATACAATTAATTTTGCAACCGCTAGTCGATCGCTTGACAGCGCACTTTGCCAGTCTCGAACAACTGCAAGAGCGGCTAGCTCAAATCCTGGAAACCCTGCGCTACCAGACGGCGAGCAAAGCTTGCTATGCCGGAGGGAATCTACTTAATTTATTTTGTTATTTAAAAACTGACCTGCAAGGCTATGATTTTTCTGGTTTGGCCATTCGTCAGGCTTACCTGTTTCATGCCGTATTACACAATGTGAATTTTTCTGGTAGCCAAGTTAGTCAAACCGTCTTTGCGGAAACCTTTGGTGGCATCGTGGGTATCGCTTTTAGTCCCGATGGTCAGTATCTAGCGACCAGTGATACTAAAGGCGATATCCAGATCTGGGATGCTGAGACCCTCGCCAAAACTGCTGATTGTCAAGGACATGCGCACTGGACTTGGGTGGTGGAGTTTAGCCCCGATGGGCGATACCTAGTCAGCGCTAGTGATGATTATCGGGTGAAGCTGTGGGACGTAGTCACTGGTAAATGTCTATACACTTACATCGGGCATACCTTGTCGGTCAATGCCGTCACTTTTAGCCCCGATGGTCAAACTATTGCTAGTTGCTCTCAAGACAATACGATTCGCCTGTGGCGAGTTTTCCCCGGCCAGCTCCCCCCCACCATTCTGACCCTGGTTGGCCACACCAGTCGCATCTGGTCGATCGCTTTTAGTCCCGATGGCCAGACGCTTGTCAGTAGTGGCGAAGATTGTGCTGTGCGGTTGTGGGATGTGACTACTGGATCGTGCCGAGCCGTTTGGATTGCCCATCAATACTGGGTGCGGGCGGTGGCCTTTAATCCCGATGGTCGATCGATCGCGACCGCTAGCCATGATCACCGGATTAAGATTTGGGATGTAGCTACCCAAGCATGTCTAAAAACCTTGCGCGGCCACCAGAAAATTGTGAGTAGCATTGCCTACAGCCCCGATGGCCAGCAATTAGTGAGCAGTAGCTTCGATCGCACCATCAAACTCTGGGATCTAGATACTGGCACCTGCTTAAAAACTTTTTTGGGACATCGCAGCCTCATTTGGAATGTCGCTTTTCATCCCAATGGCCAGCAAATTGCTAGTGGTGGTGATGATCACACTACTAAAATTTGGAATTTAAAACTGGGACGCTGTATCAACACAATTGTGGGCTACACCGAAGCGGTGCTATCGCTGGCGTTGAGTCCCGATGGTCGCTACCTCGCCAGTGGGTACGAAAACAAAGCCGTGAAAGTATGGGATGTCCAGCATGGTAAAGTCATCCAGGTTTTGCGAGATCATACCAATCGCGTCTGGTCGGTGGCCTTTAGCCCGGATGGTCGTTTACTGGCGAGTGGGAGCGCCGACTACACCATCAATTTGTATGACTGGCAATTAGGGCACTGCCGCCAGACCCTGCGGGGACATGCCAGCTGGGTTTGGCGAGTGGTTTTTAGTCCCGACGGCCAAACATTAGCTAGCAGTAGTTATGACCAAACCGTAAAAATCTGGGATGTCACTACTGGGGAGTGTCTACAAACCATCCCTGGCTATGCCAGCTCGGTCGTATCGGTGGCCTTTAGTCCTGATGGTCACATCCTAGCGAGCGGTGAAGCCAACGGCACCATCAAACTATTAAATTCCCATTCTGGCGAGTGTGACCAAGAGCTGCAAGAACATACCAATAGTGTGTGGTCAGTTGCTTTTAGTTCCCAGGGTGATTGGCTAATTAGTTCTAGTTATGACGAAACCATCAAGCTCTGGTCAGTGGCGACTGGTGAATGTTTACAAACTTTTGCGGGCAACCAGGGGGGAATTCTCAAGGTGCAGTTTAGTCCTGACGATCGATTAATTATCAGTGGTGGTATTAATGGCACGCTCAATGTGTGGGACGTCCAAACCGGCACATGGTTACAAACGCTTACAGGTCATGGTGGTTTAATTCATGCCATCGAAGTTGCGACGATCCAACTACCCACCATGACCAGTCCTCAACTCATGGCTTTTAGTGGCAGTTTAGATGAAACCATTAAAGTCTGGGATATAGCAACCGCCACCTGCCTAGCCACTTGGCAATCCCTGCGCCCCTACGAAGGAATGAAGATCGCCAAAATTAAAGGATTAACGAGAGCGCAGCAAGCAACTCTCCAGGCTTTAGGAGCCGTCACTGAAAATTAATTTTCAGTCCAGACTGTTGCTAATGACTGTTTGCAGAGTTTCTTGCCCTTTAGACTGAAACTCTTTTACATTCACCCGACCCAATAGCCCAATAGCCGCCAGCATCACTCCTGCCTGCATCGCAAAAACTAAACCGTAGGCTAGTACTAAACCGGGCGCCGTCGCTAAATTATCGCCACTGGCCACAAATAATTTCTTACCAATATCCAAACCAGCACCACCCAAAATAGTGGCGAATCCTTTGGCGATCGCTTGCGATAGTCCCCACGCCCCAATAAAGGTACCAGCAGTTTCGGGTAAAGTTAGATCCAGCATGAGCGTCAAAGCACCAGTTGTGACCATTCCCGAAAATAAGCCAAATAAAACCAAGGCCATTTTTAAGAAAATAACTTTATGGGTAAATCCCGCCACAATTACCCACAGCATCGAAGCTGACACCAAACCACAGCCCCATTTCGTACTGCGCTGTTTGCCAATTTTGGGAATCAGGATAAAGCCGGTCAGCAGTAGCCCCGCCAGAGTACCCACCCCAAAAAAAGCATTTAACTTAGCAGTCTCCCCGATCGACATCCCAAAAACTTGACCGCCATAGGTTTCCAGTACCGGGTCTTGCATGAATAAGCCCAGGGTCATGCAGAGCAAAAAGATGAAAAATACTTTGGTTTGCTGGTTGTTATTAAGAATTTGCCAAGCCTGTCCCAAACCCACTGGCGATTCCCCACTTTGCTGCGCACGGCGTTGACTAAAACGCGAATATTTTTTCTCGACCTGCCAAGTCGCTACGAAGGCCAGCAGACAAACAACCACTGGGACAATGGTAAATAACTGATTGATTTGGGCTTGCACTAGGGCGATCGGCGCATCGGCCTGTAATTTTTCGAGAATTTTACCGATCACAATCGCTCCAACAATTACCCCACCAAGCAGCATCGACCAATCAATCGAGACAATCTTCGATCGATCGTCTTCATCAGTAATATCGACTAACAAAGTCGCAAATGGGGTAGAGCTGGCACTGATAGACAAGCCATAGATGGCAAACAAAATAGCCAATAACACCGTCCAACCATAGGTAGCTGTAGACCAACTGCTGTTTGCTAGACTGTCTCCCAGTCGCCACATGACCTGCACCGCCACCATCGAGGTGATGGCTAAACTAACTGCGCCCAGCCAGACGTAACCAGTGCGGTGATAACCAAATAGTGGATGACTGTCCGATCTTTGGCCAAACCAGACCCGCGCCGGGGCAACAAAATAAGTCAGAGCCAGCATCAGCGTCGCAATTGTCCCGGGCACGTTTAATTCCTTGATTAGCACTCGATTGAGAACCCCGAAGGTCATGACCGACATCATGCCCAAGGCAACTTGAAACAACCCCAGTCGCATCATGGTCAAGATTGGAACTTTCGGTAAAGAACTCGTTGGTAGTCGATCGGTTACTAAGTTGCCGCTAGCCATTGTGTAAAGTTATTTTAAGTTGATCGTGATTTGCCGATTCAGCTACCCAGTATAAGCAACTAATTAGGATTTGAGGATTTGTGCTCCTTGTCGATCGATCGCCAGGGCTTGCACTTCGGGTTGGATACCCAGTTGTGTCCAAGCCTCTCGCATGGCTGTGGCTACAGCGGCGGCTCGCTCAGGCGTGGCTAAAGCCAAGAGGGTGGGGCCAGCACCGCTAATCACCAAGCCGTGGGCACCGGCAGCGATCGCCGCTTGTTCTACTTCAGCGTAACCCGTAATTAAAGCCTGTCGATAGGGCTGATGAATGCGATCGGCTAACCCCGTTTGCAGCCAGTTAGCATTGCCTGTTTCTAAACCCCGCAGCATCATCCCCAAGTGGGCAATATTGAAAACAGCATCGGCGCGGCTGTAGCTGCTGGGTAGTACCTGACGCGCCTCGGCGGTAGAGAGTTCAAAGTTGGGGATGGCAATTACTGGTACCACGTCAGGATGCCAATTGATATCACAAATTTCCCAGGCATCGCCCCGAGTGGCTGCTAACCGACAACCGCCCATGATCGCTGGCACCACATTGTCGGGGTGGCCTTCCATCTCGATCGCTAGTTGCATCACGGTCGTAGGGCTACAGGTCGAACCAGCCCAGACATTAGCACCCAGTAGTCCCCCCACAATAGCGGTGGCCGAGCTACCTAAGCCCCGTGCTAGCGGTACTCCCAGCTCCAGCTCGATTTTGACCGGGGGTACCGGTTGCTGGAGATGGTCAAAAAGTTTAACAAAGGCTTGATACGCCAAATTGGCGGCGCTCTTATCGACCCGACCTGCTTCGGGGCCACTGGCTACGATCGTCATCTCGGCAGCAGCACTAAACTTAAATTGGTTGTAGAGGCGCAGTGCTGCCCCGATACAGTCAAAACCAGCCCCTAAATTAGCAGTAGTGGCTGGTACCCGAATAATAACGGACATAAGATTTCACATCTAAAAACTACTCAGTGGGCGACTTTTTGTGATGAAGTCTAATCCCCAGAAAAATATCATAGATGAAATGCATCATGTCTTTCCCTTTCAGTAATCCCAAAGATTGATGACAGCCTTTTTCGTCTAGCAAGGGTTGAGCATAATAGTAAGCAGCCTGGTACTTGTACCAAGGAATAGAAGGCCACAGATGATGAATCAGGTGGTAGTTCTGGCCAAAGATTAAAATATTGGTGATGGGGCTGGGATAGACCCGGGCATTCTTCCAGCGGCTGCGTTCTTCAAAAGGACGATGCGGTAAATAATCAAAAAATAAACCTAGCGCAATACCCACGACCAAAGCTGGTGAAAACCAGTAGTTTAGGATATAGCCCATAAAACCATAATGGTAAGCGAGGGCAATGATGACAGCTACCACCAACCGACTGAGGAACCATTCCAGTAGCTCATTCTTTTTCCAGAGGCGGCGTTGGAAAAAGTAAATTTCATGATAGAAAAAACGGGCGGCAATCATCCACAGTGGGCCGCCCGTGGAGACATAATGATCAGGATCATTTTCTGGATCGTTGACGTTGGCGTGATGCTGAATATGCACGCGGGTAAAGACCGGAAAGGCAAAACCCAACATCAGGGCACTGCCGTGTCCCATGATCGAGTTCATGATTTTGTCGGGATGGGCAGCATTGTGCGAAGCATCATGGATGACTGTACCAGCCATGTGCAGAGCCAAAACGTTGAGGAAGAAACAAACCCAACCGGGAAATGCTAGCTGCCAATAGCCAACGGTGGACGATATGACCAGTCCGATCGCGGCGAAGAACATTAGTACATTGAGATTAAAACTGGCTGGTGGCCCCACAAATTCTTTGGGTATAGTTAGCCGCTGTGTGGCCTCCGACATCCGGTTAGATCTCCTATATGAATTTTATAAATCTGTTTATCTTTTTTTCGAGTATACGCGAAATGAGCAGGTTTACAAAGGTTTGTTAAGCGGTCTTTTCTATGATTACAAGTTGGGCATTACAAAAACCGGAAAATAAAATCGCGAGGAATCTGAATTACCAATTTGTGGAAACTTTTTGGTGGCATTCTTAGTCTTTAGTATTTGCAGTTAGTAATCCTCAGTTTTCCCACTAGCTTCGGGGCTTTACCAAAATCATGAGAAATTCGTCAGTAATATTCCTCAGTCTGACTCTTGCTCTGGCCACGGGGACGAAGGCAGCTTGGAGCGAGTCGCGGATTGAAAGAGATAATCGGACGGCCACGTCCGCGCCGTCACCTAACAGTAGCTCGACTTCTAGTAATAACTCGACTGCCCGATTTGGTTGTGAGAATGTGAATGGTCAGCAGACTGTCGTCTATCGTCCGCGATCGCGATCGGGTGAAGCTTATCCTTGGGCAATTCCCAGTGATATGGGTGGGTCTTGGAATTCCTCCCGCCGCTGTAGTGAGATCAGTAAAAGATTAGAGGCTTACCGACCCGATGGTTTGCAAGAGCTGCGCATTGGCGTAGAGAATCGCTACAACATCGTGTGTGTAACCACCGAGAAGAATCCGGCTTGTCGGATTGTTTTTACGGTACCTGGCAATCAAGATGCGGTCGCTGTGCGCGATCGGGTTTTTCGGAATCTGACCTTAGCCGATAGTGGCCAACAAACCGAAGGCGTGAACACCTTTGCGGGCGGCAATGACAACTTGCTGGGTGGAATACTGGGGAATCGATCAGCGCCCCAGCGCCGCAACTATTCCAGCCGATCGGCAGGGATTAACCTGCGACCGTTCTTATCCCGTGAAGATGGCGGTACGGCTAATCGAATTGGTAATCCAGTAGCAGTGCCAGCCCCATATCGGCTCGATCCAGACAAGTTTCGTTAAATCTTGGGAAATGGGTAAGCAGGGACTCGAACCCTGAACCAATTGATTAAGAGTCAACTGCTCTACCATTGAGCTACTCACCCATAGCCTGACCATCCTAGCAAACCTAGGAGATTTTGACTAGCGGGGCTAAGTATTATTGCTGAAAGTTCAGCCAATCATCCCAAAATGCCCTTCTTCTGAGGTGATCTCTGGAGGATGGGCGTTTTCAGCCTAAGATAAATTTATATGAAATGTTGCTGTCCTTACGAGTAATCCACATCAACTGCTCCAGGCTGCGGCTCCCGATCTCTTCATCCTCTTCATTTAAATGCAAATTGCTGAACAAACATTCGCGCTGACCACGCCGCTGTACTACGTTAATGACCTGCCACATATTGGTCATGCCTACACCACAATGGCAGCGGATGTCTTAGCCAGATTTTATCGGCTGCACGGTCGTCAGGTGATGATGATTACTGGTACTGATGAACACGGCCAGAAAATCGAACGCACTGCGATCGCCCAAGGGGTTTCCCCTCAAGATCATTGCGATCGCATCGTCAGTGGTTTTCAACACTTGTGGCAGAGTTATGATATTCAGTGCGATCGGTTTATTCGGACAACCGACCAGTCGCACGAAGCGATCGTCCGCGAATTTTTTGAACGCGTTTTGGCGCAGGGCGATATCTATCAAGGTCAACAGCAAGGTTGGTATTGTGTCGCTTGCGAGGAATTTAAAGAGGAGCGGGAACTACTACCGGAGCATCATTGTCCTTTGCACCCTAGTAAAGTAGCCGAATGGCGAGATGAAACCAATTATTTCTTTCGGCTCTCCAAATATCAAGAACAGTTAGAGCAACTCTATGCCGATCGCCCAGAGTTTATTCAGCCGAACAGTCGCCGCAATGAAGTCCTGAACTTTGTAAAGCAAGGTCTGCAAGACTTTTCGATTTCGCGCGTGAATGTAGAGTGGGGTATTCCGCTGCCGAATGATCCGGCGCAGACTATCTATGTCTGGTTCGATGCCTTGTTGGGATACATCAGCGCCTTGGTTGATCCCGGGGTGGCACCGACTCTAGCAAATGCCACTAGCCAGTTTTGGCCAGTGAATGTCCATATTATTGGCAAAGATATTTTGCGTTTCCATGCGGTTTATTGGCCGGCTATGCTGATGTCGGCTGGTCTGCCACTGCCCGGGATGGTCTTTGGCCATGGCTTTTTCACCAAAGACGGGCGCAAAATGAGTAAGAGTGAAGGGAATACAATCGATCCCCAGGTTTTAGTCGATCGCTATGGCTCCGAAGCTTTGCGTTACTACTTCCTCAAATCATTTGAATTTGGCCAGGACGGAGATTTTAACGAAACCCGCTTTGTTGAGACAGTGAATGCCGATTTAGCCAATGGCTTAGGTAATTTGTTAAATCGCACCATGGGCATGGTTAACAAATATTGCAGCAGTGCTGTTCCTACTTGTGATGTTGTTAATATTTCCGCAGCACATCCCTTGAAATTGCTGGGTCAGGATCTGGGGGCTAGAGTTGCTCAAAATTATGCCAATTTGGCTTTTCATCATGCTTGCACCGCAGTTTTGGAACTAATTCGCGCCGGTAATAAATACATTGATGATGTGGCACCTTGGACTTTGTATAAGCAAGGTCAGCAAGCCGAATTGCAAGAAGTACTATACAGTCTTTTAGAATCAGTGCGTTTGGCTAGCTTCTTACTGGCACCCGTGATCCCCAAGATTGCTACTGCTGTTTACCAACAATTGGGTTTGACAATAAATTTTGATGCCTTAGAATCGACAGAACAAACTATCGATGTAAGTGTCCATAGCAGCTGGGGTTTCTTGGCTGTCGGACAGACTCTGAATACACCGCATCCAGTATTTGTTAGACTGGAGATGTTGCCCGAGATAATGACCAATTCCTAATTAGCTCTGGCCAATAAATTTTATAAAAAGCTTCTTTTTTTAAACTCTTCATAATAATAAAACTCTGAGGCATTTTTCCCTACATGTTAAGTAACAGCCAAAATCATTCCAGCCATCATAGTGCTTTCTCACCAGAGCAGATTTTAGATAATCGTGGCCGGGTAGCCATTTTTATTGATGGTTCTAATCTCTTCTATGCCGCCTTGCAGCTGGATATTGAAATCGACTATACCAAGCTATTAGCGAAGCTTACTGGTGGATCTCGCCTCCTACGCTCCTTTTTTTATACAGGTGTCGATCGCACTAACGAAAAACAGCAAGGTTTCTTGCTATGGATGCGGCGGAATGGCTATCGAGTCATTGCCAAGGATTTAGTGCAGCTCCCTGATGGCTCCAAAAAAGCCAATTTGGATGTTGAAATTGCCGTGGACATGATGGCCTTGGTGGGTTCTTACGATACCGCCGTACTGGTGAGTGGTGATGGGGATTTAGCCTACGCTGTGGATTCAGTCAGTTACCGGGGCGTGCGTGTTGAAGTGGTGAGTTTGCGTTCTATGACCAGTGATAGCTTAATTAACGTCTCCGATCGCTATATCGATTTGGAAAGTGTCCGGGAAGATATCCAAAAAACTTCTCGATCCAGTGGCCCACCAGTTAGCCCTGAGATGTGGGTATAGGTTTGATTTATCATCAGCGCCCAGTGTGGGCAGGGCTGCTGTGCGGAGTTTTCCTAGTAGCTTGTGCCTCTCCACCCGTCAAGGCTCCGCTTGCGAACAATCAGGAAAACCGACTTACTATCAACAATTTCAGTGTGGAGCAGTCCGATCCAACTGGAAAGTTGTGGTGGCGTTTAAAAGCCAAACAGGCTGTGTACACCCTCGATAAAAAAGTAGCTCAGGTGACCGATTTGTCTGGGGATCTCTATCAAGACAACCTGGTTGTCTTGAAACTAACTGCCCAGACGGCAGATGTAGAGCAAGATGGTCAGAAAATATTGCTACGCGGCGATGTGACTACCAAAGAAACTCGCAATAGCTTGGTGGTGCGCAGTCAAGAATTAGAATGGCGACCAACCGAAGATTTGTTGACGATTAGCAAAGATGTTCGAGTTAATCATCCCAAAGTGCAGGCCACCAGTACTAGTGGTAAATATGTCAGTCGCCAGCAGCGCCTCGAAATGTTCGATCGCATTGTCGCCCTGGCTCCAGAGCAAAATATCCGGCTCCAAACCGATTATCTCCAGTGGCAGGTCAATACTCAACAGATCACTGGTAACAAGCCCGTGCAGGTGGAACGCTACCGAGAGAAAAAATTAATTGAGCAGGTCAATGCTCAGCAGCTCCGCTACAACTTAGATCAACAAACTGTCGAATTTGGCGATCGGACAGCGTCTTTGCCAGCGCAGCGTGTGCTATTTAAATCTCTAGATCGAAAAGCTCAAGTTCAAGCCAATAGCGCTCTGTGGCAGATTAATCAACAAGTGGTAGAACTCCACGGCCAGATCCAGTTGCAGTCTGTCCAGCCCCCCTTAACCATCGCGGCAGACAATGCTCGTTGGCAAATCCCCCAGCAACTGATCACGGCCAGTAAGGCGCTCCAAATTGTTCATCAGCAGGAGCAAGCGACCTTTACGGCCGATCGAGGTGAAATTGATCTAGGCAAAAATGTGGCCAATCTCACCGGTAATGCCCAAGGCGTGGCCAAGCGTAACCAAGCCAAATTGCAAGCCGATCGCCTAACTTGGCAAATCGATAATCAGCAAGTGACTGGTAGTGGTCATGTTCGTTACCAACAATTGAATCCGACTTTAAGCTTGACTGGCGATCGAGGTGTTGGCAAGCTTCAGGATCAAGCCGTGGTGGTCACCGGTAGCAACCAGCAGCTGGTCGAAACCCAAATTATCCCCACCGACACGCCGACGACTCCCTGATAGACCCTGATAGAATAGAGCAAAGCTTTCTCCCCCTGGGCTATGTATCCACCCATTTCTAGCCATGAAGAATTGCGGCAACGACGCGCGCGACTGCGCCAACAGCGGCGTTTCCGGACTTTAAAGATCTGTTGGCAAGTGTTGGTACTTGGTGCTTTGGTGAGTGGAATTATTTGGGCTGTGCAGCAGCCCGATTGGGTCATTCGCCAATCACAACAAATTCAAATTCGTGGCAATCAATATCTCTCTACCAATGCCGTGCGCGAAATGCTGGGGCTAAAATATCCAGTGTCACTGTTGCGGATTGCCCCCCAAAGCCTCCATGCCAGACTCCTACAGCAGGGGAATATCCGCGCTGCCACCATCCACCGGGAGTTAATTCCGCCCCGGCTGACCATTCAGGTACAAGATCAAGCACCTGTCGCCATTGCTGATCAAGCCGCTCGATCGGGATTAGTAAATGCTGCTGGTAATTGGCTGCCCTTGGCTAGCTATCAAATCACCGCCGTCCAGTTACCACATCTCAAACTTTTATCAGCTAACAGTGGACTCTGCGCCGACTGGCCGACTCTCTATCAGGCAATTCAGCGCAGCCCTGTGCAGGTCAGTGAGATCAACTGCCGCAATCCGCTAAATATTGTCCTGAAAACCGAAATTGGGAACTTAAGAATTGGGGCATTTGATCTCACTAGATTTGATCAGCAGCTACAAACAGCCCATGAGTTACGTGATTGGAAAAAACAGTACCAGTTGAAATATCATCAAACATCAGACGTGGCTTACATCGATCTGGAAAATCCCCGGGCACCCAAGATCCAGCAATCTACTCCGATCGCTAGTCCAAAAACAGATATTAATACAAAGGTACCGACACAGACTCCTTAAAATAGTCTGAGATTTTTCTGATATTTATGTGATTGTTTATACTCATGTGGTAAATTAAAGTTCAGAAATTTGAATTGAATGCCGATGACAGTGGAGGTGTTGCTAGATCTGCACATTTACTGCCAGTGATATCGGGATTCAAGTAAACAATAATTGAATTAGTAAGTTCCCATAAACTACATAATTTGATTGTTGAATTGCTGTGCGCTTGACAATACAATTACTATTAACTTAAACCTTTGCAAGCATGAGCAAGCCTAACCCTATCTCATACCCAGGATTTAACTCAATTCCCATGCCCGGTAGCGACCCGATGTTTGACGAAATTATTCCCAGCAATATGGCAAAAATTAAAGTGATTGGTGTCGGTGGCGGCGGCAGCAATGCAGTAAATCGGATGATTGCTAGTGATATCACCGGTATTGAGTTCTGGACTATGAACACCGATGCCCAGGCGCTTTCTGGTGCCAATGCCAATCGGCGACTCCAGTTGGGGCAAAAACTGACCAGAGGTTTAGGCGCTGGTGGCAATCCAGCGATCGGTCAAAAGGCGGCGGAAGAGTCGCGGGAAGAAATTGCAGCGGCTTTAGAGGGTGCTGACTTGGTCTTTATTACGGCAGGCATGGGCGGCGGTACCGGCACCGGAGCGGCACCAATCGTAGCTGAAGTTGCGAAAGAAATGGGTGCTTTGACGGTGGGGGTAGTGACTCGCCCCTTTACCTTTGAAGGACGGCGGCGAACGAATCAGGCTGATGAAGGAATTGCCGCTCTGCAAAGTCGGGTCGATACCCTCATCGGAATTCCCAATGATAAGCTGCTGGTGGTGATCTCGGAGCAAACTCCGGTACAAGAGGCTTTTCGGCTCGCTGACGATGTCCTTCGTTCTGGCGTGCAGGGTATCTCCGACATCATTATGATTCCTGGTCTAGTCAACGTGGACTTTGCTGATGTCCGCGCCATCATGGCCGATGCCGGGTCAGCGATGATGGGTACCGGACAAGGGTCTGGCAAATCGCGGGCGCGAGAAGCAGCCTTGATGGCAATTTCTTCCCCATTGTTAGAATCTTCGATCGAAGGTGCTCGCGGTGTCGTTTTCAATATTACGGGCGGCACAGATTTAACTCTGCACGAAGTAAACGCTGCTGCTGAAACTATTTATGAAGCTGTTGACCCCAATGCCAACATTATTTTTGGGGCAGTCTTAGATGAACGAATGCAGGGCGAAATTCATATCACAGTAATTGCCACAGGCTTTACTGGCGAAGTGCAATCTAGTGCGGCATCGATAATTAGTAAACCCATGCCACCCACTGCTCCCAAACGCAACCCCATTGCTACTTCTACCCCCGCGCCAGCAGCTGCGGACAATAAGAATTCTTCAGGCAGTGGGGGGTTAGATATTCCAGACTTCCTCAAAGAACGCCGTCCTAACAGGTAAAAACAAAAAAGACTAGTTCCTGTGACTAGTCTTTTTTTTGGTGATAAATTCTTTCTCCGCCAAATAAACGCTTTGTCTCAGACTGTATATACGACAAATAACCAATTGACTGTTTTTGTGGATGTGTTTAAATGGTAGAGTTGCAGTCTGTGATCCAAGTCACTTACTTCCACTCGATCGCTTGTGCTGAATCTAAAAGGTGGCTTTTTTAGTACTCACCAAGCCGTGCATCTGACTACTTTAGACAGGGCTATTACTCTAGTAGCCTCTAACTGCGTCTGGAGTCCAATCCAGTTACATACGCAATACATCATATCACATATTATACAAGCATGGCACTCAAACAACTGAATGTGAAAATTCCTGAGCAGGAACTCCAAATTTTGCAATCCTATGCGGAAAAAACCGAAAGAACCAAGACCGACATCATCCGCGAATTCATTCGATCTTTACCAACAAAGCTATAGGTAGCAGCGCTTAGTATTCCTTTTCTGAAAAAGTAGAAAGTCAGCCATGTTATCGTGGCTGGCTTTCTACTTTTTCAGATTTTTAACTAGAACTCCCCGAGTAAGATTCGAACTTACGACCGATCGGTTAACAGCCGATTGCTCTACCGCTGAGCTATCGAGGAAAGTAGTGCTTTTCACACCTTCGCCATTGTAAGTGTAAAGGGAGTGATTTGACAAGGGCTGGGGCTAAGTTTTTTCCCGATTGGCAAAAGCATCGGCGAGGCGCTACCAGTAGAGTTGACAGATCGCTGGGCACGCTATGAACGAAAGTAGGCTTAGATAATAAGGCAAAAATTGAAAAAAATGGCTAATACAAATTATCTACTACTAGATATGGTGTGCCAAGACGAGGTCGATCACCATATATTCACGGTATCTCAAGGGTACTAATTCCGAAATTATTGAGAAATTCGGACTACAATTATGACTCCATAAAAATAAGCTGTCTATGCAATCATCTACCCTAGACTCCAAGCATCATACTGAACTGGTTCACGGCAGTGGTATTGCATCGAGTCTAGCCAGCTTAAACTTTCGCTCTCTTGTGGGTGAAGCGTGCTATGAATATTTGTTTATCTCACCAGAGCTACCGCGCAATAACCTGGGTCAGATCACACCCGGTTGGCTGCGCCGTTATACTAATTGCACCAAAGGTGGTTGGTGGTGTGCTGGTCTCGATCCTCTAGCTGATTGGCAGCCAATGGAATGGGGGACGTTTAAGCCGAATCAGCCCAAACGGAGCAAAGAAAATAAGGCCATCAAATACGAACATCCGCCGCAGATGGCCACCCGGCTGTTTTGTTTGCGGGTTACAGCGGATATCTGGCAGCAAGTTGCCCAACGTTACGCCCACCAGCTGCCTCCTAATTTTGCCGAGCAGACCGACTTGTTTTGGCAGTGGGTCGTAGATTCGTCACTGCCGATCGTGATTTGCGAGGGTGCCAAAAAGGCCGCAGCTTTACTGAGTCAGGGTTATATTGCGATCGGACTGCCCGGTATTAACAGCGGCTATCGGGTGCAGAAAGATTTGGCGGGGAATGTGATCGATCGACATCTGATTCCAGAATTGGCGGTTTTTGCCAATCGTCAGCGCGAAATATATATCTGTTTTGATTACGAAGTTAAGCCTAAGACGATCGATGGTGTAAATCGAGCGATTGCCCATCTGGGAGAGGTCTGCCAGACCTACCAATGTCCGGTGAAGGTAATTCGGTTACCAGGCCCAGAAAAGGGGGTAGACGAGTTGTTGGTGGCACAGGGTGTTGAGAAGTTTATCCAGATCTACGATTTAGCTCTAGACTTAGAAATCGATCTGGCCAAAACTCATCCTCACCATCGCTTGACCTATGCCGCTGCGCTCACTTTGCATCAGCGCTATCTGCACCACCTGAATTTCCCGGAGAGCGGGATTGTCGGGGTCAAGTCAGCGAAGGGCACTGGTAAGACTACCGCCTTGATTCCACTAATCGAAGCCGCGCACCAGCAAGAGCGGCCAATTTTACTCCTCACTCATCGGATTCAGTTGGGTCGGTTTTTGTGCGAGCGGATTGGGGTGAACTGGATTAATTCCAATCTTGATCAAAATCCCCAGGCCGGACTAGGGTTGTGCTTGGATTCTTTGTGGAAGCTGAATCCCGAGCATTGGTTGGGAGGTATTATTATTCTGGATGAAGTGGAGCAGTCCCTCTGGCATTTACTCAATAGTTCAACCTGCAAGAGTAAGCGTCTCACTATTCTGAAAACTTTCCAGCGCTTGATTCATCAGGTAGTGGCTTCTGGGGGGTTAATTGTGGCGCAGGATGCTGACCTATCGGATATTGCGATCGACTATCTGGTGAAACTAGCTGGCTGTGAAATTGAGCCGTGGGTGGTAATTAATGAGTGGCAGCCGGAAGTGGGCTGGGATGTTAACTTCTTTGATACGCCTAATCCAGCGGCGTTGATTAGCCAGTTAGAGCAGGATTTGCTGGCTGGTCACAAGTGCTATGTCACCACTGATAGCCGATCGGGGCGCTATGGCTCGGATACGCTCGATCGCTATGTGCGCAATCAGCTCCAGCATTTAGAGAGCAGATATACTAAAACATTGGTAATTTGTAGTCATACTACTAATACTGCTGATCACCCGGCGGTAGACTTTGCCACCAAAATAAACGATCGGGTGACGGAGTACGACGCTATTTTTGTCACGCCGACGCTGGGCACCGGGGTCAGTATCGATGTCGAGCATTTCGATCGCGTGTATGGTTTGTTCCAGGGGGTAATTCCGGACCCTGAGGTGCGGCAAGCCCTAGCGCGGGTGCGGGCCAATGTGCCGCGTTATCTATGGTGTACCAAGCGGGGCGTGGGGATGTTGGGGAGTGGTAGCAATAATTACCGCACCTTGGCTTTCTGGTACCAAGAAAACTACAAAGAGAGCTATGCGCTGATGTGTCCACACCAAGCGATCGATGTGGATATCCCGCTGATTTATGACCCCATGCATTTGCGGACTTGGTCGAAGTTTGCCGCCCGGATCAATGCCTCGATTACGCTGTACCGAGAGTCGATTAAAGCCAGCTTGCTCCTCGAAGGACATCAAGTAATTGTGATTAATGATGATAGCGATCGCGACAAGTTGATTGAATTGCGTCAGGCTCTGGTGGCAGCGGCTAAAACTGACAAACAGCAAGCCCGGAAGCTGATGAGCGAAATTTTTGCCATGCAGCAGCAGACCGAGGCTCAAACCAAAAAGCACCAGTTAATTAAGGACAAAACCAAGAATATTCAGCAGCAAGTGAAACTACAAGCGGCGCAAGCGGTGGCCAAAGCCCCTGATATGGGCGCAGCCGAATACCAGTTTTTGGCTGGCAAGCGGTTCTTGACAGAAGCTGAACGTCAACAGGTTAGTAAATACATGTTGAAACAGCGTTATGGCGTGAAAGTAACCGCAGAACTCAAGCTCAAGGACGAACAGGGCTATTACAGTCAGTTGCTGACTCACTTTTATTTGATTCATCAGCACCAGTTGTTAGAGCGTGATCGCGTGGCGGGCACTGCTAGTGATCAACAGTGGAGTAATAACGATCAGCAGGTATTCTTGCCCGATATCAACAATTACACTTTAAAGATTCAGGGCTTAGTCGCGCTGAGTATTCCAAATCTGCTCGACCCCCAGCGAGAATTTCAGTCCACCGACCCCGATGTGGTAGCCTTGCAGCAATCGGCTTGTTTGTGTAGTCAGCATATTAAACGAGCGATCGGTTTGAGTATTGCGATCGATACTAAATCGGCCACCAAGGATAGTGCGATCGCGATTTTGGGCAAGTTCTTAGGTGTTTTTGGTCTGAAGTTGAAGGTGACTAAATCGAAGACCAATAACAAGGGTAAGAAAGACAAGATTTATCAAATTGACTCGGCGACCTGGCAAGATGGCCGAGACCAGATTTTTGTGGTGTGGCGACGAAATTTCAATTTCGATCAGGTGCCCGAATTTTTGCCAGCCCCAGTGTTGTCGAAGAACCCGCCTGCCGAGCGCCGCACCAGGCAGGTGGCCGTGCCTGCTGTCTAAAAGTAGTGACGTGAAATTCTATGTTGAAATCGCAATTAACCATCGAGAACTATTACGAACGAATCATTCGTCATCAGCCCATCGCTGGCGTTGATGAAGTGGGTCGGGGTGCTTTATGTGGGCCAGTAGTTGCTGCCGCCATGGTCCTCAACCCGGAATTTTATAGTCTGTTAATTACTGCTGGAGTACGTGATAGCAAAAAACTGTCAGCCCCCGAACGCGCAGCATTAGTCCCCCAAATCCTGGCTGCTGCCGATAGCTACCATATTGCTCTGGCCACTGCCACCGAAATTGATCGCATGGGGATTCGCCAAGCAAACTTTTTGGCAATGACCAGAGCGATCGCCGGATTAGTAGTTATACCTAAAATTTGTCTGGTAGATGGCCGGGACTCCATCCCCGGTGTGACAATCCCCCAAAAATGTTTAATTAAAGGAGACGATCGATCAGTCTCGATCGCCGCTGCTAGTATCGTAGCCAAAGTGCATCGCGATCAAATGATGCGGGAATTAGCGATTGATCACCCAGAGTATGATTTTGTCAATAACAAAGGATATGGCACTCCCCGACATCGATCGGCCTTGGCAGAACACGGCGTCATACCAGAACATCGCCGGTCTTTTCTCGGGAGCATTCCACTCCCCAAGAAAAGTAATTAAATATCTAAATCAGCCATGTTTAACTTAGAGCCATAGGTCTCAATAAACTCTCGGCGGGGTGCTACGCGATCGCCCATCAAAATTGTAAAAATGCGATCGGCCTCCGCCGCATCTTGAATCTCAATTCGTTTAAGGGTACGCGTTGTGGGATCCATCGTTGTTTCCCAGAGTTGTTTAGGCATCATTTCGCCCAAACCTTTAAAACGCTGAATAGTATAGTTGGCGTTAGATGGAAATTTGGCGATTTCAGTTTGCAGGTCTCGATCGCTATAGCAATAAAAATGGTTCTTACCACGTTCTAGCTTATATAGTGGTGGACAAGCTACATACACATAACCCTGATCAATTAAATCCCGTTGATAGCGATAGAAGAAGGTCAGTAATAGAGTGCGGATATGCGCCCCATCGACGTCTGCGTCGGTCATTAGACAAATGCGGTGATAGCGCAAGTTACTGACATTAAACTCTTCGCCTTTTACCCCTAAACCCAAAGCAGCAATTAAGGATTGCACTTCATTGTTCTTGTAAATCTTCGAGTCATCGGTTTTTTCGATGTTTAAAATCTTGCCGCGCAGGGGTAAAATCGCCTGAAACCTTCTGTCCCGGCCTTGTTTGGCCGAGCCACCTGCCGAATCGCCTTCCACGATGAAAATCTCTGATTCGCTGGGATCTTTAGAGCTGCAATCGGCTAGTTTACCGGGTAGTGGGGAAGATTCCAGCACCGACTTGCGGCGGACCAAATCGCGGGCGCGGCGAGCAGCTTCAGCGGCATTGAAAGCTTGCAGAGCCTTCTCTAAAATTGCATCGGCAATATTGGGACGAAACTCCAAAAACTCGGTGAGAGTTTCCGACACGATCGTCTCTACAATGCCCCGGACTTCCGAGTTGCCCAGTTTGGTTTTGGTTTGACCCTCAAATTCTGGATTTGGCACCTTCACTGAGACGATGGCGGTCAAACCTTCTCGCACATTTTCGCCACCTAAGTTAGAGTCACCTTCCTTAATCTTTTTGCGCTTCCGCCCGATCGTATTAATTGTCCGTGTCAGCACCGCTTTCAGACCTTCTAAGTGGGTGCCTCCCTCTTTGGTCTTAATATTGTTCGCAAAGCCCAATAAGTTGTCGGTGTAGGCATCGGAACACCATTGCAGCGCAACTTCTACCTGCACCTTATTTTTCTCCCCTTGCACATAAATAATTTCTTCGTGCAGAGGCTGTTTATCTTCATTGATATGGCTAATGTACTCTTTGATCCCACCTTCATATAGATAGGTTTCGCTACGCGGCGTAAAACCTTCGCCAGTGCGTAAATCTGCAAAAGAAATCTTGATGCCAGCATTCAGATAAGCTAATTCGCGAAACCGAATAGTCAAGATATCGTAGTCGAACACAATACCATGTGTGAAGATGGTGGTATCGGGCATGAACGTGACTGAGGTGCCGGTGCGATCGGCTGTTTCCGTGGGCACCGTGATTAATCCACCTACTGGAATTCCTTTGGAAAATTTCTGGGTGTACATATTCTGTTCGCGCCAGACTTTTACTTCTAAGTCCGAAGAGAGCGCATTTACGACCGAAACCCCTACCCCGTGCAGGCCACCAGATACTGAGTAACCACCATCGCCAAACTTACCCCCGGCGTGCAAAACAGTCAGTACTGTTTCGAGGGTAGACTTGCCAGTCTGCGGGTGAGTTTCCGTCGGAATACCACGTCCATCATCGACAACTGTGATGGAACCATCGGCATTAATGGCAGCCTCAATATTTTTACAATATCCAGCCAGGGCTTCATCGATCGAGTTGTCCACAACCTCGTATACTAGGTGGTGTAGACCCAGCGATGTGGTGTTACCGATGTACATGCCTGGTCGCACGCGCACAGCTTCGAGTCCTTCTAGAACTCTAATTTGGCTACTGCCATATTCACCGGTCATTACATCAAAATCTTCGGACATGAGGCTAATGCTCCAATAACGAACTTTCAGCCGTGCGAAGTCAGCGAAAGGTAATATCTCATCAAAATTATAACACGGAAGGGTCACAGACTCATTTAGACTGCTTAGGGAATATTTTCAACTAGCTATATCAATGTATTTCTAAAGTAGTAATGTCTGAATTGTTTATACCTGGCCTAATTGTGATCTGTGGTGCTACGGCAACTGGCAAGACGGGGCTATCGATCGAACTTGCCCAGCATTTAGGCAGCGTGATTATCAGTGCCGATTCTCGTCAAGTTTACAAAGAAATGGACATTGCTACTGCCAAACCGACGGTAGCTGAACAGGCATTGGTGCCGCATTACCTAGTTAGTACTCATGAACCAACGAGTACTCTCACTGTAGCAGCATATCAAGATCAAGTGCAGGGTTTGATTACTGATTTTCATCAGCAGCATATTACCCCCATTCTGGTAGGCGGTACCGGACTGTATCTTAAGTCGATCGTGCGGGGGTTGAAAATTCCCCGCGTGGCACCACAGCTGGAGCTACGCTCACAGTTCGCCAGCTATGATCAGACAATGCTTCATCAAATGTTGCGTCAGGTTGATCCCGCTACTAAGATTCATGCCCACGATCGGTCGCGCACGATGCGGGCTTTAGAGGTTTTTTATGTGACTGGTGATGCTATTTCTAGTCAACAGGGCGAAAATCCTCCCAGTTACCCCATTCTGCAAATTGGTTTAGAGTGCCAAGATTTGGATGCTCGAATTGGCCATCGTACTAAGCAAATGGTGGAGTTGGGGTGGGAAGCAGAGGTGCAAGGATTGATCGATAAATATGGTGGAGACCTGCCGAATTTGAATACCCTGGGCTACGCTGAGATGCACCAATATTTGAAAGGAGAGATTAGTTTGGCAGATGCGATCGACTTAACAATTTTGCGCACTCGTCAACTGGCTAAACGCCAGCGCACTTGGTTCCGAAATATCCCAGGAATTATTTGGTTAGATAGTGAGGCTGTGGATGTACTGGCATTAGCCGAAAAATTTCATCTGCGCCCCAATTTGAGAAAGCGAGCACCACATTTGTAGTTACGACAGTAAAATGGATGGAAGTCGAACCAGGACAATAGTCGTTCTAGGAGGTCTCGACGATGGGTTCTTTCATAGGATGTACTTCGGCAGTAAGGACATTGTTGCTGGCGAGTAATTTTTCTTTTCCCAACGCCTGTCCGGCTTCTGATAAGACGTGTGTGCATAAACCTCATATATATATTCTGGATTATGATAAACGAAGTCTCTACATTCTTAAAGGGTTGATATCTGCGCGTCAGCAGAATTGTTGAATAATTTTCCGTGTTATGGCCGATCCATTCTTGCTTTTTAGTCCGAGTCAGTATCACTACGAATATGCCGACAAATGCCGCGTTGTGAAGACTGAATAAAATCTCCCATTTCTTTTACCAAAGCATTATCAAAATCAGTCTGTATTTTGATCAGCGCTTCTGGAATCAATAAGCCAGACTTATATAAAACTTTAAATGCGCGCTTTAATTCTAGCCGATCTTCACTGTTAATTCCGGCACGGCGCATACCGATCGCATTCAACCCCATCACACTATCTGCCGACTGATTACGAGTCATACAAAAGGGCGGAATATCTCGTTGAGTTGCCGATCCTCCCGACATCATCACTAGCCGACCCACGCGGGCAAACTGATGTACCAAACAGTTGCCACTAATAAAAGCGCGATCGCCTACTTGGACATAGCCCGCTAACAATGCCCCATTAGCCACAATTACCTGATTTCCGAGCTGGACGTTATGCGCCAAGTGGCTATTGGCCATTAACATACAGTCATCCCCTACTCTGGTAACTGTTTCGGCTTTCGTACCCCGATGGATAGTTACACCTTCCCGGATTTGGCAGTTATTCCCAATAATGACATAGCTAATTCCATCCTGAAAGGCCATGTCTTGCGGCAAATCTCCGAGTACGGCATTACTGTGGATATTGCAGTTACTGCCAATTTTGGTGTGGGGCAATATCGTGACGTGAGATGACAGCTTACAGCCATCACCAATTTCCACATCATCGCAAACATAGCAAAAGGGACCAATTTCTACATCTACACCAATCTTTGCACCTGGCTCAATAACAGCAGAGGGATGAATTTTCATGAGATTAAGCATCTGGGTTTTAGTTGATGACGGTGCGGAGTGATTCAAAAAAGCTGGGATAGGATACGGCAGCAGCATCGGCGCGCTGAATATAGCTGGAGCCTTTGGCCAACAGCGCCGCGATCGATAGGCTCATAGCAATTCGATGGTCGGTAAAGCTATCAAGTTCCGCACCCATCAAATTTTGACCGCCCCTAATCTCTAAACCATCTGGTAATTCGGTAATGGTTGCCCCCATTTTCCCTAACTGGGCAGCCATGACGGCTAATCTGTCACTTTCTTTGACCCGCAGTTCGGCGGCATCTTTAATGATGGTGGTACCTTGAGCAAACAACGCGGCCACGGCTAAGATGGGGATTTCATCTACTAAGCGCGGAATTAAATCACCGCCTATTTCACAGGCTTGGAGTTGACTCGATCGCACCCGAATATCGGCAACTGGCTCCCCGGCCACTGTGCGTTCGTGCAAAAGTGTCACATCGGCATCCATTAAGGCCAGCGCCGTGAGAATTCCCGTGCGGGTGGGATTCACCCCCACATTAGTGAGCAACAATTCCGAATTGGGAATAATGGCGGCAGCTACCAGCCAAAAAGCAGCGGAACTGATATCCCCTGGCACAATCACCCGTTGACCCTGTAATTTTGGCCAACCAGTAACAGTGGCGCTATGGGTAGCTGGATCGACCAGCACCGCCGTGCCAAAAGCTCGTAACATCCGCTCACTGTGGTCTCTAGACAGGGCTGGCTCGGTGACAGTAGTTTGACCATCGGCTAGCAGTCCAGCGAGTAATACGGCGGACTTCACTTGGGCCGAGGCGATCGGCGAGTGGTAATGAATCGGTTGCAGCTGTTGACCTTTAATGGCCAGCGGGGCGCGGGAATTATCTTGCTGACCCCAGATTTGGGCACCCATGAGGCTCAGTGGTTTGATCACCCGCGACATGGGGCGCGATCGCAAAGAACTATCACCAGTGACTGCAAAGAATTTCCCCTGATGACCAGCAAGTAGTCCCATCATCAGCCGCATGGTGGTGCCAGAGTTGCCGGCATCGAGAATATCAGCTGGTTCCTGTAAATTCCCCAAACCAATGCCTTGCACAGTGACCAACTCGGAATTCAGCTCGCTGATGGTCGCGCCCATCGCCGTAAAACAAGCCGCCGTACTGCGCGGATCTTCACCCAGTAACAGTCCCTGAATTGTGGTTTCGCCCGCCGCCATTGCTCCTAACATCAAAGCCCGGTGGGAAATAGATTTATCCCCTGGTACCGAGAGACTGCCGCGTAGACATAGGTCGGCGGGCGGATTAATCTGTAAAGTTTGGTGAGTGCCTTGCGGATGCAGGCTCAGAACGGCGGCAGTTGCCATGGTCAAATTTGGAGAGGAAGTGCAGTCTGTTATTTTACTGCACAGGGGATCTTCCAGGCGTTATGGTGTAGAGGATGCTCTTGCTAATTCCATGACTTTACCTTTGATTCTCGGTGTGACGGGTGCTTCTGGCCTTATTTATGCAGTTCGATCGATCAAGCACCTACTCACTGCCGATCGAGCAGTATTTTTCAAGTAGATGTAGATCGCGCTCCTCTATTCAAATTTGGATTTTTCATACCAACTTGGATAGTCTTCAACCCATTTGGAGACAATATTATCTTTGATCGTCTCAACTAATGAAAATTGTCGATCGGAATTATCATAAATAGTGACCAAATCAGCAATGGCGATCGCCTTAGCTAAGTTATTCAAGCTGCGATCGTAGCGACGGCGAATATCATCAATAGGTACATTATGCCCACCTCGCGAGACTCGCTCTCTCACCCGGCGGATATTAGTTTCGGGACTATCGATACCAATATAGATTAAATTAACTACCCAGCCCTTTTCTTTGAGGGATTTCATCAATTTTAGATAGTTTCGACCGGCAAGGGTGGTTTCAACTCCAAAGTTAAGCGATTCACTAATGTATTTTTGAGCGCGAATGATCGCCGCCTTGCCCGCTTGCATAGCAGATTGTGCTGGATCGATCGGATTAATTTCACGAGCTATTGCATCGGGATCGATAATGGGAATATCAATCTGTATGACGAGACTTTTACTGATGGTTGATTTTCCCGAACCGTTAGCTCCAGCAATAACATAAATTTCTGGCATAACTAATCAGCAATCTCAGTAAGTAATTCTTCATCACCATTCGGTAACGGACGATATTCATATTTTTGTCCCTCAGCATTCTCCCGAATTAATTGACCATTTCTTGAATAATAAATAGGTTGCCCGATCTCTTTGAGTTCGGCAATCTCTGCACCTAATTGTTGATTTACCTCAGCTTGTAATTCTAATGCTTTTGTTTGCAGGGATTTAGATTGAGAAGCCGATCCACCTTGAACTTCAGTATGAAACCGTGCATTGTCGGTATCATGCTGAACTAGATTGTCTTCGGTTCTATTGCCGATCTTTTTATTGCGAATAAATTCTTTATAAACAGTAGGGTTTATTTGCTCAATCGCATTTAATAATTTCTGTACTTCTCGTTGTCGGTCTGTATATTCAACTAATAACCTAATCCGCTGAGGCTTCGTTTGTCCAGTTATAAACTGGTGGAACACCTTTGGAAATTCATCTTGACATAAATTATTCAGATCGTCATCTCTGAGTGCATATTCAACCAATTGTCGAATCGTTGCTGTTGAATGCTGTGTAGGTATTGAAGTCTGACTAGGAATTGAAGGTGAACTATCCCGAACGTGAGGATCTTGTAACTCTTGGCTGTTAATTTTCATCTCAGCAATTTCTTCTAGGTACTTGTATCCTGCTAAAGTTAATCTGTAAGCTGCCTCAGAGCCATTTTCTTTTTGTAGAAAACCGTTTTGCAGTAGATCTTCTAGATTGGATATAAATAATGCAAGTTCTTTTCCAGGAGAAAATTTATGATTAGTATTTGCTATAAATTTTCCTCCAGCAGCATTACTACCTACGACTAGACATCCACTTTCACGGATTTTTTCATCGGCAATTTGCAATAGTTTTACTGCTGTTTCTGATAATATTTTTGGTTGAAAACTACTTTCTGAGTTTGCCAATACCCTTTGATTCTGAAAATTCTGTTTTCGATCACGTACTGGTAACTTCTCTATCTTACCCAAAGGTGGTGCGGGAGTTTCATGCTGGTCTGTCAGACGACGATAAAGTCGCTGATATCCATCATCATTTTGTACTCGATAATTGGTAGCACCACGAAGCGGCATCGAGATAAAATTAGCATCTTCTGAATTGAAAATAATCGGGATGAATTTTGAATTTTGACCTTGAGCATCATAAAGTGCTTGAAGGATAGTACCGCCTTCCCAAGTCACACCTTTTCCTTTGCCAATGTCTTCTTGTCCGCGCAATCGGCGATCGTATGTTTCGGTACATACAACCAGCACAAAATCAGCCCAGTCAAACTGATTGAGCATCCAGCGTGGCCATCCTTCTGGTGGTGGCGGCTCGTACGCATCGATCTTGCAATCGATTCCACGCCCACGCAATTTATTTGATAGTTCTAAAACTTGCTCTTTATGCTCGTCAGAGTCATGGCTGTAGCTAATAAACACTTTGGGGGTTGCTGATTCTTGATTCATTGCCTGAGTCGATTTAGGTGGATTTAAATCGCCATCTACATAGTCACCGTTGATGTTCTGGATGATTTTTGGTTCGGCTGTCGATCCCTCTGTCGGTTGAATTTTGGCTAAAATCTCAAAGGCAAAAGCACTGGCATTACGGGAGGCAATCTCTTGATACCCTGCCTTATCCGACTTCGTTTTCTTGTCGATCAAATCGGAAATCCCGCGAATTACCATTGCCGATACCCGTTGATTTGCCCGCGCTGCTTCCAGAAAACCAAATCCTTCCATTTCTACGGCTACTGCATCGCCATAACTCGATCGAATGAATTTGTACACGTCCGACTTGGTTGAAGCAATTACCTTCTCCCCAGCTGCGATCGGTGCGACAAATACGCGGGGGATTGGCTCAGTTACCGATATGCGCTGGAACCAGTCACCTTTTCTGGCTTCTGCTCTGGCTCGTTGTTCCAAACCATAGGCAGCTAAACCGATTTCTGGTCGAGGTTTGAAGGTTTCTTCTGCCTTGCCCGATTCATAGCCATAGACCTTCGTAGAAGCCACGACATCGCCGAGGGTGACATCTTTAATGCCCCCAGCCACGCCGACAAAGAGGATAACGTTGGGGTTGAAATAGGCGATCGCGCGTTCTGCTTCTAATGCCGCACTTGAATTCCCTGCACCGATTTCGACGATGCCCACATCCCAAGTGAGAGCGTTTGCCTGAAATTTGCCCCGCTCGTAGATGGTGCCGTTGGCATGGACTCGTTCTTGGATGTTGTTGAGATGTGTGCGAACTGATAGATACTCAACTGGCAGCGCGGTAAGAATGACAGCACAGGGCATGGATATGGCAGTAGTTAAGAGAGATATATCTCATTTTAGGACATCCACTGCTGCCTAGTGATATCAGGGCTGTTTCATTGTACTGGATAGACTGCTGCGAGAGGGACTTAGCTATTCTAGTCGAGCACAAAACTGGGAGAGAACTCTATTTTGTGTAAAATTTACTGATCCAATGATGAATTCAGGCATTTATGGAGGTTTGAGTTGAGTCCTTGGAAGCTTAAAACCCTTGCGGGATATGAGTTTTGCTAAAGAGATACGCTAGAGGCGATCGAGGATTGGCATTATTGGGTAATCGCGGCTATGAATTTGGATGAGCGATAAAACTATCTCTCAATCCATCCAGTTAACCAATTTTACATTGGGGATATTCTGAAAATCTTTTAAATTTCGACTGACTTCACGGGGGATCTCTCAAGCGTTATGGTGTAGAGGATACTCTGGCTATTTTTCATGACTTTACCTCTGATTCTCGGCGTAACTGGTGCTTCTGGTTTGATCTATGCCGTTCGATCGATCAAGCACCTGCTCACTGCCGATTACCACATCGAACTAGTCGCATCTAAATCTACCTATATGGTGTGGCAAGAAGAATTTCAGGTGAAAATGCCGATCGAACCAGACCTCCAAACTATTTTTTGGCGTGAACAAGCCGATGTCCCCACAGCGGGCAAACTACGCTGTCACCGCTGGAGCGATGTCGGTGCCAATATTGCCAGCGGTTCCTTTCGGACAGCGGGGATGGTCGTGATTCCATGCAGCATGAGTACAGTCGCCAAGATCGCCACCGGATTGAGTGGTGGTTTACTAGAACGCGCTGCCGATGTGCAGCTTAAAGAAGGCCGCAAACTAGTAGTGGTGCCACGGGAAACGCCTTTTAGCTTGATTCATTTACGCAATCTGACCAGTTTGGCCGAAGCTGGTGCCCGCATTGTGCCAGCGATTCCGGCTTGGTATCATCAACCAAGATCGATCGAAGATTTGGTAGATTTTGTCATTGCTCGTGCTCTTGACCAAGTTGGGATCGACTGCGTAGCGTTGAAGCGCTGGAAAGAGAACGAAAATCAATAAGTTTGTTACTTCAAAAGCTATAGTCAATGTTGGTAAATTGATGAATTGAATAGCCCGCAAAAGGAAACTTATGACCCAATACGATGTTTACGGTCTCGGCAACGCCCTACTAGATATTGAATGCGAAGTATCGCCCGCAACCCTCCAAGACTTAGGAATTGAAAAAGGCGTCATGACCCTGGCCGACGAAGCCACTCAGCAAAAAATCTTGAGCAACCTAGCTGTCCCCCCCACTAAACGCGCCTGCGGTGGTTCAGCCGCCAACACCCTCATCTCCATCGGCCAATTTGGCGGAAAAGCTTTCTACTCTTGTAAGGTCGCTGATGACGAACCTGGGCAATTTTATTTTAATGATTTACGGGAGTGTGGCATTGCCACCAACTTAGAGCAACATCAGCCAGAAGCGGGTATTACGGGTAAGTGCCTAGTGTTTGTGACCCCCGATGCCGATCGCACCATGAACACTTTCCTGGGGATTTCGGCCCACCTATCAGAAGTAGAATTGGTCCCAGAAGCGATTGCAAGTTCTGCCTACACCTACATCGAAGGCTACTTAGTAACAGGCGAAAACAGCAAACAAGCCGCCATTAAAGCTAGAGAAATTGCTCAAGCCGCTGGCAAAAAAGTAGCCTTCACCCTCGCTGACCCCAACATGGTCAAATTCTTTAAAGCGGGTCTGCTAAAAATCATTGGTTCTGGCGTAGATTTTCTGTTTGCCAACGAAAGCGAAGCTTTCCAAATGGCCGAAACCACTGATCTCAGTACAGCCATTACACATTTAAAAACGCTAGCCAAGGGTTTCGCTATTACCCGTGGCCCCGCTGGGTCACTGATTTTTGATGGCGAAAACTTGATTGAGATTGCACCCTACCCCGTGAAAGCGATCGATACAGTAGGAGCTGGAGACATCTACGCCGGAGCAGTTCTCTATGGGATCACTCACAACATGGGTTATGCCGCCGCTGGACAATTGGGTTCTCTAGCTTCATCTAAACTCGTAACCATCTTAGGCCCCCGCTTACCCCAGGCTGAAACCAAAGCGTTGTTGCATCAATTAAGTAATTAACTACCCAGATAGGCTTCTAGCACCTTGGGATCTCTCTGCACTTCGCTGGGTATCCCATCGACTAAATTCTGTCCCTCAGCCAGAACCCACACTCGATCGCACAAGTTCATAATCATATCCATATTGTGCTCAATAATCAGGAACGACATACCCTGTTTGCGCCAATTTTGGATATGGTTACAGATGTCATCAATCAAACGCGGATTGACCCCCGCCGCTGGCTCATCCAGCAGAATGAGCTGGGGGTCACTCATCAGTGCCCGTCCCATTTCTAACAGCTTGCGCTGACCACCCGAAAGCCCCCCGGCATAGTCATGCACCTTAGATCCCAGACCAATATCATTGAGAATCGCTAGGGCTTTTTCTCTGAGCTGCTGCTGCTCTTTGGCGACGGCTCCGGGCTGCAACCATACTTGCCAAAACTTTTCTCCCATTTGCTGTTGAGAACCTAGCATCACATTCTCTAATACCGATAACCTAGACAGCGCTTTAGCTACCTGAAAAGTCCGCACCATCCCGAGCTGGGTAATCCGGTGTGAGGAAAGATTATGGATCGGCTGACCATTAAAAATCACTCGGCCTTGGTCAGGACTAATAAAATTGGACAACAGGTTAAAAAAAGTTGTTTTCCCCGCTCCATTCGGGCCAATTAAGCCCGTAATACTACCTGCTGCCACCGTGATATTGGCTTGAGTGACGGCCTTAATGCCCCCAAAGCTTTTGCACAGACCCTGAGCTTGTAATAAATTTGTCATAATTGTTTTGCCTAATTACTTACCCAGCGTTAACTCATGGCGGTTACCCAAAAAGCCCTGGGGTCGCCACATCATAATTACCATCAAAATAAGACCAATGACCATGATGCGTAATGCTCCCATTTTGTCAGCCGAAAGGTGCAAAGTCTCGTTGATCCAATCTAAGCGAGTGACAGTATCGTAAGTCCAAAAAATGATCGCCCCAAGAATTACGCCCGCGTTGTTGCCCGCCCCACCCAACATCACAATTGTCCAAGCATTAAAAGTCATCAATGGTTCAAAGTTAGTTGGATAGACGCTGGTAATCTGCCAAGCGTAAAAAGCACCAGCAATCCCGGCAATCCCACCCCCCAGCATCAACGCTTGTAACTTATACCAGAAAACGTTTTTACCCAAAGCCTTAGGTACTTCTTCATCTTCGCGAATCGCCTTCAGCACCCGTCCCCAAGGAGAAACCACCAATTTTTCTAAGCCTACATAAATCAGTGCTAAGGTGGCAACGGCCATCAGCATTAATCCTGCCCGACTGTCATACGTGTAGAGAGACATTGCCCCCGCAATGTAGATTACCAATCCACCACCGATCGCAAGTAGTGCTTGCCACCAGCGTTGCGGTGCCCGCCGCCACCATTGCCACAAGCTCCAACTGGTCAGGCCAAAAATAACTGTCAAGATGGCAATGTAGCAAATCTTGGTGAAATAACTCGGCGGAAAATCTTTGAACTCTAGGGGTAGTGGATAGCCCTGAATGCCAAATGCGCCTTTGGTCAACCAGCCTTCATTTTGGGCAATGAGTCGGATTAGCTCCGAAATGCCGATCGTCACAATTCCCAGATAATCTTCCCGCAAACGAAGGGTGGAAAGTCCGATCAATAGTCCCAAGAAGGCTGCTAGTCCACCACCTGCCAATACAGCCAGGAATAACGGTACACCGTTGCTACTTAGTAATACTGTGGTGTAAGCGCCGATGGTCAGGAATGCGACATGACCAAAGTTAATTAGCCCGGTGTAACCCCACTGTAAGTTTAGACCCAGACTAAAAATGGCGTAGGTAGCAGCGAATAGGGTGAGGGAAACGATGTAGTTATTGATCATGCTTGTAAGCTGTAGGCTACCCTGTTAGCAAAATTCCCGAAAATTAAGTACGGGCATTTTAACCTATTGGTGGTCTTTCGCTGCTATGTCGATCGCGATCTATCCAGTCACTCTATCTAGTCTGTTTACAGCACAGCCAACCTTCTGTACAATGAATAGGCTAAATAGTAAAAATTTAGGACGCATAGCTCAGTTGGTTAGAGCGCTACATTGACATTGTAGAGGTCTCCCGTTCGAGCCGGGATGTGTCCATTGGTTGGAAGGGGTTCCACAATAAGGGTTTCTGGGAAGTAATACTACTTTCTAGAAGCCTTTGTTTTGTCAATAAGATTTTTGGCAAGTGGGTTAAGGGGGGCTAACGGGGGTAAAAATTACCACCATATTTACCACCACCCAAATGAAAGTAACAATCGAAGCCCAGTGTGGCAAATTACGTCTCCGGTTCAATGATGGGGTTAAGCGACACTGCATATCTATAGGGGTCGATGATTCCCCAATTGGCAGGTCACTGGCCAACAAGAAGAAAAATGAGATCGAGCTAGACTTTCAGACTGGTCATTATGATGGCACGCTGCTGAAATATCGATCGCGCACTCTGGGCAAGAATCCCACCGAAGTATCAACCATTGAGCTGTTCAATCGGTTCACCGCCCACGAACTTAAAAGCAGGGGGTTGGCTCAGTCATCGATCAAGGCTAGGTATAAACCGATCGCCAGAATGCTGGAAAAGTATTTGAATAAGCCAGCTCACGAAATTGGGAAGAACCACGCTGAGAACTTTGCTGCGATTTGTGGTGAAAATCTGACGGGGCAAGTATCTAAGGAAAGAATCCGGTTACTGATGAACTGCTGGACTTGGGGACAAGATAAGTATCAGTTAGCGGCTGACAATCCTTGGCAGGGCATTAAGCAAAGGTTTAAGCCATCTCCTAACCAACAGGTCAAACCTTTCACTATTAAAGAGTTACAGGCGATTCTGAAAGCCTTTAATCATCATCCCCATTACCGCCATTATTATGGCTTTGTTTCCTTCTTGGCTAATACTGGCTGTCGATTTGGGGAAGCGGCTGGTCTGAAGTGGAAGCATCTGGGGGCTGGTTATACGAATGTTTGGATTGGTGAGAGTGTCACCAGGGGAACACGCCGGACAACAAAGACGGGTAAAGCTCGGACAGTTT
The DNA here is from genome assembly GCA_964247125.1 of uncultured bacterium. Lineage (GTDB taxonomy): Bacteria > Cyanobacteriota > Cyanobacteriia > Cyanobacteriales > Chamaesiphonaceae > JAAFHZ01. Next base: position 44,332 of record CAXTSZ010000014.1, read on the forward strand.
TGCTTTCGGCAGCTATTCAGGCCGCTTTAACTGAGAAATATCAAAGGTTACAGCCTAAGCCTGATGATTTGGTGTTTCCTAGCTGCAAGGGCATAGCGATCGATGATCAGAACTTTCGATCGCGTGTTTGGAAAAACATTCTAGTGGTGTGTTCGATCGAGTACAGAAAACCTTATGCACTTAGACATTCTGCTATTTCCCATGCTTTGGCTGCTGGTGCAAATCCGATCGCTTTAGCGGAACAAACTGGGCATGATAAACGGGTGTTGCTGGAGACTTACGCTCATGTAATTACTAAGGAATTTTTATTTGTGGAGGTCTGAAGTTTATCGATAGCAATAGAAATCCCCACCTACTTGGACGAGTAGATGGGGGAGTTTGAAGCAAATTGAGACGTTACTTTTATTGATTTACTAACCAATTCCACCATTATGAATTACGAAAGATGTGAAGATGAGGATGATTCCTATGTTATTGAATCCGACCCAAGTCTAGAAGGGTATGAATTCTACATTCTGCGGGAAGGGTGGAGAACCATTCCTTTTGGCGATAATAAATTTTTCCTTCCGAATTTAGATATTATTCTCGAACTGGTAAATCCGCCACTTCTCGATGATTTCGACCCGTTCTTGTTAAAGGGGTACAGACATATTGATAAAAACTGTTTCAGTGTTGAATCTCAGGAGCTATTACAATTCTTTAGCAATGAATTAATTGAATATTTGGGAAGTGAGGTGTTCCAAAATTTTGCGAAACTTTCTTATGATTTACTACCTGAACCAAAGAAATTCTCACTTGCGGAAGTCCTTTGGCATCGCACTATAATTCGATACTACGAGTGGATTTTACCGGAAAATATCATTATTGATCGTGACCTTGCTAACAAATTGAAGCGAGTGAGTGGCCACGAGAAACTAGACTCCTTAGATATTCTTCAAATAAAACAACTTTCAGATGCTCAACTGAAAGAATATGGAGTCAGCGACTTGACATGGATAGATTCTCTAGACAAAGCAAGGATGAATGTTAATGAGAGAGCTGCTTTCCTTCACTGTAGATTTCCTGGCTGGGGCGATAGTAGACGTGCTAACGACTTGATAGATACAGCAATTAAAAATAATGAAAAATGGAAAAAGTTGATGGATCATCGTCAGGCTTTTGAACTGAATGATGAGAGTGCCGCAAGAAAGCTCAAGAGAACTGCAAAAGCATCAGGAACTACTTCATCAATACTCAATCAATGCTGGTTTTGCTGTTGTTTTTATGAACAGATATCACCCGTGAATGGAAAGGCAAAACGCTGTTGCGACAAGCCGAAATGTAAAAAGAATCATGGAAATTGGCGTAGAAACTTCAATAGAAAGGTCTACGCCAAGAGCGAAACAGAGTGGGGGCATTGGATTCAAGATTAATAAAAAAACTGGTAATCCAGATGGGACAAATTTTCTGAACAGTTAAGCGATAGTTAATCTATCCCGCTTCAAACCCCTTAAGCGGCTCCTATCCAACCATGAACATCATGAAGAAAATAACTACTGTTACGCCTTGGCCTACTGTCCGTCGTGCTGCCCTGTGTGCTGCTACGGGACTCTCTGATGAGTGGGTTGATGGCATCAAAAAAAAGTTGCCTGAGAAGATCTACTGGTTCAGAATTCCTGGGTCAGTGAGAGTACTCTACAACGTCAATTTGATAAGAGACTGGCTCGTAAATGGCTCGGAATGCCCAGCTCATCAGAGAGCTGTCGAATCATTCATTGCTAGTTTGCCTAGCTCTGAAGCTGCTTAAAACAATCATGAAGGTTGCTTCTACCACCGTAAACCCTTCGTAAATAACAATTTCAGCGACATGAAAACATTTCAACTCAATGATCACAGCGTTAGGTTCTTTCAATTCGATGAAACAATTTACCTTATCACCAGTGATGCTAACCAAGCTTTCGATTTCCCTGGTCAGAATACTGCTCTCGATAATGTCTCAGTCAGGCTGGATGAACTTCCAAAAGATGAAAGTTTCATCTTTTCACCCGAAAATCTGGCCAAAAACACACGGACTATCGAACTCAAAAACCTGTTGAGGGTAATTGTCCGATCAAGCAAGTCGGAACTAGAAAATATCCAAGATATTTTGATGCAGCTATTGGCTAAAGCCTTTGCTCAAAACTTCGGACTGGCGAAGAACCCCCAACGGTGAAGCGTAAGAGGAGTTCAGGGTTCTGCTACCCACCTTCATTTCTGGAACAAGTTGAACTATATCGCTCTACTTGGCTTGAGCTTAAAGAATCCGCTTAACCCAGTCCAGACAGTAAAAAAACCGACCAAAAACAATGGACGGTAAACAAAAAAAATAGTAATTCCACTCTATGCCAAATAATCAGACACCGCTCAGTTCATCCGTTCTACATCCAGATCAGATAAAAGTCCTTGACTTACCCATCGGCGTTAATTTGCTGATCGTGGTTGTAGATAACCCTAATATACGTCCTATCAATCACCGAGACATAGGCTACGCAACCGTTACACCAGAAGGCTTTAGCTTCAGCGATTTATTCGGCACGAGTCACCCAGATGGATATCAATACCTGTCAGATCTAGCAAGTAGAGTAGCTTTCCGAATAGGTGGCATAAAGACTTTTTACTGGTGGTCTCATCATTTGTGGGTGCCGACGGCTGATAAGAAGTTAACACTTACTAGTCCTACTCAGGGTCGCTGGGGTGACTTCTAATGATTTTCAACTCACCACTTATCCGATCGCCACCACCCTAAAACAAAATCCCCATTAATCTCTTTGGATTGATGGGGGATTGCTGGCTTGGAATCTCTTCACGGGAAACCCAAACCGAAATATCCTATAGGCCGCAATACCTATAGGATACCCGTCCCACGGCAGAAATACCAACATCTATAGGTTGAAAATGACAAATTTAAATGCTACGACTGAAACCAATTGCCCAGAAAATTTAACTGAAGCGCATTACGCCGAATTGTTGGGTAGTGCGATCGACCCTTCAATAATTGCACTTAACTTTAAGTCACTCAGCGGTCAGCCCGGTGAAGATGGATTAGCTGAAGCTGCTGATTATCTAATGCCGTCCGATGAACTCACTCGATCAGAGCATGGTAAATCGCCTTATACCAGCGTTGGCGGGGGTTGGAGTTGTGATTATGGTCATGACTTAGAGAATGGCAACCTATTTATTAAACAGGGCTGCTTCAAAGCTGATAAGCCGATTGATCGCAAAAAGAAGAATGAATCAACTGGTGAATGGGAAGTAGACGAAAAGAAAGCAAAATACCTGAACCAACCTGGCCGACCAGCTCAATATTTTGCGCTACGGGTATCTTTTGCTGATGGTCTCAAAATAGCTGATTACCATGACCTGTCAACAGAGTACAAACAGCATCAAGGTACTAATCAGCAAAACGATGAAGATACTGAGTTCTGGGCATGGGCTATCGCTCAGAACTCAATTCCATTACTAATCACAGAGGGTGCTAAGAAGTCGGCGTGCCTAATGTCTCATGGGTTCTTAGCTATCGGACTCCCAGGCATCTGGATGGGATGTGTCAGTGGTACCGATGAAATGAAGCCCGGTATTGCGCTAGCGGCGGCGGGTAGGGAAGTCACCATAGTTTTCGATATGGATGAGAAGCCCAAAATCCAAAAAGCTGTAAATAGTGCGGCGGCGAAGCTTGCTAAGGCTTGTAAGGTTGCTAGTGCTACCACTGTTACACGGGTTACTTGGCCATCTAATGAGGGTAAAGGTGTTGATGACCTTATCCATAATTATGGGCGCGGGGCGGGGATATTCGAGAATTACATGCATAAACGGGAAGCAGTGAAGGAATTACCCGTTACTGGACTTCGATCGACTACTGAAGATAATCCGTGCCCGGTATGCGGGAAGTTTGATGGTGAATGTTCTACCAAAATGGGTGAAAAAGAAGATGGGGTGCTATGCAGCAGTGCGATCGATGAAGCATCCACCCCGGAAGGCTGGCGGTTCAGGGGTCTTTCAAAGGATGGTAAAGGCAAGCTATACCCCTTTCCTACTCAGCAAGCCGAACCAAAAAAAGCCAAGAAAAAAAAGGCGTATGACGTATTACTGGAAATGGCCACAGCATCAGCTACTTATTTCCACACCGCCGATAAAGCAGCCTATGCCGACATTCAGATCGATGGTAACCGCCATACTTATGCGGTTCGTTCTAGGGCATTTAAGCTGTGGCTATCCGGTGAGTATTTCCGCGAAAGCAAGTCGGGCACTAACTCACAGTACATGAACGATACGCTCTCAACACTAGAATCGATCGCCATATTCCAAGGTGAAACCCATGAAGTTCACCTAAGAACAGCCGAACACCAAGGCAAAATCTACCTAGATCTCGGTACACCAGATTGGAAAGCCGTAGAAATTGATGCTGCTGGCTGGCGAGTAGTATTAGCCCCACCTGTAAGGTTCTGGCGACCAGAATCATTGCTACCACTGCCCTACCCCTCAGAGGACGGTAGTCTGGATGATTTGAAAGAATTGCTCAATGTTAGCGGCGCGTCATGGACGCTGATTATCACATTCTTACTGTTCTGTTTTTGCCCAGATAAAACTTACCCAGTACTGGTTATTTCAGCTCACAGAGGTAGCGGCAAGACAGCGGCGGCGGAGATTCTCAAAAGTCTAATCGACCCCGGCAAGGCACCATTAATCAAGCTACAAGGGGACACTCAGAAATTAGCGATAGCAGCAACCCGCCGCTGGCTGATGGTGTATGACAACGTGAGTTATATCAGCCCTGACCAGTCGGATGATTTGTGTAGAGTGGCTACAGGCTTCGGCTTTAGCACAAGAACACTACATACTACCGATGAGGAAACAACATTCGAGTTTACCCGGCCACAGATAATCACCGCGATCGATGCCCTGGTGACCCGCGACGACTTAGCCGATCGGGTTTTGATGGTGCAGTTGCCAGAAATTACCGAAGATCAGCGACTACCACAAGCCGCACTTACCGAAAAAGTGGAAGCCGCTAGACCCGGCATTCTCGGCGCACTGCTAACAGCATTGAGTCAAACCTTAGCCCGACTACCCCATACCAACCCCGAAAAACTACCCAGAATGGCCGATTATGCCTTGTTTGCGATGGCAGCAGAGAAGGCGATCGGAATTAAGTCTGGTGAGTTCCGGGAAACATTTGATGAAGCTAGAGAGCAATCTAGACAAATCGTGATCGAGTCATCGCCGATTGGTGAGGCGATCATGAAACTTATGGAATCGAAGCTGGTATGGAGAGGCACCGTGTCACAACTCTTACTAGACCTAACAGGCGAGACTGATGAAGCTACCTACAAATCACGCTATTGGCCGAAAGCGGCGAATACATTCAAACGTCAACTCAATCGCTTAACACCAGATTTGAAAGCATTGGGTATTGATGTCAGAGACGGAATTCGATCCAACAATAAAGAAACTCGCTCTATTGTTCTGGAGAAAGTCATAAAAGTATCCGCCACATCCGCCACAGATACACCGGAAACTTTACAGGGAAAGGGTTCTACAGTGGCGGATAACGAAAAAGTAACCCGCCACCTATCCGCCACTAAAGACCAAGTATCCGCCACTGATAATTTATCCGCCACTAATCCGCCACTAGAAGAACCTTTATCTAGAAAGAGTTTCGGCTCTTCAGTGGCGGATGTGGCGGATGTGGCGGATGTGGCGGATAAAAAGCCACTATCCCCGCAAACAGAAAAAGAAAAAGAAAAAATAAATTCTGATGAAATTCTGGAAGAGATTTAACCATGCTGAAAATTCTGCAAGGTTCGATCGTCACTGGTAAAAGTGGCAAGCCTATGAAGGTAGTAAGTCTTGATGGTGAGGTAGTAGTTTTAATGACTGACACCGGAGAGATCCGGGCTAAGTTATCAGCGATCTTGAGGGTGATTGCGCCGCCGGGGTCTACTAATTCACTCCAACCAAATTGCGCCTTCACTATTAGTGACCGAGTGACCCTAGCCGATAAATACATGGCTAGAGCCGCTGATATTGGCACAGTGGAAGCATTTACCCCTTTGGGCATTCAAATTAATTGGGATAACAATATCTCGATGGAGCCGAATGTGAATCAACCGCCGATCGCGTGGCGAACATTTGCGGCTGATGAGCTAGAACTAACTGAACAGCAAACAGGTAAAACATGAATACTAAAACAGACATTTTTTCGGTAATGAATAAGCAAGGATTCGACTTAATTCCATTGGCTGCAATTGCCGACTTAGAGGAAATAGGCTCATATATGGGCTGGTTGAACGTGAACAATATTAGAACGGGTGGCCAGTTTGCCCTAGCAGAGGATGATATTCCCGATGCTTTTTATCCAGAGGGGCATATCACCGTTACTGGGGTGTCTTGGCTACTGCTCATGCACAGTGAAACGAAAGCGATATGCAAAGTCAGAACACAACCATTTTTTGATGGAGTGGCGAAAGCAACAATCAACATGCTGATAGAGCAAGGACAGCAACACATGGCGGGGCAGTTCACCGAGAATAACTATTTGGCTAATCACTTGTTGACATCCTATTTAAGTGAGATGCGCCCGTCGCTGCTGCTCCCTTAGTGTTGGGTAGCTTGGTGAAATATGAATTAGACAGAATTGATAAACTAGATAGGAGCAAAATAATGCTATAATGTATACATACTAAAGCTTTGAGCCTAAAACTATCGATTATTAGAGGAAGTGAATTAATGTCCAGACAAAAGCGAGAAAACACGGTAGAGCGCGGCTTCGATTTCGACAAACACGAAAGAATAGGGTACAGCCTCAAATATGCCCAAGAACGTTTGGACATAGTAAAAGCAGAGCTGAATTACTATTACCCAGCATCTAGCGACAAAGATGTTAAGACCATCGAAACCGCAATGGAAAAAGTCCGACTTGCCCAAGGGTTAATGCACTCTCGGCTGATCGCTGAATACCCAGATAAAAGTGACGATCAACTGCTTCCTGTTTATTTGGGCAGATTGCCTCAATATTTGCCCTCTAGAACAGCCCCTAAAACCGATGAAACGGCTGAAAGCGATACACAGCAACAAGAGTCAGAAGCAGACCCCTTGCAACCCGCTGTAGAATCTATATCCAGCAACGGTTCCAGCGATTCAGCAGTTGACCAGGAACTAACAGCAGAAAATGAAGGTGATGACCATGACCAGTAAGTTTGACCCCCAAAATTACAAGCAACATTCCAGAGTAATAATTGCGCGAGATTTCCAAAAAATCGAAGGCATATTATTCACTGCCAATTTACTGCTGATTAAGTGGTCGCTGTTTGGTGCGCAACCCGGTATCAAAAAAGATGACGAAAAACCATCATATGAGGGTGTGATCAGGATTGCCCCGATAAATACTCCGATCGGTAGGCTTGCACCAACTGAATATAATCTCAATGCATTCAAAAAACCGTTCTCGCAATTTCTAGATTTGGGTCAAGTTGAGGTTGAGTATGAAATCGAAGTGCGCAACCCCAAGGGCATAGCGAAAACTGAGATAGCAGTGTGGGAATACATTGCACCTGTTGCCTACCAACAACCCCAGATAGTACCCAGTTCGTTATCAACACCATTTATTGCTTAGACGGTGCAGAGTATTAGCTAATTAACTGGTGCCACTAGGGACAACTACAAGTCGAATCATTTCGTTTCTCTTTTTTTAACCTGTAGTTGTCTCTCTCTGATTTACATTTTAATTTTACTTTTACTGAGAACGTGACTTAATGCGATTTTCTTTAAAAGTAAAATAGCTAAAAACCATCTAATTACTTAGGTGGTTTTTCAGTGGTTAGAATCAGAAAAAAACCAGTGAAGCGATCTGGGTCAAGTTGCGGCAATCACTGCGAACTTTACACATTTTTTATTCAGGGTCACAACGCCTTTAGTTTTTTGCGGTCTTTATCTCTATTAACTTTTTGATTAGTAGGGAGAGTTTTTCACTCATTATCTGCAACGGTATTAGCGGTTTTTTATCGTTTACGTTTGAGTAATCTTTTTTTTGGCCGCACTAGAGAGGAGCCGAAACTTGAAGCGTTGTGCAACAAGCGTTTAACGAAGCAAAAAATCAATTGTTAACAGCGCTCGGTAAATGTCGATAAAGCGTAGGAACTGATATATCCAAGTTAGTCGCAACATCTTTAGGAGCCATGCCGCTAGCTAATAAATTTTGCGCTGATGTAATTTTAGAGTTAGTCATTTTTTTCGGCCTGCCACCAACCCGACCAGCGGCGCGCGCAACAGCTAAACCCGCATTAGTGCGTTCAATAGTAAGTTCTCTCTCCATTTGAGCCAACGCTGCCATCATGTGAAAGAAAAACCGCCCTGATGGCGTGCTTGTATCAATGGTATCAGTCAAACTTCTAAACCCGACTTCCCGATCATCTAGACCTTGAGCCAGTTCAATCAAATTTTTGATACTGCGACCAGCGCGATCGAGCTTCCAGACCACTAAAGTATCACCAGCTCGGCATTGCTCTAGCGCCTGGTCTAAGCCGGGTCTAGAACCCTTACTGCCACTCATTTTATCTTGGTAGATTTTCTCGCAGCCAGCTTTTTTTAGTGCGGCCAGTTGCAATTCTAGGTCTTGCTCTTCAGTGGATACGCGGGCATAACCAATCAGCATAGTGTTTTCTCAAAACTCATCAATAAGTACAGTATTGATAATATTATTTTGATAGACGTTTATGATAATCAATCCGTTGGGTTTCAGCGGATTTAGTTGGTTGATCGAATACTGCGCCAAAACCGCCCGATTTTGATACAGTCTAGGGTCTAGTTCTGGGTCATCTAGCCCTTCAAGACTAGAGCTATTGAGGCAGTATGGAAACACTGTCATCATTTTGAGCTGCAAGGCAGATATTTTTAGTTCCTGGTGCAATGGCTCACGAGACCAATCTGACCTGTATCCTGTGACGCTCTGCTTTTACCGGGGTCATTTCCGCCAAGCATTCAAAAGTGGTCATATAATCAAAACAGCCCCCACCAGTGAAGGTAGAGGCCGTTTCGATCGAAAGACTGTTTGCACCAGCGCGATCGAACTCAAAATAACTAACCACAGGATAACATCATGGCTACAGTCACCGACACAGACATTCAACAACTTAAAGATTTAATCACCGCTGGGCAGATTGCCACTCAAAGGCAAATCACTGATGGCAATGCCACCATCCAAAAACAAATCGCTGATGGTAATGACGCTGTTCAAAAGCAGATTGCTGGCGTTGAAGTTGGGTTGGCTGAAGTTAAGGCCGAGATAAAGGGCATCCATACCGAGTTGACAGACATCAAAGTTAACCAGAGAGCGCAGGATACTCGATTCTTTTCCTTAATATTTCTCATCCTGACAACCGCGATCGGGATATCAGCCAAGCTTGCCAAACTGTACTAAATTGCAGCCCGTTACCACCTTATTTACCACCGTCATTAAATGACAAAGCCCGAAAGCCTTATTAGACAACCTTTCCAATCTGAATAAAACCTACATTGACATTGTAGAGGTCTCCCGTTCGAGCCGGGATGTGTCCATTGGTTGG
>CAXTSZ010000015.1:0-4225 GCA_964247125.1 uncultured bacterium
CGTAGCTCGCCTCGCAATTCAGCCGCTTGGATTTTTTCAAGATAAAGGGGAGATAACTGCATAATCAAATCCTGTTCTTCTGAGTTAATTTTTTGTCTGGTCTCAAGAGTCACTCTGAGATTACCGAATAGTTCTAGGGCATTGCTCCGATACGGGCTATCCACTGGTAGAGTCGCCACTTCTCTAATTGCCTGTGCTTGCACAGTTCCCTTACCGAGCAACCGAAACCACAGGGTTGCTGGAGTTACGGGTAATTGGTGGATAACGATCAGCCCCATCTTCAGATGGTCATGTGCCAAGTAAACACCTGCACCCCAAGCTTCTAAATTAGTTATAGCACCAAAACCTTGTAATGTTGGTGCCGCTAAAGTTGGCGTGAGAATCCATAAATTAGGCAAATCGGCTTCAGTGAGTTTCGTTTTCTGCTTCTTAGCCTGACGCACTATTTCTCCATGTAAATCGTAGAGCTTAGACATACAGCTCCGAATTTCCAAGATGCTGACAGGATTTCGGAATGGTTCAAATACCGCACTAGTGGCGGCACATTGACTGAGCAGCCCCAAATTTATTGGCAGTAATTTAGGTGTGAAATAAACGTCGATCTCGCGGATCTCGCTGCTCATGGTGAAGGCAACCTGAACTTCCCCAAAAGGAGAAAGCAAAGATTCCAACAGGTTTTTGGCGAATTGATCATGGGGGAACTGGGTCATAATTTGATCTTATCTCTTTGCTTGCCAGCCAACCGACTCCATCAACTGCTGAACCGCCCGATCGCCATCCGGTGCAATTAAAGCCAAGGCATCATACCAATAGCCCGATCGCATAAATTCCCCCACTTGCCCTTTTTTTGATAGACCCGCGACCCGCTCCAACAACTCAGGATTCGGTTTCACCATCACCAACCCACTGACAAACGGATTCCGCGCCGGATTCTCGGCATCACACACCACCGTCAGTGTCCAAGCCAACAAACCCCGCTCAGTAATCGGCTGTGGCAACTGCACGCCCACCACTCCTGCCCGGTTTGATAACTGTAACGGCACCTTTTGGAGGGGCTGCGCTGTGAAGCTGTCCGCTTTCCTGATCGATAACACCGCAGCGAGCGGCTGATCGGTCACATAGGGTGTTTGGATCCAAAAAGTCGGACGAATAGAAGCACTCAGCCCACCACCGTCCGCTGGGGGGACGATCGATCTCAATACTTCGGCATTGGCCGTCGCTAAATGCAGGCAACCCCGCTTGCCACCACCCCTGGTAATATCCTTGGGCGCACCTTTTTTAGACAGTGCCGAGAAAGTCGGATCGGATAGATATGGCCGCTCGGCATTCTGGGCGAGTCCTGGCGGCCAGCAAAATAATAGTGCAGCACTAAGAATCGCTAAGGATGGGATTAGCCGCTCCGATAATCGCCAGGAAAGAGAAAAAAGCATCTGGTTGTTTGGGGGGGGGTGTGAAATCGATCGCAGGTTAGCGTTTAATGGATAGCTCCAGCCCTTTCACCACAATGGAGGTGAGTACTAACACTAATCCCGCCGGCACCACTGGTATCCACACTGACCTAGCATTAAAGTATACTCCATAAGTAGTAACTAAAATGACAAATGCTATGGTTCCAGCAATCCAAACCTTATAACCACGCATTCGCCAGCTAATGATACCGCCGATCGATCCCCACAGATAAATCCAACCGATCTCCCCGGCATCTGGCCAGGTTGTAATCCAAGATCGTTGATCTAGAACATGACTGAGAATATTGCTGACCATCTGGGCATGAATAATTACCCCCGGCATTACCGATACGGCGGTGGAATACTGCGCGTCATAAGCAGTCTGGACAAAATCTCCGGCACTGGGTGCCACATAGCCAATCAACACCACTTTGCCAGCGATCGCGGCGGGATCTACTCGATCGCGCAGCACATCTGCCAAGCTCACCTGTTGAGCAATAGTGGTTGTGTGACGATAGTTCAACATAATCTGAAAGCCGCGCAAATTTTCTTGAGCTGTCGTCGATCGATAGGCCGCCGCGCTACTTTTTAGCATTTCCAGTTCTTGGTCACCAATTTTGATATTGCCATTATCAGTTTCTTGCGCTTCTGCCACCCCTAAATACTTGAGAGCCAAGCGGAGACTGAGGGCATGATCGGTACTACATCCTTTGTTGACAGTAGCCATCCCCAAGACTTGTCGCCGGACTATGGCACCGCGATCGGTACTAAAGTTAGTAAATCCGACCTGCTCTGGCTGAACTCCAGTGGGCGCTGCAACCCCTGGATAAGATTTGGGGTCTCCACCGGGCATCAAGCAAGAACTAACGATCAGACTCGGTTCTTGTAGCAATTTCAGCAAGTCCGCCTGTCCTTCGCCAAATGCTTGATCACGATAAATATCTAGGCCGATCGCTTTGGGCTGATGTTGTTGCAATTTTTGAAGCGCTTGAAATACCAGTCGATCGCGCAATGGCTCATTCTTGCCCAGCTGCCGAAAATCATCTTCAGTAATACCCACGATCAGCAGCCTCGGATCGGGCACTTCGGCCACTAACCGCGTATTCATTGCTAGGTCGTAGGCCGCTAATTCGACTGGCTCCAAATAGCCCTGACTTCTCATGCCCCAGATACCAGCAGTAGTTGCTAAGGCGATCGCTGCTAATTGCCACAGCTTGAGCCGCGCCTGGAATTTATGGGAGATCGATCGCCAAGTCGGTAGCTCGATGGTGGGGTTACAAAATACGACTGGCAGCCAAGTAGCACAAGGGAATTTATCCTCAATGTCTTGCAGTCGCTGCCGCGCAGCACGCACGGCAGCGAGTAAAGATTTCCCGCCGGCAAAATTTTCCAGGAAAGTTTGTAAGAACTGCTGGGCAACCTGGTTGGGAATCGCCTCGCGCATCACAATCACCGTCGGGATATTTAGAGCACTGAGGTTAGTCGCTAACCCCAAGCCACTACAAGAATTAAAAATAGCTAGCTGCAAGCCCCGCTCGATCGCCGATTGGAGCACTTGACGAAGATCTACTAAAGTCAGTGATTCTTGGGCACTGAGCTGAATGGCATCGATCGTATTGTTGCTCCCATGACCAGCAAAAAAGAGGATATCCCAACCCTGGGGTGCATTGAGCTGGTGACGGAGTTCGGCCATACTGGGTTCAGTCAAAGCAACGATATCAGCGGGGAGTTGCTGGATCAATAGCTGATCGGTACTGATGTCAAGGTTCGTGCGATCGCCAAACACTGCTAAAATTCTGGGCTTCGCCCGCCGGGAAACATCGGCTTGTTGCTGGTAGGTACTTAAGCTAAAGGCTACTTCGGCTTGCGGAAAATCGGTGATCAAGCGCCAGTAGTGCCAAGGCAAACGATGAATGCCATCGTCTTCGGTCTCGACAATGATCACTACTTCATTGTGATCAGGTAACTGACTGCGCAGTTGGCAATTAATAGCGTCAAAAGAGTTGCTGTCTAACCAGTTACGCATTTCTTGCTCTAACTTGTGGCGAGTTTCTTGAAAAGTAGTGACCGAAAAACCCGTGACTCCAGTATTTTCTATCTCAATTTCAGATCTGTTTTCACGTAACTCACCAATATAGTTGTCGTAGTAGGCTGCATAATAAAACTGCCACTGCTGCTGCAATTTTTGTAGTTCTGAATTGCTGGGTAAGCTGCCTTGCTGCTGTGCGACTAACTGGCCATTACTTTCCCAGCGAGCGGTAACCTGGCTAAATCCGGCGCTTAAATTGCCCTGACCCAGGCTCAGAAATACTTTAATAGACATGTTAGGCGACAAATGACTCAGTAAAACTACTCTCGTCTAAAGTTACCTGAATATCAAAGCGAGTGCCCGGTACTAGTCGAAAAGCCTGGAGCTGGATGAAGTTCATCGCTTCGGAGTACTGCACCTGACTTAGTGATTGACCATTTTCTTCCCGCAGGGTTAGTTGCAAATGAGCTGGTAATAATGGTTCTTGCCCAGCAGCATAAATTCTGGTTCTAACTTTCATGCGGCCATCAGTTTCATTGCTGAGTCCAATCAGAAGCAGGAGCGGAATATTCTCGATTTGAGCTTGCAAGGTGATGAGCTTGCCCGCTGTAAAATCCTGGACACTTTCATAAGGGGTATTGCTGAGAGTATTGACGACATTGCGCAGGGCAAATTCTCGATTAGTTAATCCGATCTGTTGGCTCTTCCCAACTAATTTATCGATCGCCAAGCCGGAGGATTGGATCGC
>CAXTSZ010000015.1:4325-50244 GCA_964247125.1 uncultured bacterium
GATCGCCAAGCCGGAGGATTGGATCGCACTACAGGCAACTGACTCCCAACTTGCCCCAAGCATCCCTGCCCATAACTGAGTGAGATTAGTAGGGCGCGGACTAAAAATAACAGCCAAAAGCTGGTCTAAAGATTGCAGCTGATCGATGTGATAAACAGTGGGCTGCGGGCTAGTGACTGCTGGGTTCGGGATAAATCCGAGGAGTTCTACACTACTCAAATCTTCATTAAACTGCACCGCAACATAACCGAGACGATCGTCAATAGTCTCGGCTGGCAAGCTGATCTCGGTGGCGTGGGGTAGCACTGGCCGACATTCGATCGTTCCCACATGCGGAATGACTAAATCAGCCACATCCATGATGCTGTGGATACCCGGTTGCCAAGCAGCACTGAGGCTTAAATCCAACTCTAGTTGGGCAACACAGCTGAGATATTGCTGCACTGCACAGACGGCTAAGGTATTGAGATAGATCCGCCGACCTTTGGCGGGAGTCGTTTGCTGCGCCGCAAACTTCGCCGCCCATTGGTGAGCAGTGCGATCGAGCGTCACCGTAAAATGTTCAATATTATTATTTTTCATAATTTTATGGTTCATATCCAAAAATTTTAGTTTGAGCTTGGAGTAACGGTAGGCATTTTCGTTTCCAGTGAGATACTAATGTTTGGTATGGAATACCCAGATCTTTAGCCAAATCTATGAAAGAATCCGGGGGATCCTTGATAATAATGCTGTAGCCCAGCAACTGACAATTGCAACATTTTTGTCCTTTCGGATGGCAATCCGATAAATGGTGGTCGGGGTCAGACACAATCCAATTTTCAATTTGAGCAGCAATTTTATGATTTTCTTGTTGCTGGAGAGCTTGAATTTGTTGCTCGATCGCACTCCAATTCAGATCAACGAATCCTTGCTCGGATAGCAAACTGAGATAGGTTTCTCCCTCCTGAAAAACTTGCTCATCCAGACTCAGATGCTGGGGACTAGAGGCTGGTGGATGGTAAATATCATAAATGCGCCAATACAGGTGACCATTAATCCAGCGCACTAAATCAGCTGCTAAACAGTCGGTGGATGGCTGAAATACGTCAATATTTCGACTAATCCATTCCCAGGTCTGATTGAGCGCCAAGCGGTAATCTTGATGGGCAACTTTTTTAATGCCGGGTAGAGATTGTAATTGCTGAATCAAACGACTCATGGCTTGGGCTTTCTCCGCTGTCTGTGCGGGCGCTGTCCAGACGGCTGTTAGTTTTTGGTGTAACCGACTGTTAACTTCCGAAAATTCTGGCAAATTTGAATTATTCATAGGCTATGTCATAAAAAAGTGAGCGTCAACGATTAGTTCACGCTCGTTTTACTCCTAAATGTGCCTATCTAGATATCTGTACCAACGATGCAGAGTAATCATGATCAGCCGGGTCTCAGTATTTTCCACATCTACAATGACAGAGAGTGAATCAGCTGTGATCGATATCACTGTTGGGTTCGGGTCATTAACCTGAGACATCTTGGTATTTTCCTGCTAGACGCTACATTACTTACTCAGTAGATCTACGGAAGTTTATGCAAATTACCAATAATTTCTTGGCAAGAGGGAGTGTAAAGACCGCCAGCTACTGTATTTTGTCATATTCCACCCGGCCATAATCGAGCTTAATCACCCGATCGGCCACTGAAAAATAGCGATCGTCATGGCTAATGGCAAACACCAATTTACCGCGTTGCTTTAGTTGGGGGAGCAATTGCTGATAGAAAATATCGCGAAACTGCGGATCTTGATCGGCTGCCCACTCATCGAATAAATAAATCGGGCGATCTTCTAGGTAAGCCGTGAGCAATGCCAATCGTTTGCGTTGTCCCTGCGAAAGATTGGTGGTAGAGAGTACGCCATCTTGCACCTGTACTTTATGCTCAATTTGCAAGAGTTGCAAATAACGCTGGGCTTCAGCATCTAGTTGTGCGGCATCTTGGCCTAAGCCTAGGAGTTTTTCAAACAAAAAGAAATCCGCAAACACCACAGCAAAATGCTGGCGATACCACTCCCGATTCTGATTGGTGATCGACTGATCATTGAGCTTAATCTCACCCAGTTCAGGGATATATAGACCGGTTAACAACTTAGCCAGTGTTGACTTGCCACTGCCATTGCCGCCCACAATAAACACCAGCTGACCGCCAGTGAATTTTAGATCGATAGGCCCCAGATGAAAACTTTGTTCCTCACCACGATAGGTATGATTAATAGCGCAGATTTCGAGGGTCTCGACCTCGGTCAAAGTGCGCGCTGGTGCTTGGTTGACTTCAGCAGATTGGGCTAAAGCTAGCCCCATACTTTCAATCTTGCGAATAGCTACATTGGCACGGAGCAACACTGGCAGCCGCTGCAAAATATTCTGAAAAGGGGTCATTAAATAAGTGAGGGTCAAGACGTAGCCACCGAGGGTGGCAGCTGTTAGATGTAGTAGCTGTGGCATCCCAAAAATCAGAATGCCCATTACTACGGAAAAGATTAATTGGCCGATACTGGCGGCGATCGCAAAAATCTTCAGACCTTGCACATTGCGATCGCGGGATACCCCCGCACTGGCGCTTAGTTCAACATCAACAAAATCTTGGCGGCGCTGCCAGTGGAGCTTGAGTTCTTTGACCCCATCAGTGATCGATCGAAAGAGCTGCAATAGTCGATCGTTTTCTTCTCTGGCTCCGTAGAACAACTTATTGGCACGAATAATCATGATCTGAATTATGGCAATGCTGCCAGCAATCAAGACGATGGTGACGACAAATACGGTGCCGGAGAGAAAGGCCAGATATACTAAACAGCTCGCAATAATGGCGATATCAATACAAAAAAACGGAATAATTGAAACGGTGTTAGAGATCACGGCCACATCTTCGGTCAAGCTGGCCAGTAGACTGCTAGCGCCTAGTTCTTCGAGCTGCTGAAAAGGAGCTGCCAGAATCCGCCGACTGAGATCGAGCCGCAGGTTATAGACAGAATTTTGGGCTAAATCAATGAGCAGGAATTGAGAAACAATGCCAGTGAATAATGCCGTCATGGCAACGCCCAAAAATGGCCAGAGCCAGCTGCCGGGGTCATTACTATTCACTGATGTGTTGATAATGGCAATCAGGGCAGCACTACCGACCCCACTGATGAGACCAGTGATAATGGCGATCGCCATACTCCACCACGAGGCGTGCAGTAAAAACCAAATAACTTGCATCTTTTGCTGGGTAAATGAACTACTTGGTAACTAAGCGCCGCCGTAAAGACTCAGCGCGGCGGTTGGCAGTTTCATTTTTGGGTTCAATCTGGAGCGCTTCTTCATAAATTTCCAGCGCCTGCGCGGTGAGCTTTTTCTGCTCGTAGGCATGACCCAAATTATTCATGGCAATCACATAATTAGGATCTTGTTTAATGGCTTCTTTGTAGTTGCGAATCGCGACATCATACTGCTCTTGACATTCATAAGCATAGCCCAGTGCATTATGGACAGGCGCAAAATCTTCTGAATTGGTAGTTTTGGATTTGAGAGCTTTGTTCAGCAAAATTACTGCTTGCACAAATAGTTTCTTATCTAAATAAATACTGGCTAGAGCATAGTAGTCTTCGGCGGTGCAATCTGCGGACTTCACCTTTTTTTCTAGCTTGCCTAAATCGTTTTCGATCGCCCGATTTTTCAGTACCTGCCTGGTTACTACTACTCCAGCGACAGCGAGGAGTGCCACGAACGCTGCTAAGTAAATAAGCGGCAAACTGCCGACCAGGTCTTGAATATTGGGAAAATCCATATTAGATTATTTTGATGGGGCTAACAAATAATACTCTAGCAACTCACAGCCCCCAGTAACGAATTCTTGCGCGCAGCCAACCTTCCTTTTCCCATTTTTGAAGAGTGTCATCCACGAATCGCCACAGCGGATCGTATTTTCGACCACGCGGTATAGCAATGGCGATCGCATTTTTAGTGAGCTGAGTAGGCAGCAAACGATACTGGGGGTATTCTTGTATCCAGCCCGTCAGTAAGCTTTTATCGGCTACGAAGGCGGCGACTTGGTGACGATCGAGCAAATCTTGGGCAGCTTGATAGCTGGCCACCGGGACTAACTTGGCTTGCGGGATCTGATTGGTGAGGGCGCTAGCCGTACTAGAGCTTTGAATGACGGCGACTTTTGCTTGAGCCAGGTCGGACGGCTGACGAATGGTGGGGTTATTTGTGATAATCCCGGTGGTTTCTATGTAGTAAGGGCGGCTGAAGTCTACGACCCGCGATCGCGAGTTATTGATGCTCAATCTGGCAATTGTTAAATCTACCCGCCCATCAAGCAATACGCGCAGTCGATCTTGGTTCTGTACGGGCTGGAAATCTACCCGATTTTCTGGGGAATACAGTCCGCGCGTGGGTTTACTGAAAATTTCTTGACTTAAGCGGCGGGCAATATCTATTTCTAAACCTTGCAATTGGCCATCTGCTCCAGCAAAGCCCAAAGGACGGCTGTTGTCTTTAACTGCGACAATCAACCGTCCTCTTTCACGAATGCCTTGGAGGCTTTCAGCGACTACTGGGCTGGGGCATAGCATTAAGGATAGAAACAGCAGCACGATGGACTTAGGCATTTTCTATCCTCAATCTTGTTTTTTATTTAGCAGCAATTGCCAGCTTCACAATCTGCTCGAAGCTGACGGCATCTTGGATAGCTAACTGCGCTAGCATCTTCCGATTTAGCTGAATGTTGGCTTTCTTCAGTCCCCCAATCAATTGGCTGTAACTGATGCCGTGTTGCCGAGAAGCCGCATTAACCCGGGCAATCCACAGTCTCCGAAAATCGCGTTTCTTTTTCTTGCGATCGCGGTAGGCGTTGCGCAGCGCCTTCATTACTTGTTGATTCGCTACCCGAAATAACTTGGAGTGAGAACCCCGGAAGCCTTTGGCTAACTTTAAGATCTTATTGCGATGTTTGCGGGCTACATTACCGCGCTTAACTCTGGTCATGGTTTAGGTATTTTAGGAAGTCTATGGTGATTTTGAATGGCTCTACGGCTTTATAAAACAGCAATGGCTGTCGGCATTCCTCAAGCTACCAGGCGGACTGGGAGAAATGTGCTTTACAAGTAAGGCAGCATTCCGCGTACGCGGGCGGTGTCGGATTCGTCAACGACGGCCATCTTGGAGAGGTTCCGACGCTGGGTGGAGCTTTTGTGTTCGAGCAAATGGCTCTTGAAGGCTTTGCGGCGCATGATTTTGCCGGTGCCGCTAGCGCGAAAACGCTTGGCGGCGGCGCGCCGGGTTTTTAGTTTGGGCATTGATATATATCTAGGCTAAGACACAGCTCTCTATGGTATCACATGACGAGTAATTTTCAGCTGTTGCTTGCTGCACTGGCAGATCAGCAAACATCATTATTGATGACTCCAGATGCTCTGGTAAATATTTTTGTTTGCGCTGAGTAGGTAAATCGAGTGTTACAACGAGTACAGATGGCATGAACAGTCCGATCTGGTGGCCGAAATTTTATATCTGGATTTTCACTATGCATCCGACTCATTAGTTTATGCCACTTGCGATCGGCTAACTCTAACGCCGGCTGACCCAAGATTTGGCCGCAGTTGGTGCAGGGAAATCGATCGGCAGCTTTTAGTTTCTGGCGATCATCAAAGTAAACTAGTACTGGTAAGAGTGGAATGATAATTGGCAATAATAGAATAAAAACAATGATAAAAGCAAAAATCTGGATACTTAGCCAACTGGAAGATTTGAAAAACCTCCGGATTTGTTGTTTTATTGTTCTATGCTTCATTGATTTACGGTGATAGAAGATCCCCGGCTATCGACTACTCGCAAGCTCTGCAACGTTGCATCGGAATTACCAACTATTTCTCCACCACTACTTAAAATATCTTGGAGATAGACAATCGCCTCCCTGGTCACCACTTCACCTGGAATCAGCATCGGAATACCTGGTGGGTAAGGACAAATCAACTCTGCACAAATGCGATCGAAGGCTTCCTCGATCGGCACTGTCACCTGATGCGCAAAAAATGCCTCTCGTGGTGTTAAAACCGGTGTGGCCAAAGCCGCAATCTGGTTACATAGTGGCAAATTTAGCGGGACAGTGCCGCGATGATGCTTGGCTAAACTCTGGAAACCAGCCACTAGCATCTCAATATCCCATTCCTGATTGCCAATACTAATAATAAAAGTGATGTGGCGTAGTGTCGGCATTTCGGACACCACTTGGTATTGCTGACACAAGATTTCGTCAGCCGCGTAGCCCGTCAAATTCAGGTCGGCGACTGTTACCGTTAAACGGGTGGGATCGAAGTAACGACAACCCGCAGTGGGTTGTGAAAAATCGAGGCTAAATAAGTCCGGGATATTACTTAACTCCGATCGAGCTTTATCGGTGAGGGCCAAAGTGTGATCGAGTAGTTCCCGGCCATGAGTAGCCATCTGAGCCGTTGCGCTGTCTAGCGAAGCCATTAGTAAATAATTGGGGCTACTAGATTGCACTAATTGGAGAGATCGATCGAGCCGATCGAGGTCAATGCGATCGCCCTGCACATGCAACATCGCGGCTTGGGTCATCGCGCCCAAAAGTTTGTGGGTAGACTGCACCACCAAGTCAGCTCCCAATGATAGCGCGGACGGTGGCAGAGTGGGATGGAAGCCAAAATGGGCACCGTGGGCGGCATCTACCAATAACGGAATCTGATATTGATGCACAATGTCGGCAATCCCAGCGATATCACCACTGACTCCATAGTAAGTGGGTGCCACGATCATTACCGCGCTAATTCCTCGATGCAACTGCAAAGCTAACTCGACTGTCCGGGGCGTCACGCTATGAGCAATATCCAGCGCAGAATTATACTCTGGCTGCATGTAAATTGGCACTGTACCACTATGAATTAAGCCAGCAATGACCGACTTGTGAATATTGCGGGGGATGAGAATGCGATCGCCGGGACTACAGGTTGCTAAAATACCCGCAATCACTCCTGCTGTTGAACCATTCACTAAAAATCTAGTATGGTCGGCACCGAAGGTCTGAGCTGCTAAATTTTGAGCCTCGGCGATCGGACCATCGGGACTTGCTAAGTTATCTAACCCCGGCAATTCAGCCAAATCAGCCCTAAGACCACTCGTCTGCCATAATTCTTGGAATTCCACACCCATGCCGCGTCCATGTTTATGACCGGGAGTATAGAAAGGCGCATGGTTGTAGTCTGTCCAGCGTCGAAGAGCCTGAATAAGCGGAGTTGGCATAAATTAGGGTAATTAGGTTTAAATCTTAGTGCTGTTCATCATTTTCTGCTGATTTTGGATCATCTGGACTATATAGATGTGATGAGTACCATTTATTGGCAATAAAACCCCGGCGACTCCACCCCTACTCAGGTCAAAAGGATCTAGGTAAGTTTAGTCATAGAAAAACTTATAGATTTTATTCGATATTCATTTGTAAAATACATGTCTTCTCTCTATGCATAGAGAAAAACTTAAGGTAAGCTAATATTTAAGTTGCTTAAGTCTATGGATTGGTGCAAATTCAATTCTTGACCAGATATTTCCATTCATAGTTAAAAATCTATCCTTCATCACTAATTCAACCTATTGATCGAATCCATTTCTTGGCATCCAGCCATTACTTAACTGTATTTTTGCGGAGCAACACATGAAACATTTAGTTAACCAAATATCTCGCCGTAAATTCATTGTCACTGCGGGGACAACGGCGATCGGTGGACTGCTACTAAAAGGCTGTGCGCCTGCTGGTAATAATATTCAAGTGGCTACTATCAATAGCGGTAGTGGCATCGAAATCACCAAAGCCCGGATTGGTTTCATCGGTCAAACTGATGCCGCACCATTAGTTATTGCCCAGGTCAAAGAACTATTTAAAAAACATGGTATGCCAGATGTAGAACTGGTCAAACAGCCATCTTGGGCAGTAACTAGAGATAATTTGCAAATCGGTTCTGCTGGTGGTGGCCTAGATGGAGCGATGGTCTTGAGTCCGATGCCATACCACATGAGCATGGGTACTATCACTGTCAATAACAAAAAGTTGCCGATGTATCTGGTGGCGAGAATGAACACTGGTGGCCAAGGAATTTCTTTGGGCAACCTTTATCAGGATGCCAATGTGGGCTTAGATGCTTCTAAGTTAAAAGATAGAGTCGATCGCCAAAAAGCAGCAGGTAATTACTTGCGCTTTGCCCACACTTTCAAGGGTGGTAATAGTGATTTAATGTTGCGCTATTGGCTAGCTGCCGGCGGTATCGATCCCAATAAAGATGTAATTAGTCTGGTAGTGCCCGGTTCTCAATTGGTGCCTAATATTAAAGTGAATAGTATTGATGGCTTTTGTGTCGGCGATCCTTGGCATGTGCGGTTAATCAACCAAAAACTTGGTTACACAGCTTTCGTCACTAATGAATTTTGGCAAAATCACCCAGAAAAAGCCCTGACTTTCCGTAGCGACTGGGTTGATCGACACCCCAACGCCACCAAGGCCATCGTTAAAGCTTTAATGGAAGCCCAACAATGGTGTGACAAGCCAGAAAATCGGTTGGAAATGGCCACCATTATCTCGGCAACAGAATGGGCAAAAGTGCCAGTCAAGGATGTGCAAGATCGTCTCACTGGCCGCATTGAGTATGGCAATAATCGCCCACTGGTGGAAAACAGCCCCAATATTATGCGCTATTGGGACAACGACTCCAGCTATCCCTTTAAAAGCCATGATCTGTGGTTTTTAACTGAAAATCTGCGCTGGGGACAAATTCCCCAAAGTACTGATTTGAAACAGGTGATCGATCGCGTAAACCGCGAAGACATCTGGCGCGCGGCGGCTCAAGAACTCAATCTACCAGCAGCCCAAATTCCCGCGACTACTTCCCGAGGCGTAGAAACATTCTTCGATGGAGTCAAGTTCGATCCTGAACACCCCAGTAAGTACTTGGAAAGTTTAAAGATCAAACAAGTATAAAAACCCTCGAAATCCTTTGGCAGCTAAGTATTACCGGCAATTCAGAATTCAAGAAATACAGCAATCCTTAAATATTACGAGAAATAATCATGACTAGAGCTATTAGCGATCGATATCAACCAAATCTGCTTGCCAGACTATTGAGCAACAAAAAAACACGCAAGGTCATTGCGCCAATTATAGCTACAGCATTTTTTCTGATCATTTGGCAGTTGTTCACTCTCAGCCCTGATGCTAATCTACCCAGCCCCATTAAAGTAATTCAACAAACCTGGGAATTAATTATCAATCCTTTTTTCGATAAAGGTGCAAACAATAAAGGATTATTTTGGCAGATTTGGGCCAGCTTACAGCGAGTCATCCAAGGTTTTGCGATAGCAGCAATTGTGGGGATTTCTGTCGGGATCATTGTGGGTACTAGCGAATTTTTATTTGATGCTCTCGACCCGATTTTTCAGGTTCTGCGGACTATTCCACCCTTGGCTTGGTTGCCAATTTCTCTTGCAGCCTTTCAGCAATCTAATCCATCGGCGATCTTCGTGATTTTTATTACCTCAGTGTGGCCGATTATTATTAACACGATCGCCGGTGTTCAACAAATCCCCCAAGATTATGTCAATGTTTCAAAAGTCTTACAGCTATCCCGTAAAGAATACTTTTTTGAAGTAGTGTTTCCAGCAACAGTACCCTATATTTTCACCGGCTTAAGGATTGGCATCGGTCTATCTTGGTTGGCGATCGTTGCAGCCGAAATGCTCATTGGTGGTGTTGGTATCGGTTTCTTTATCTGGGATGCTTGGAACGCAGCTAATATCAGCCAAATTATTATTGCTTTGTTGTATGTGGGGTTGGTGGGACTATTTTTAGACAAATTGATTGCCTTTGTTGCTACCAAAGTAGTCCCCGACGAAAAGAAATAATTTTTCAAACATCAACCAACTCATCTAGCAGGTAACAAACATGTCTAATTTTGTAGAAGTTAACCAAGTCGATAAAACCTTCGACTTGTCTAATGGTGGTAACTATATTGCCCTGAAAGGCATCGATTTAAACATACGCAAGGGTGAATTTATTTCTCTGATTGGTCACTCGGGCTGCGGGAAATCTACTTTATTGAATATTATCGCTGGTCTAGACCGCGCTACTGAAGGAGTCGTTTTAGTTGATGAGACTCCAGTGACCAAACCTGGCCCCGATCGCATGGTGGTTTTTCAAAATTACTCGCTGTTACCCTGGCTGACTGTGCGAGAAAATATCGGCTTGGCCGTCAACAAAGTCCTGAGAGGTTTATCCAAAGCCGAAAGGCATGAGATCATTGAACAACACATTGATATCGTGGGCCTACGAGCTGCTGCGGACAAAAAACCAGGGCAACTTTCTGGGGGAATGAAACAACGAGTCTCGATCGCCCGCGCCTTTGCCATTAAGCCCAAAGTATTGTTACTAGATGAACCTTTTGGAGCCTTAGATGCCTTAACTCGGGGGGGCTTGCAAGAGCGATTGATTCAAATTTGTGAAGAAAACCAGGTAACAGCAGTAATGGTGACTCATGATATTGATGAGGCTCTATTGTTATCCGATCGCATCGTGATGTTGACTAATGGTCCCTCTTCTAAAATTGGCCAAATCTTAGATGTGGATATTCCTCGCCCCCGCAAACGCTTAGAAGCAGTGGAGCATCCTAGTTACTACAGTTTAAGAAGTGAAATGATCTATTTTCTCAACCAGCAAAAGCGGGTAAAGAAACTGCGATCACAAAAAAATACAGTCGTGGCACGCCATGGGCTAGAAAAAATCAACATTCAACTAGGCTTTGTCCCTTTGACAGCCTGCGCTCCTCTGGCTATTGCTCAAGAAAAAGGGTTGTTTGCCAAACATGGCTTGGATGAAGTCAGCCTGGTACGAGAATCGAGTTGGCGGGGCATTGTTGATGGCATTAGCGGCGGCTACATAGATGCGGCTCAAATGCCCTCTGGTATGCCGGCCTGGATGACCTTGGGTGGCAATAATGATACTCCATTACCGATCGTCACCGCCCTGACGATGGCACGTAATGGGAATGCGATCACTTTGAAGGAAGAATTTTATCAAAAAAATATCAGAACACTCGATGATTTTCATCAATTCATTGTGGACACCCCCAACAAGCGCCATAACTTTGGGATGGTACATCCATCTTCGATGCACAATTTACTCCTGCGTTATTGGCTGGCGGCTGGGGGCATTGACCCCGATCGAGATGTGAACTTAATGACAATTCCGCCTGCCCAAATGGTGGTAGATCTCAAAGCAGGGACGATCGATGGCTATTGCGTGGGCGAACCTTGGAATTATCGGGCAGCACGAGAAGGCAAGGGCTTTACGATTGCTTCCGATTTGGGCATTTGGAATGGTCATCCCGGCAAAGTTTTAGGTGTACGAGAAGATTGGGCTGCGGCCTATCCCAATACTCATGTGGCCTTGGTAAAAGCCCTCTTAGAAGCTTGCCAATATTGCGCCGATCCGCAAAATGTTCATGAGATTCGTCACCTGCTATCGCGACGAGAATACTTGGGCATGAAAGCAGAATACATTACCTTGGCTGATCCGCTGCATGATACTGATGTTCACGATCCACATCAAGAATTTGCCCACCCCCAATTTTTTGGTCAAGGTGTAAATCGTCCTAGCCGTACCGAACAATTGTGGATTATTACACAAATGGCTCGGTGGGGGATCACGCCATTCCCCCGCAACTGGGTGGAAATTTTAGAGCGGGTTTGCCGGTTGGGCACTTTTAGTACCGCATCGCGGGAACTGGGGCTAGATGTCGATTACAGCCGTAGTCAGATCGAGCTATTTGATGGGGTGAAATTTAATACAGAAGACCCGATCGGGTATCTCAATAGTTTGCCAATTAAACGACCAATTTCAGTTGCCGAAGTAATTCTCGATCGCTAATCACTCCACTCATCACTCATAGGTATAGTTATTATGTCCACCCAAACTACAACTGAACAGCAACCAAAAATTATAGTCCCAGATCCTTTTCTACTTGTCCAAGATGTTTCTAAAATTTACCCGACAGCCAAAGGCACTTATACAGTTTTAGAAGATGTGAATTTAGTGGTACACAAAAGTGAGTTCATTTGCCTGATTGGTCACTCTGGCTGTGGCAAATCTACTTTACTGAATATGATCGCAGGCTTTAGCCCACCGACCAATGGGATTGTGGAGTTAAAGGGACAACCCATTACTCAGCCTGGCCCCGATCGCATGATGGTTTTTCAGAACTATGCTTTGCTGCCTTGGAAAACCGCTTTTGAAAATGTTTACTTAGCCGTGAACTCTGTCTATCCTCGCAAATCACAGGCGGAAAAAGTCTCGATCGTCAATGAGCATTTGGCGATGGTCGGATTAGCCGATGCCGCCGATAAAAAACCACAGCAGCTTTCGGGGGGAATGCGTCAACGGGTGTCGATCGCCCGCGCCCTCTCCATTCGTCCAGAGATCTTAATTTTGGATGAGCCTTTTGGCGCTTTAGACCAAATCACTAAGGAGGAGTTACAAGAAGAATTAATGAAAATCTGTGGTGAACAGCAATGCACAGTGTTGATGATTACCCATGATATCGATGAGGCGTTGTTTTTAGCCGATCGACTGGTAATGATGACCAATGGGCCTGCGGCTAAAATCGGTGAAGTTTTAAATATTCCGTTCGATCGTCCCCGCGATCGCGATCAAATCATGGAAGACCCAGAGTACTATAACTTGCGTAACTACGCCTTGGATTTCTTATATCACCGCTTCGCCCATGATGACGAGTAAAAATTTATGCGAATTCTGAGAAGCCTAGGATCATTAATATCTGATGATGAAAAATTCTTGCGTGGCTTGAAAATTATTGAAGGCTCGGTTTCTAAGCTGCTCTCGATCGGCATGATTTTAGTCACTTTTGTCGCTATTTTTCATCTAGGATATTCCCTCATCCAGACCTTGATTGTAACAGTGAATCAGCATGACGATACCGGTTTTAATACCAAGCTGTTTCAAATGTTTGGACTATTCCTAAATGTCTTAATTGCTTTGGAGATCCTGGAAAATATTACAGCTTATCTAAAAAAACATGTCATCCAGGTTGAGTTAGTTATAGTTACTTCTCTAATTGCAGTATCTAGAAAAATAATCATTCTGGATTTGGAAAAAAAAGATAGTAATGACCTAATTGCCCTGGGTGTGGCTGTGTTTGCTCTATCAGTTAGCTATTTGATGATCCGATTATCAAATCGCAATTGAGGTTGTGGAAACAATTGATCTTTGTTAGTCCCTCAACTTTTAAAAGTTGAGGGACTATATTGACCGAAACTACTTAGTCTCTGGCATCAAGCATTTATCGGAATCGCAACCCGCTGGACCGGCTTCATCGATCGCCCCCAAATCGTACAGACTTAGGGCTTCGGCAAAGTCAGCGGTCTTGCGGCGAGTGATTACTTCATCCATTAAGCGATCATATGTAGCTTTATCTACCGGCTCAAAGGGTAGGCGCGGGAAGGTTTGTAAATCATCAAACCGCGCCAGCAGCGCCGCTGAAATATAGCCTTCATCGTCACGAATCGCTTCAAAGATCCTGGTGCCTAAGGCCTCAATTTCACCTTCGCGCAGTTCGATCGTGGCACTGGTGTTGTGGCGCACGTAATGTTTTTGTACTTGCATACAAAAATCTAGCTGGGCGAGGGCGCTGAATTTACTGATATCGATCGTGTCTGCCCCCGGGATATCTGCCCAAGATACGGCAACCGGAATTTCGATCAGCCACTCGGTGCAACGTGGATCGAAGGGATCGTTCAGCAGATTGCCATTTTCGTCTTTATCAGACTGGGACGGAATGACGCTGTAGCCATAGTCGATGCAGGCCAAAGCCACTGGATCATCCTTCCGGAAAGTAATGCGACGGATAAAGCGTTGCGCTTTAGGTGGATGCCAGCCCGGAGAAGCACCAGTCAGTAGCGACTTGGTACCACTGGGTTGGACGGTGGTACAACGATTGGGACGTTTGATATTGTGTTTATCGCAATATTCCCAGACTGATTGGTGGACAATCTCCGCCCAACGAGTCAGGTATTCTTGTTCCTTGGCCTTGAATTGTTTACCTTGCTCAGTCTCTAACCGACCCTCTGCCCACCATTCCAGCCATTCTGCACCAAAGGCATGAACAAAAAAGTCAAACAGACCAGTAAATGAGACACCGACGATCGGGTCTTGTAAGCGACTGTATTGATAACGCGGCTCCACAAATTGATGATTCAGTAAAGCTGCTACGGACAGCGCCCCAGCTTTAAAAGCATCAGCTTGTTCTTCGAGATTATGAGGGTCTAATTGATTTAAATGAACCTCCGAAAGGTTGCAGTGAAAATCCGCACCTAGAATTTCCCCGCAAGGATTTAAACCTAGTCTGGATGAACGATGTAGCGTTTCTTTCTCATCTAAATTCGGGCTATTTTCTTGCAACCAAGATTTAGCTTTTCCCTCTTCATAAGCCTGTAAAAACTTAGTTTTTAGTTCTGGAGTAGTCAGCAAATCGGCATTCGATCTGGCTACTGCTTCCCCTGCCCATTGAATAGCACCTTCCCCAGAGTAGTACTGCTTCCGCACGGCTTCTACGCATTCTTCCAGCGTCGGCTTCCGGTGAAAAACTCGGGTGTGGTTTGCCATCCGTAGAGCATCTCGTTCTGGGTCAATCCGCCAGTTGCCATGTTCATCCTGTTGCCAGAGATTATCCTTGGCCGTAGCCCCTAATTGGTCGCTAGAGTCGAATTGACGCATCCCAGCGGACCGTCTAATATTGCCTGCTACGATAGTAACAGCTGCGGCATCAATCAGTAAACAGCATTCCACCGAATTTAACTGCCGACCATGCGCCTTGTTCAGAATGTTGACACAACGCTCGTAGAGTTCTGGTAGCTTCACTGGGTTGGCCACGCCGCCAAAGCCCTTGAGTTGCTCGCCTGCTGGCCGCACATCAGATAAATCCACCGCAATACTGACTTTGCCCGTAAACCGCTCATCACTGCTGAGTTCCAAAATACTTTGGTAAGACTTGACCCAGCCCTGCCGACTGTCCCCCACTCTGATCGTGACCTGGTTCTCAACTATTTCTACTACCGTCGCCTGTCGCCGATCGCTGGCCGCTGTAGTGCCAATCTTACCCACAATCGTCACATTTAAAAGATTACGGATCGCTGGCAATTGTGCAATTAAATGTGGTTCTAAAACTGCACCCGTACCGCAACCCATCATGGCCAGATCCATCATCAAACCAAAAGCTGGCCAGTCGATCGCATTGGTACTCGTGCAGTTGTAGGCACCAGAAAAATTATCAGGATTTTCTAACCATTCACTGCCACCGACCCATAGCCACCGACCCGAAGGCATGGCTTTAGCCTGTCGCTGCATGCGATCGATCACCGCCGCTTCATCAGCATCCAACTTGCCCAATTTGACCAAGCCGCGTAACGTGCGCGTGCAAACCTGCTGCCAACTTTCTCTCCCAGTGCCAGTAAAGCGGCTGTAAGTACGAAAGAAAACAGGGTAGGCAGCAGGGGCAGATGCGGGGAAATCCTGTTTGCGCTGGGCGCGGTCAAGCTCGCTAACCATATGGGGATTTAATATGTAGAGAATAATTAATTTAGCCCAGAGCTGTACCAGCTCATCTTCGGCCTAAAAATCATAGGGCATAAATATATGGTGGTCAATTCTTGTCAAAAATCAATTTCTACGCTATGGATAGTATACAAAGTATAGAAATAGCCCTAGATATGTGTAAAATGCTGTAGTACATAAACTCTATTATCTTTAACCAGTAAAGCTTTACAGTGATTACATTTCTAGCCAGCCAGATAGAGTAAATTCTATAAATATTTCTATATTTTTATTTTTCGATGTTTATTGCTAAATAATTATGTCCTTGCCCCCTTGGCGATCGCCTCTTAGCCGTGCCCTGCATCGCAACCGTAGTTTACCCAACTCTCGCTATGTGCAGTTAGCTACTATTAGTCTTCAGCAACAACCTTGTAACCGGACTATTGTTTTTCGGGGCTTTCACGATCCGGCCAGTCAATTACAATTTGTAATTGATAGCCGATCAAATAAAGCTCACCAAATCGCTCACAATCCTTGGGCAGAAGTCTGTTGGTATTTTAGTAAAACCAGGGAGCAGTTTCGCATTAAGGGTCGATTGCAACTGATTACAGAAGATAGCGTGGAGTCGCAAATAGCGAGACAGCAAGCTTGGCAGCAACTGTCGAAGAGTGGTCGTGAACAATTTGCTTGGCCGCTACCAGCCGCACCACGTGATCTTGATCTAGCATCTTTTCAAGTAACGCTAGCAAATCCGGATCAACCCCTCGCTAATTTCTGCCTACTATTACTTACGCCTACTGCTGTTGACCATTTAGAGTTACGTGGGGAGCCACAAAATCGCTCGCAATATCTTTGGCATGGGGAGTGGTCAATGACTGCTATTAACCCATAGACTACCTGATCTGAGGTCGGCGGTGGCGGAGTTGTCGATTATTTCTTAGCTATTGGTCTGATCAGCTAATTGATCTAAGGCATATTTGGTAACTAGCATGGTTAGCTTGGCTTGTTCCATCTCAGACAGATTTGGCCATTCGATCGATCGCGCTAAATTGTTGATATTCTCTAAATCGCTACGCATAGCATAGGAGTAGGGACGAGCTAACACCAATAAATCTGCTTCTTCCCAGTTGGGTAATAGCTCTTTGACACAGCTTACCAACTGATTAGCGATCGAAATCTCATCGTTGGCCATTTGCACCACTGTCATCGCTACTTTTTCTAACCAAATTTGTGGAATCCGGGTCACAAACTTTTGACACAACTGATTTAGTAAGTTGACGGAGCCATCTGGCCAGCAGCAATGTAACTGATTAAAAAAACTGTTAGCCGACTTCTGAATATCGGCTGACGACCAATCATCTAGATTAAAGTACTCTTCTTGAACTAGATAATAATTTTCAGCTTCAGGATCGGCTGGGTTCCATGGGTAGCTTTGGCCCGGAGTAAGCAGATGATGAGTAAGCTCTGCTGCTGGTGATAGCGATGGGGAAAAAGATTTAGACATGACCGGACTCCTCAGAAACTTAATTTCTTAATCGTGAAACAACAGACTCTGATGAAAGGAGTCTTCAAAGTTTGTTTCTGACATTGACTACAGGCGTGCTTCAGAGAATTCCGCAAACTTAGGAAATTTTTTGGAACCAATCAGCAGCGAGCTGCGTCGCGAAAATTTTGTGTATTATATCATCTGTATCTGCTCAATGTAATTCGGGATGCAGTTGGTTAAGTTTTGGCCATCACTCACCAATAAAAAATTCGAGTACTTGACCCTGATCGCTGCCAAACTTTAGATTCATGCCAGTCTCTAGTGGGAGTTCTTGGTGATGAATTTTTTGCCAGCCTTGATTGGTTTGTACTAACGTTCCAAACCGGGAAAAATCCCGCAAAAAGTAGCTGGCTTCTTGCTCATTGTTACTATTGCGATAAATGATTTCGGCGTGCTTTTGGGAAACCCACGGTTCGGGAATGATTAAGTCATTTTCGGCCGATCGACCAACCCGCATTAGGCCACTTTGGATGGGAAAGTTCTGGGTAGCAGTGATCAAGGAGCGTAAACAAGCGGGCGGTAAAGAGTTGGGGAAAGATGGCATCTCGGTAATGGCTTCGGTCACTGGCTTAATTAGCTCCCCATCAAATTCTGGATGCATGTATAGCACGGGCAGTGTCCAGGCGGGTTGATTGAATTGATACAAAGTCAATAGCTGTTTGCGGGCGGTGGCTACGGCTTTATCGATCGGCAGGCGCTGTGCCAGCGATTGGGTGAGAGCTTGAATAAAACTAATGGCTTCTTGATCGGCAATAGTGTCACGCATGGCCAGAATGGCCGGCACCCCATGGTGTAACAATACTTCGGCAAGACTGCTGCGGGCGACGGATTGCTGCTGGTATTGATAGGGCTGTGCCCCCCAGCAAGAATTAAAGACAGCTAGTTTTACTTGGTTGCGCACCAATACCTGAGCAAGTTCGGTGCCATTGAGCTTGGCATCAAAGCGCAGCGATAGAATACCCCCATCAGCTCCGGGAATACCGTGTCCGGCGTAAAAAAATAGATTGTAATTGCCGTCATCTAAGGCTGAGATCAGGGAATTGATGGTGGGCTGCACCAGAGTATCAACTTGGCAGGCGGCGGGGGGCATCCGATCGGTAGGGGCAAAGCCGCTAGGATAAGCATTGCGCAGAACTTGGGCAATGGCGGCTGCTTCTTCGGCGAGAGATAGATTGTGTTTTTCGACTTCATTGCTACCCAGTACCAATAAAATTCGGATTGCTCGCTCGTGCCGTTGGGGTGGCAACCTGTCCACATCACTAGTGGTACGACTAAAGAAAATTTCCTGGTTGAGCGAGACCGCTGGTTTACCGGGCTGGGGTTGGATGATCTCCCACGGAAAAGAAATCAAATCGGGATCACGGACTTCAATGCGCAGCCGCAGTGGTCGCCTTTGACCAATGGCAATACCTTGGCTATGGGCTAGCGCGGTATCGATCGAACCATTAAATAGCCACTGCCACATGCTGATGCCCAAGTGTTGCATCAACCGCGTACTGTAGTTGGAGGCTTGGGCGATCCCATGGACTGCTGGCTGGGGGGGCAACTGGCCAGTAGCCATAGCGGGGAATTTGGGCTGCTGAATCTGGTGAGGGCTGGAACTAAACATCTCTTGCCAAGCAATCCAGGAACGGGTAAGTTCATCATCCCAATTGCAGTCATGATGTACGTAGCCCCCTGGATAAGGTGCTTTGATTACCCAAATTGCATAGTTTTCCTGGTCGGCACTACGCAACCTGTCGATCGCTAAATTAAGACAGGGATGCTCATCACGGGACATTGATAACAGCCACAATTTTTAGTTTCAGATCTATCCTATGACTAATTAGCGGAAATACCTAGTTCATCGGCGATGATGGCAGGCTGTTGAAGCTGATGGTGACTGATCTGGAGGGCTGCTTCCATAAATCCTTTAAAGAGGGGGTGCGGGTTACTGGGGCTAGATTGAAACTCGGGGTGAAACTGAGTAGCAATAAAGAAAGGGTGACTGGGCAGCTCAATAATTTCGACTAAGCGGCCATCTGGAGAAGTGCCACTGACCAGGTAGCCATCGGCAATAAATAAGTCCCGGTAAGAATTATTAAACTCATACCGATGGCGGTGACGCTCGTAGACCACTTCTTGCTGATAGAGCTGATAAGCTAAGGTATTTTCATCTAGCCGACAGGGATATAATCCCAAGCGCATAGTACCACCTAGATCGACCACATCATGTTGCTCGGGCAGCAGGTTGATCACTGGATTGGTGGCCTCCGGGTCAAACTCTGAACTATGTGCGCCTTCTAGCCGGGCGACATGCCTAGCCCACTCGATGACGGCGGACTGCATCCCCAGGCATAGCCCTAAGAAGGGGATTTGGTTTTGTCGGGCATAGGTAATTGCATCGATTTTGCCATCGACCCCCCGCACCCCAAAGCCACCCGGTACCAAAATGCCGTGCATCCCAGCTAACTGTTGTTGAATGTTCCCAGCGGTGAGTTCTTCAGAGTTGATCCATTCAATTTCCAGTTTACTGCCAGTAGCGATCGAACCATGGCGCAGGGCTTCTACTACTGATAAATAGGCATCAGACAGCTTGGTGTATTTGCCAACGATCCCAATTTTGACTGGTGCGATCGAGGAGTACAGTCTGTCTACCATACTTTGCCACCGACTGAGTTCTGGCAACCGCTGCTCCATTTGCAGTAACTTGAGCGCTTGAGTGGCCAAGCCTTCCCGTTCCATGATGAGCGGTACTTCGTAAATACTTTGGGCATCGGGTGCCCCCATCACGGACTCGACTGGCATATCGCAGAATTCCGACAACTTTTCTTTGATGTCATGGGGAATCGGTTCCACACAGCGACAGATCAAAATATCCGGCTGAATCCCGATCGATCGCAATTCCTTAACTGAGTGTTGGGTGGGCTTGGTTTTCAGCTCCCCCGCTGCCGGAATCCAGGGGATCAGGGTGACATGCATATATATAACATTGCCTCGCCCCACAGTTTTCCGAAACTGGCGAATGGCTTCTAAAAAGGGTAGAGACTCGATGTCGCCAACAGTGCCTCCAATTTCGGTAATGACCACATCGGGGTTGGTATTTTTGGCCACCCGTTCAATGCGCTGTTTAATTTCATTAGTGATGTGCGGAATCACCTGTACCGTGCCGCCGTTATATTCACCGCGCCGTTCTTTGTTAATTACCGACTGATAAATGGCTCCGGTAGTTACGCAGTTCAGGCGGGACATCGATGTATCGGTGAAGCGCTCGTAGTGTCCTAAGTCTAAATCTGTTTCAGCACCGTCCTTGGTGACAAACACTTCCCCGTGTTGAAAGGGACTCATGGTACCGGGATCAACGTTGATATAAGGATCGAGTTTGAGAATGGAAACGGAGTAGTCCCGAGACTTGAGCAATCGCCCCAGACTGGCGGCTACAATCCCTTTGCCAATGCTGGAAACCACTCCACCAGTAACGAAAACAAACTTAGTCATTGGCTTTAAATCGAGATTATGGGGAATGAACCTGTTAATTCTGCCATAGTTTTGTCAAAAAAGCCCGCCGCACCAAATAGAATGAGCTGGTGAACTAGGTTTGTTTGATTTCATCGAGTTTAGCCAAGACTTCTTTGCTATGGACAGCGGGGTTAACGCCTGTAAAAATGAACTTCAATTCACCCTCTGGCGAAATCAGGAAGGTATGACGCATCGAAAACACGCCAATCCAAGAGCCATAAGCTTTACTAACAGCACCGCTGGTATCGGCGAGCAGCGGAAACTTGATGCCTTCGGAATCACAAAACTTGGCATGGGAATCGATCGAATCGGCACTGACTCCAATAATTTGGGCATTGCGCTGATTGTACTCCCCAATATCTTGCTGAAAGCGGCGGGCTTCGATCGTACAACCAGAGGTGAAATCTTTAGGGTAGAAGTACAACACCACCCACTTGCCAGAATAGTCGGTGAGCGAAACCTGACCATTACCAGTATTGGTAGGCAGTGTAAAAGCAGGCGCAGCGGCATTAAGTGCGGGTAGCTTCCCACCCAAAGCCCAGGCTACCGGGGTAAAATTGAGCCAGCTCAGTAAAATGAGACTGACTGCTAATAAACTGGAAACAAGGCGACGGCGAGACAACATAGCAGCAGCAATTAGTGAACTTTCGCTAAGTTAACACAAAAATTTGACTAGCTTCAGTGTGGAGCGGTATTCTAAAGCTCAGATACAGCTAGCCATTTTTCAAATTCCTCCCAGTTACCCACTAGGCCATGAGCTGCTGCCTTAACCCCACTTGCACTAAACCACAAAATCCGGCTCAGAGTCTGATCTGTCTAAATTGTGGTTCTCATCTACTACTTAAACAGCGCTATCGATCGCTCAAGCTACTAGATATTGGGGGAATGAGTCGTGCTTTTTTGGCGGTAGATGAAGACATTCCTGGTCGGCAAGTATGTGTAGTTAAGCAATTTTTTCCATCCGCTCAAGTACTGGATAATCCCAAGTCTTACGGTAAGTCGTTAGAGCTATTCAAACGAGAGGCCATGCAGCTTGATAAGCTGGGCAGACAGTCGTCGCAAATTCCGAAGCTCCTCGCTTACTTAGAACAAGATCAGAAGTTTTATTTGGTGCAGGAATATATCGATGGCCAAAACTTACTCAGAGATCTAGAAACCTACGGAGCCTACAGTGAATCTCACGTTCGGCAGCTTCTGCAAGAAATTTTACCAGTATTGCAGTTTGTACATGACCAAAAAGTTATCCATCGTGATATCAAGCCCGAAAATATCATGCACCGCAAAAATGGTCAGATTGTACTGATTGACTTTGGCCTATCCAAACTACTCACGGATCAAGTGACCTCGCGGGGGACGACTGGCGGCACCATGGGTTATGCTCCACCCGAACAAATTCGGGCAGGGGTGGCTTTTCCAGCGACAGATTTGTTTGCCCTGGGAGCCACATGTGTTCATCTACTGACGAATGTCACCCCTGATAATCTTTACGATTTTCAACAAGATCGCTGGATTTGGCTGGATTTACTCCGCAAAGACGAACGCACCATCAGTGCTAACTTAGCCGAGATCTTAAACAAAATGTTGCGATCGGAAGTTAAGGATCGCTACCAAGCAGCCCGCGATATTCTGGTCGATCTTGCTGATCCGATCGCCCCTTCCTTGCGGACATTGCGTACCAAACAAGCTTGGCAAATTGCGATCAGCACACCCGTGTTAATGACTTGCCTGGGAGCCGGGATCTTTAGCGATCAAATCAAGTGTCAGTTCGGCCTGGAAAATGCCGCTTGTCCAGTGGCGAAAGGACCACGACTGATTAATGGCGTATTATATTTTCCCTTTGCCCCGGGTCAGGATCAAAATGGCAAGTCCGCAGAGTTTAATATGGCAGTTCTGAGCCAAGAATATCGATGGGAACCAGGCTCTGCAAATGCCGTGAATTTGGGGAATGATGTGAAATCAATTCCAGTGAAAGACCTTAAATCTGTGATGGAATCTAAAGGGATTGTCAAAATTATGGATAACCCCAATCAAATTATTGCAGTGGGGATGGCTTCTTGTGAAGGATCGCCTCAATCCGAGGAACTACGTGCTTATGAACGTGCCAAGAATGTCCAAAATGCCCTGGGTAAAACTATTTTTGCGGTCAAAGACTATCAGTTACTCAATCTTGGCCAGTTCCGGCGCGATAGTTGTAGTCGTAATGCTCGCGATAATTCTTTTCAGCGCACGATGATTCTAATGGGCATTCGGAAAGAATCGGCGGGGGTGGTGCTATCGGAAGCGCTGCACGCCCGGCTCTTGAAAATCAGCAAAGATTTTAAGCTCAATGATTATTCTTTGGGCAGTAAAGAGAAATTTCAACTAATTCCCAATGATGCGCCGATCGTCTATCAGCCAACGGTAGCAGCACCTTTACCATCCAAATAACGCTTAACCATAACTATGCAGGGATCAATTTCCGAGCTAATTAAGGCCGTGATCAATGGCAGTGCGATCGCTTTCCCTACAGATACAGTGCCAGCCTTAGCGACGCAGCCAGAGCAGGCTGGATTAATTTATCAGCTCAAACAGCGCAGCCCCGCTAAACCATTAATTCTGATGGCGGGTCAAAGTGACGACCTATGGGATTATGTCCAGGGTAGTAGTGCGGAGCTAACGATTTGGCAACAGCTGACCGATCGATATTGGCCAGGTGCCCTCACTTTGGTATTGCCAGCCAGTGATCTGCTCCCGATCGCGATGAATCCCACTGGCGTAAAAACGATTGGAATCCGCGTCCCGGGCTGTGAAATCGCCCAAGAAATCTTGTTGCAAACGGGACCGTTGGCGACGACTAGTGCCAATTTAAGCGATCGACCAGCCCTGCTGACGATGAGTGCGATCGATCAACAGTTCCCCGAAATTTACACCTTGGCGATGGACTCAGAATTACCGATTGCTCAGATGCCTTCCACGATAGTTCAATGGACTAATCATGATTGGCAAGTGTTGCGGCAAGGCCGTATTAACCTTTGACATCAGTGATTTGGCGGGACTTACTCAGATATTTTTCAGCCAGCTAGACGTTTGAACTATTGTAATGGTTCACTTATCTTGGAGTCAACATTCTGTTGTAGCTCATGCGTAAATCTGGCTTTACTCTTTTTGAATTAACGATCGCGATGTCACTAACTTCAGTGGTGCTAGCCCTGATTGGCAGTGGACTGGTGACGGTGTTGCAGTTTGATCAACAGTTCACCGCGAAGCAAAAAAATCGGGGCGAGTTACAGCGCACGATGGATTTTATGACTACTGAAGTTCGTATGGCCGATCAGTTAGAACCTTGCCCGGAGATTCATGTTCCGACCTATTCACCAGCAGTGGGTAGTCAGTATCCTCAGCCTATTCTGGTATTAAAGATGCCGATTAATAGTGGCTTGACTCAGCCCATTGTTTATTATGTGGCCAAGCCACCGGCTCGGAGCGTCTGGGCCGGACCACTGGCACTCTACCGCTGGGGTCCGACTCTGCGCCTCGATGGTAGTTATAGTGATGGGGCGGGTGGTGCTGGATATAGTTACTACAATGAAGTCGTGGTCGATCGAATCGCTGCCATAGCTAGTGCCCAGCCCTGCGGTGGTCTTTATCCCCAGGCTATCCCCCTCCGTTCTCCGGCACAGGGCTTTTCGATTTGTAGTGACTCGACGGGGAAAGCAGTGCGGATTGCTCTCCAGCGACAGGCGGAGCAGCCATCCCCAGGAATTGCTCTGCATACTGTTATTAGTCGACGCTCTCAATCTGCTCCAGCCGCAGCCATCAGCTGTCCCACCAGTTAAAAGCTTTATTTTTTCGATGCTTGTTACAGGCTTAGACCAGAACTATTGCAGCATTTTGAGCAAGATTGATCTATGATTTAAAGGAGGTACACTAGTATTTTTGTTTCATGATTCCATTACAGCTCTCTCTCCAGAACTTTCTCAGCTATCGGGAAGCCAGTTTAGACTTCTCTGGATTGCATACCGCCTGTATTTGTGGTGCTAATGGGGCAGGAAAATCCTCTTTACTAGAAGCCATTACTTGGTCAATTTGGGGAGAATGTCGAGCAGCTAGTGAAGATGATGCGATCGCGAATGGTGCTAGTGATATGCGGGTGGACTTCACTTTTCAGTTGCATGGGGTGGTCTATCGAATTATTCGTAGTCGCCAACGCGGGGGCAGTGGTGCCCTAGAGTTGCAAGTGATGATTGATCAAACCTTTAAATCTCTAACGCAAAAAGGGGTGAAAGCCACTCAGTCACTAATTAATGAATATCTCAAAATCGACTATGATACCTTTATTAATTCGGCCTATCTGCGCCAGGGCAAAGCCGATGAGTTTATGCTGAAGAAAGCGGGTGAGCGCAAACAAATTCTGGCCGATTTACTCAAGCTCGACCAGTATGAAGATCTCGCTGACCAAGCACGGCAGGTTGCTAGTCGGCATAAAGCCGAGATTACGAAGATCGAGCAACAGTCGGCGCGGGATCTAGAGCGGCTGGCCGAAATTCCGCAGGTTGCCACCCATTGTCAGTCTACTCAGGCCGAGATCGATCGCCTCCAAGCTATCCAATCTACTGATCAAACTGTTCTAGATACTCTCAAAACCACCGCCCAGCAACGGGAAACTTACCAGCAACAGTTACAATGGTCGCAACAACGCCAGCAAGAACTCCAAGGCGACTTGCTCCAAATTCAGCAAGATCTTGCCCAGACGCAGCTGGCTGAGAAAAACCTAGCTGATTTGTTGGCGCAGGGGATATCGATTGGGCGGGCTTATCAACAATATCAAGCCCTGGAGATGGCGGTTGCTGATGGCGAGCAAAAATCGGATCGTTGGCAGCAACTACAAACCCAGTGTCAGCAGACCACTGCTCAAATTCAGCAGTGCCGCCAGCAGCTCCAGCTGCAACTGGGTCAAATGATGGCTAACCAATCAGCATTTCAACAGCAAGCGCAAGAGCAAGCCGCGATTTTGGCCACTACTCCAGACACCGCCGCCGCTTTTGATTTGTTGCAACAACACCAACAAAAATTACAACAACTAGATGAGCTACATCGCCAGGTCGCGCCGCTCGATCAGCGCCACCAAGAAATCCAGAGCCATGTAGAGCGGCTCACTGTTCAACAGCAAGCCAAGGCCGAGCAGCTGGCTCAAAACATTCATCAATTGCAACAGCAACTAGCTCAACAGCCACAGCTAACTCAGCAACTGCAAGCGATCGAACAAAAAATCATCATCTTAGACAAGCAGCGAGTTTACCTGGATCGGGTGCGGGAAAAGGGGCAAGATCGGCGTAGTACGATCGATCGTTTGCAAGTAGAACGTCAAGGTTATGACCGCCAGCTCCAGCAACTCACCGATAAGTTGACGACACTCACCGATACAGCCGATGCTAGTTGTCCGCTCTGTAATCATCCGCTCAGTGGCGAGCATTGGGAGCATTTTTTAGCTAGTAACCAGACCGATCGTGAATCCATCGCGCAACAACTAACCTTACTAACAGAAGATGAACTAGTTGCGACTCGCGAACGGGCAGGCTTTGTGCAGGAATATAAAGAGATATCGGCGCAGTTGGCTGGCGATCAGCAACTATTAGAGACTAAGGGTCAGCTGATGGCTGCTCTAGCAACCTTGGCTAGTCAGTCCGCGCAACTAATTACTCTCCAGCAAGAAGAACAGGCCGTGTTAAGAGCGATCGAACAGCGTAGCTACGCCCAAGATTTTTTAGCGGATCTGCAAGAGTTAGCGACGCATTTGCAGGAATTAGGCTACGACGAAAAAAATCATGCTTTAGTGCGCAGTGATGTCGATCGCTATCGCTGGGCAGAATTCAAACTGATTCAAATCGAAGATGCGACCAAGAAGCAGCAGCACATCACGCAGCAACTTACTTCACTACAAGCCCAAATCACCATTGCTCAACAGCAGCTCCAAGCCTTAGATAACGATGCACCGCTCCAGCTAGAGTTGAAAGATCTGCAAGCTCAGGTGCTGGCTCTAGGCTATGATGCCCAAAAATATCAACAAGCCCAAATTCAGCTGCGCCAGTCCCAAGGTGTTTTGGCTCAGTACCAAGCATGGCAGCAAGCCCAAGTGGCTCATCCCCCAATGCTAGCAAGAGTTACCCAACTCCATGAGCACCAGCAACAGAAATTGGCTAGTCAGCAACAGGCCGTGGCTGAATGTATCAATATCTCTCAATTGCTGGCGGTTTTGCCCGACCATCACGATCAAGTAATAGCGCTAGAACAACAAATTGCCGATCGCCGTCAACAACTAGATCAACAGTTTGCCATTTTGGGTCAACTCACGGAGCAGCTCCAGCAGCTAGAAAAACTGCGATTCTTGCTACAAGAGCAAGCAACTGAAATCAAAAATCATAGTCAGCAACAGCTCATCTATGATGAGTTGACTAAGGCTTTTGGCAAGAATGGGATTCAGGCTTTAATCATCGAAAACATCTTACCCCAGCTCGAAGTCGAAGCCAACCACATTCTCGGTCGTCTCAGCAATAATCAACTCCATATTCAGTTCATTACTCAAAAATCTACTAAACGGGCTAGCCGATCGAAGAAATCATCTGTCAAGAGTGCCAAATTGATCGACACTCTAGACATTGTGATTGGTGATGTTAATGGGACGCGCCCCTACGAAAATTACTCGGGTGGTGAGGCTTTTCGGATTAATTTTTCGATTCGGTTAGCCTTAGCCAAGCTCCTTTCCCAGCGGGCGGGCACTCCCCTGCAAATGCTGATTGTCGACGAGGGCTTTGGGACTCAGGATCAAGAGGGCTGCGATCGATTGATTGCGGCGATTAATGCGATCGCTAATGACTTTAAATGTATTCTAGCGGTTACTCACATGCCTCAGTTCAAAGAAGCTTTTCATACCCGTATTGAAGTACGCAAGACCATTGCCGGTTCTCAAATTGAAGTGTTCACCTAGATGATTCCAATTTCTCTCCAGAGCATAGTATGGAAATCTTCACGGTTAATTTAAAGCAGCATTCAATGCGGGTGTGTGGTGGTGATTGACCAGCAATGATAACTTCTCCACCAACAGATGGTTCATTCCCATGAGAAAAACCTGCACAGGTGGCTGGCCAGATTCTTGCTCCATAATTGCCATATGGCTGGCAAAGCCAATATTATTCACCTGCCGATAGGCTGCTGGAATAGGCTGTGCCGAAGTAACTGGTAAATGAAGCAGCACTGGAAAACTGGCGACCGGAATTGCAAAGGGTTCCGCTGTATGCGTTTGCACCAGCATTAAAAACTGGCGATCGGCAGTAGTCGTCGATCGCTCTGGCCTCATGCGATAGCAGAGATCCACCACGGTGATCATTTGACCATCCACCGAAATCATACTAATTCCACGATTGAAGTTACTCAGTTGGTCGGGACATTTGATCACCTTAATCACAGCCGCGACCGGCAGTGCTAATAGATAATCGGCGACATGATCCTGGGGCTGACAAACCGGAAATACCATGACTGGTAAGTAGTCGTTACTACTATCACTAATTGATAAACGTTGGCGGGCAAGAGTCAGCATAGTAGTGGCAAAAAAGTGAGGGAGACTAGACTAATGCAGGTGCCTGGAGAACATTTTCTACGGCAGCGAGCAATTCTTGATCAGCATGGGGCTTAGTTGTATAAGCTCTAGCGCCCAGTGCAATAGCCAGTTGGCGGTGCTTGGCACCACTACGGGTTGTGAGCATAATCGTCGGGATCTGAGAGAGGCGAGCATCTTGGCGACAGTAGCTCAAGAACTCAAAGCCATTCATGTAAGGCATTTCAATATCACAGACCACCACTTGAATTTCGGCATGTTGGTTCAGCTGCACTAGGGCTTCCTGACCATTGGCAGCCTGGAGAATCTGATACCCAGCACCAGATAGTGTTCTGAGCAAGCTTTGGCGTTGTACTAGCGAATCATCCACTACGAGGACAGTGATTTTGCTATTGGCAGCGGAGTGGTAAGGTAGTAATTCTGCTTCAATGGCCATCTCTGTCTCTGTCGCCGGGAGCACCAACTGTTGAAGATGCTCGGCTGGTGACTTGGCCACAAAAGACCGCAGGGGTGAATTGAGGCGGGAGCGACTTAATAGCTCTACTGGATCGATCGCCAGTGCTAAATTCCCTTCACTGAGAGTACTGTAGCCTTGCACATAGCCAGGGAAAGCGAAAGCATTACCCATTGGAGAAATTGCTAATTCCTGCTCACTCAGAATGCGATCGACTGCCAAGCAGAGTTGATGACCATCAACTTGCACCATCAGCAACGGAAAGTTGTCGGCAGTCGCCGCTATTGATGGCACTGGGCAATTGTAGTTTAGTAAGTCTGCCATACTTTGCACCGCGAGCAGTTGCTCTCGATCGCCAGTCGTATAACGATAGAAAGTCTGGATACCTTGATCGGCAGAGTTTTTTTGCTGAAGCTGGGTCGGTTGCGGGATCACTACTTGACTCAAGGCATCCGAGAGCAACCCATAGGTTTGACCTTGTACTTCACAAATGAGCAGGCGAGCCGTCGTAAAGTTGAGCGGAATTTGCAAACTGAAAGTTGTCCCTTGACCGGCAACTGACTGAACAGCGATGGAACCATTGAGGGCTTCAATCTGAGTGCGCACTACATCCAGACCAATACCCCGCCCTGATAATTCACTAACCTTATCAGCTGTAGAAAAACCGGGATGAAATAACAAATCAGCTAATTGGGTTTCGCTGGCTAACTGCGCTTGAGCAGCGGAGAGCAGCTGTTGTTCAATTCCTTTTTGGCGAATGCGCTCAAAATTTAGGCCACCCCCATCATCGCGGACTTCGATTGTTGTCCGGTTACCGTGGTGATGAGCAGTTATGACAATCTGGCCAGTCGGTCGTTTGCCCTGCTCCGCACGAGTTGCCGCAGATTCTAATCCATGGTCATAAGAGTTTCGGATCAGGTGGAGCAGAGGATCATAGAGCTTTTCGGCGGTGGTTTTGTCGATCAGAACCGTTGTGCCACTCAGCAGTAATTCGGCGGGTTTTTTGTGTTTGCTGACCATCTGCTGGACGAGGCGCGGGAAGCGATCGAACACTGTCGAGATTGGCTCCATCCGGGCTTGGAGTAGCTCATCTTGGGCGACCGCAAAAATTTGTTTGCGTTTACCCTGCCGGGCTTGTAGTTTCTGGGTGGAAATTTCCAGCCTTTCCAAATAACTATCTAATCCTTCCATATGGTCAGAAAGTTTTTGAATAAGGATATGTAGATCGCTGTACACATCCATTTCTAAAACATCAAAGCCAGTCTGGTTATTGATTAAGGTAAACGGTGAATTCTGAGCAGCGGGGCGAGCGGCTGACCGAGGTCGATCGGTATGTAGCAGATTTTTATCTGACCAATCCCGGATTTGACCCAACTGATAATGAGCGCGGCTGAGTTCTTCGATCGCTTCTTTATTGAGGCGATAAATTTTTTCGGTGCGGGAGTTATGTTGATTTTCATCAATCAGTAATTCACCGACGGCATGGCTGAGGCGATCGAGGCGATCGATGGCCACCCGGATCGTGGGGGCAGTAGGATTGGCGGCAGGTGGGGCAGGGGGAGCCTGGGGCGGTTGCGCTTCGGGAATGTGTGTCGAAATCGATTGGAGTATTTGATCGATCGGCGACAGCTGGTGCGGTGTCGGTGATAAGTCTAACGCCCCAGAGAAATTGCTGATCGCCAGCATTGCGGATATTTCTGGTAGAGTCGCTGTTGCTCCAGTGGTGAGTGGTGGCATCTCGATCGCATCATTATCAATTAATTCAGCATTAATTAAATCATGAGCAATTTCAGCATCATC
Source organism: uncultured bacterium (assembly GCA_964247125.1). GTDB lineage: Bacteria > Cyanobacteriota > Cyanobacteriia > Cyanobacteriales > Chamaesiphonaceae > JAAFHZ01. Next base: position 34,833 of record CAXTSZ010000015.1, read on the forward strand.
ATCAGCAACTGGCTGCTCATTCAGCAGATCAAATAAATCTTCAGTATCACTACTAGCAACTGGCTGCTCACTTAGCAGATCAAATAAATCTTCAGTATCACTACTAGCAACTGGCTGTTCACTCAGCAGGTCAAATAAATCTTCGGTATCACTATCAGTCAATCTATTACTCAAAAGGTTGAACAGATCATCAGCACTATTATCACTGATCGATCGGTCACTCAGCAAATCAAACATATTTGTGGCAGCAGGATCACTATGCTCAACTGCTGGCAATAGATCAGCCGTGGGAGCAGAAGATGAAGTGCTACTAACTAGTGGTACCACTGGCGCATCAGCCGTTGTCCACTGTCTCAACTGGGCGGATACTTGACCACCCCGCTCGCGATCGCCAGCTAAAATTTCGGTACGCGCCGCTTGTAAATTCGCCAAAGCAACTTGGCCAATGGCCACTACCTGCTCTGGATAAAGTTCGATCGCCCGCAGTGTGGTCTGGGCAATTTCTTCGATCCCGGGTAAGGCATAGGAGGCACCCAGTTCAATAAAAAATTCTGATTGCGTGATTAAGGTCTGACGAATTTGCACCGGATCACCAGTAGCTAAACTAGCTGCTAGCTGATGGAGATCTTCTGGTACACTGTCGCCAAAAATTAGACCAACAACATCAAATCCCAAATCTTCGGCAGTCGGGAGCGGTGCTTCCCGACCAAAAAAATCTCCCAACTTGGCTTGTAACCGAGCAAATAAGTCAGCGGTTTGCTCCAGAATCTGCTCTTCATCGCATTGATAGCCAGAGATAACTGCCGATAGTGGTATATATAAAACCTCATAGCCTTCTAGCAACAGTGCCCCTAGCTCATCATCAATTTCTAATTCTTCGGGATAAAGTGCCTGAAAGACATCTTCGAGGTGATGAGCGATGGTTTCGATGGTTTTTAATCCGCAGTTGGCCGCCCCACCCTTGATTGTGTGCGCCGCTCGCATGAGGGTATGTACCCGTTCGACGGTTTTCTCTGCGAGCAAACTCACCAAAGTCTGTTCGATTGTTTGGATAAGTTCTTCCGATTCGATCGCAAAATATCGATCGAGGGATTCTTCAAACTGTGAGTCGGTCATGGTAGATTTTTTGGGGGTGAGCAAGACTGGGATATGAAAACAGTTAGCGGTTGACAGTGCGGCCCCATCCCATGGAGCCGCACTTGCTATTTAGTCCACCTTGAATCGGCTGACACTGGTTTGCAGACTGCTCGAAGTAGTTAGCAATTGCTTAAAGGATTCCGAGAGTTGATTGGCACTGTCGGCGGTGTTGATCACAATTTCGGCAACATCGTTCATCACCAAAGTCAGTTTCTGGGACTCTTGGTTTTGATTGTTCGCAGCCGTGGTAATCGATTGCACCAAGCCGCCGATTTGACTGGTCGCAGTCACAATCTCACTGAGCGTTTGCCGGGTGTCATTCACCATCTGGGTACCTTGTACCACTTGGGCAATCCCCACTTCCATCGCTTCAGTTACTTCGTTAGTACCCGCGCGGATTTCGTCCACCAGGCGACTAATTTCTGTGGTGGCGTTGGCCGATTGGTGTGCCAAAGAGCGCACTTCATCAGCTACTACTGCAAAACCTTTACCATATTCGCCCGCTCTCGTGGCTTCGATCGCCGCATTGAGCGCTAGCAAGTTGGTTTGGGTCGCAAAGTTTTCTACCAAGTTCACTACTTTAGAAATCTTCTGGAAGGTTTCACCCAAACGTTTCACTTTTTTGCCAGTTTCCGAAACAGTCGAACGAATTTCTAAAATTTCGTTAACGGTTTTTTCCATGAGGCGATCGCCATTTTGGACAGTGGCGTTGGCGGCCTGGACGGCCAAGTCAATTTCCCCGGCAAAGTTGGCAACTTCTTGGGAGGAAGTGGCCATCAATTTTACTTGTACGAGCGCCGAATCGAGTCGATCGATTTCCCGTTGGGCTTGGCTAGCCAGACTTTCGACTAAATCATTGTTATGGCTAGAAGTTTCACTCATCGTAGTGGCGGAAACCTGTACCTGCCGGACAAGGGAACGCAAGCTTTGGATGGTGGTGTTGTAACCATCGGCGATCGTCCCAATTTCGGTCTCAGATAGTGGTGCCCGAATAGTTAGATCCCCTCGGAAAGATGGTTCGAGGGCTTTCAGAACTTTGATGGCTTCCTGTTCCAGGTTTTCGCGTGCCGACCGTTCGCGGTGCAGGCTCTCGGCTAATTCCCGCTCTTGGGCTTCCACCCGCGTGACATAGGTGGAGAGTTGGAGCGCAACGGCTAACTGATTGGCGATTTGGACGATCGTATCAGTATCTTCGGGTAGCCAGGTGCGGGGCGCATCATTTTGATAAACTCCTAACAAGCCCCAGAGGGTGTCGCCTTGGAAAATCGGGGCAATTAGATAAGCCTTCGCCTGATATTTTTCTAGCGATTGGACGTAGCAAGCTGGATAGTTCTGGGCATAGATATCATTTACTGCTGTGAACTTGTCCTGGCTAACTGTATATTTACCGCCTTTGGTTTGCTGCAAATAAGTATCGACGGTCGTATTGTCTTGGGTGCCCCATTTCCGCAGCACACAGCGATCGCTCTGGGTGCGGTCGCCAGTGAGCACTTCGTCTTTACTTTGTTCTTGTAGCAAAGACATCCAGCTGCCCCCGACTGCTTCAGCGACGACTTGACCACTCCAATCGGCATTGAACTGATAAACTACCGATCGATCGGCATTTAAGGCTTGGCGAATTTCCTGCGTGACATTCTGGAAAATACTATCGATATTTAGGGATTGCCGAATGCGATCGGTAATTTTGTTCACGGTCTGCTGCTGGTCAGCACGAACTTTTAATTTATTTACATAGTCTAATTGCTCCATCGCAATCCCTACCTGTAAACCAATCTGCCGCAGGCATTCGATTTCGTCTTCGCGCCATTTGTAGGGCTTGGTGCTGTAATACATGGCAATTAAGCCCCACAGCTCCTTATCGGCGCCAAATACGGGCGCGATCGAATAAGCCCGTGCTTCCATTTGCTCCAGGAGCTGAATGTGACAAGGTTGATGTCCCGAGAGATAAATATCGTCCACGGCAAAACAGCTGCCATCTTTGTACCGTCCACCCTTCGTCCGTTGCAGGAAGGTATCTTGAATCATCGGCGCAATTTCGCGCATGGGGGTTAAACCCGCTACCGCTGAGTCCGAAATAAAAGACCCACTAAAGTCGGGCGCAAATTGATAGATAGCTACTCGTTCGACACCCAATAGTTTGCGACCTTCTTGGGTAGCTAGTTGAAACACAGTTTGATCGCTCTTCGCGGCTCTAATCCGCTCTTGCATTTTCGCCAAACTGCGCTCCCGCTGAAAGCGCAGATTCATCTGAGTAGATTGAAACTGTTGCTGACGTTGATAGAGAGTTTGGTGCAGGGGCGAATGGAAAAGAGTCGAAAACCCTTGCAGAGCCTCTAGTTCTGGTTTCTGCCAACTGCGGGGGCCAGAATTTTGGTAGACTCCTAGCAGACCCAGTAAACGATCTTGATAAACAATCGGTACTACCAAATAAGCCCGCACTTTTAGCGGTGCTAATACATCTAATAGTGCTTGAGCTAAACCTTTGGTTTGTACGTCATTAACGGCATAGTAAGGTTTGTAGTTGCCCTCGGTGACGGTGTAGTCCCAGTTGAGCGAAGTTTCTGCTTTTGGCCAGTTGACATCGACCGACTCCATCACAACCTGACCACTCCAATCTGGATTGAAGGCATAAACCATCACCCGATCGACTTTGAGTTGATGGCGAATTTTTTCAGTGAGTTGCTGCATCAAGCCCCGCGCTTCGGCTTCAATCGCATTGAGAGGATCGCGATTTTGGACTAGCTGGAGAAGGGGCAAGCTGGGCTGAATCGCAATAGTTAGTTCTAGGGTGATCTGAGCCAGGAGATTAACTTCGCCTTCTGTCCACTGGCGAGCCTTGGCGCATTGCTGAATACAGAGCAGTCCCCAGGTTTCTTGTAAACCGTAGCCATTGCTGGCATTGGAATAACCACTTAGTAAAATGGGAAAGGTGATTTGCGATCGTACTTGCAGTTTGTCGAGCAACTGCTTTTGATAAGGAGAAACGGCGGTGTTGTCTCTTTCTAGCTCAACATAACGTTGAAGAGAATACTCGTCTAAGGTTTCAGCACCGAATCCAATCAGGGCGACTTCGGCACCTAAGTTGGGAGTATAACCACTCCGCACTGCTTCGGCAGATATTTTACCAGTATGCGCATCAACGGTCTGACACACCAGCACCCGATCGGCGGCCAAAATTGTTTGAAGCTCGCTGACAGCTATGTTTAGAGCAATCTCTGCTGTTTTCGCCTGACGAATTTTAGTGGTGATCGCGTGGATTTGGGCTTGGTTGATTTTACTGGCATTCTCTGGCCGACTAGGGGGCACCGAGCGATCGTAGTCTTTGGCCACCTGAATCTGGGTATCAATGTTGATGGCTGCTTCGTTTTGTTCAGAAGGGACGTTATTTTTGTTCTTAAACATTGGTTGGCACTCCGATTAGTTAGTGATTGGTAGTAAAATTAAAGATTCATCATCTGAAAGATTTGGGGTAAATCAATTAGTACCCACGTCTGGTGCTGTGCGTCGAGGAAGTAGCCGCTCAGAAATGACCGCATTTGAGCTGAAAATAAGCTCTCATCTAAAGGCAAAGCATCGCTGGGATCATAGTTGATTACCGATAGGGTGCGATCGACCATCAAACCAATAGTGGTGGTACCAGACTGCACCATCAAGATCTTGGCTTTGGGCACAGGTTTTTGATAAGCGCCGCCCATTAATTTGGTCAGGTCAGCAATCCAAGTAGACTTACCCCGCCAATTGACAATTCCCAACAAATAATCGGACATTTGGGGTACTGGCAAGATTTCGGTGGGCGGTATCTCGATCGCTCCTTGCAGGCTACCCAGTGGTAACAGCGCATTTACATCCGATTGAAAGATCAAGCCTAAGAATCTTTCACCCACCGCCGACTGCGATAGACCAGTGGCTGATCGCGACGGCGCAGTAACGGCGGCTAGTTCAAGTGTGGAAGAAGTCATGGTAGTGAGTGCTACTTAATTAACTGGTTGACAGTTTGGATTAAAACCTGTTCATCGACCGACTTGCTCAGGTAAGCATCCGCCCCGCTCATAGTGCCCCAGGTGCGATCGATATCTTTATCTTTGGTGGAATAAATCACGATCGGAATCGACTGGGTAGCAGCATCATCCTTGAGCTTGCGGCACAGTTCAAAACCACTTTCCCCCGGCAAAATCACGTCTAGTAAAATGAGGGCAGGCTTGTGCTGTTTGAGGCGAATTTCGGCTTCTTCGCCACTGGTGACACCCTGCACGGAGTAACCACCTTTTTCGAGACAGCGTTTGAGCTTTTCCATCTCAGTTTTGCTATCTTCCACAATTAAAACTTGACTCATGACTGACTCCTGATAGGTAAATACTTATCCAACATTTTTAATACGGTCTCCGCCGACACCGGCTTGGACATAAAGTCCGTGGCACCCACTAGTTTCGATCGCATCCGATCGACCAAACCATCTTTACCAGTCAAGATCACTACAGGAATGTCTCTCAGGCTGGGCGTTTTCCGAATTTGGCCACACACCTCATACCCATTGACAATGGGCATCAGCAGATCAAGAAAAATAAAATCGGGTTTATTTTTAATCAAGCGGGGCATGATCGTCAGTGGTTCTTGCACGCCATAGCAGTCATAGCCATTCGCCTCCAAAATTTGCTTCAGACTCTGAAACACCAGCGGACTGTCATCAATACAAGCGATAGTTACTCCTTTTTGCGGCACCGCAGGAGTAGCTGGTGCTAGGGGCTGACCAGAACGGGGCGATTTAGAGAGCGAAATAGTGCCAAATTGGAGCAGCTGGAGCAAGGCCGTGGCTAGCTCTGATAACGACTGACCGTACTTACTGGCCAGGTCGCGAATTGTTTCTGAGCCATCAATACCCGCAAAGATTTCTTTTTTGCGACTGGGGGGTAGCGCCGCAATCAACTCCGGTTTTTTCAAGACTGGAAAAAGATTGGGCGAGAAAGCGATCGAATGAACTGTTTGCCACTCTTGCCAAGACTGAATGGCACTCTTGAGCAAATTATCAACTTCTAGCATGGGCAAGAAAATACTAGATCGACTGCTTTCTTGATCCTCCTCGACCTGCGCTGAGTTTTGGTCATTATTGGTTATCACTACATAGGAAAATCGATCACTAATGAGCTTACTTACCTGAATCAGATCAAAGAAAACTTCAATGGCCACAGCGGTGATCGCGGTGCTTAATTGCTGACGATCGATCGCTCCTTCAATCATCAAGTCGGCTAGCTCCGCCGCCGCCGTCGCTGGGTTATTTTCATCAGAGACCATATTCAACCAATCTTTTGGTAGATCTGGCTGATATTTGATTAATTGCCGTCGCCAGTATTTGGAAGGATCGACGTTGCTACTGAGCCAAGTTAATCTGCCGAGGCGGAACAAAAATGCAAAGCAACAGTTATTATCTATAGACCTAATGATCAACTTACCAGTAAAGTTCTTGGCGCGGAGCTGCTGAACTTGACCAATCACTCCTTTGAGGTCTATTTCTACTTTATTGATCGTTTCGGTTGAACCTGCACTCATAGAGTAAGCCTCAGTGATTACCTAGCTAGAGAGTTGTGAGCAATATCTCAGTGCCATACCTATCGTTCCCGGATTGGGGCTAAAAATAACACCTCAGCAAATAATCTAGCGGCCTTAGTTCGGCATGAGGGCGAAGGGGCTGGAACGCCCACTATTGCTTAACAGGCAGATGGTAAAATAACATTTTGAAGACGGTTTGCGGATCGATGGGCTTAGTTATAAAGTCATTAGCGCCCAGCATTTTTGCCCGAAATTTATCCACCAGACCATCTTTGCCAGTCAGGATGATAATCGGCGTATTGCGTAGCGCTGGTGTGCGGCGAATTTGGGCACAGATTTCGTAACCATTAGCGATCGGCATGATCAAATCCAAAAAGATGAGATCTGGTTTAGCTCGAATCAGAGCTGGGAGAGCCTGAATAGAATCTTGAATACCCATCGTCTGATAGCCATGGGGGATCAGCAGCTGACGCAGGTGTTGATAAACAGTCTCGCTATCATCGACGCAAGCAATTAAAGGTTGATCTGCGATCGTGGCCGCATAGGAATCATCGCTGGTGAGTGTCGATAACGTAAAAATGCTGCTGTGCAAATCATCAGATAGGCTGGGCTGTCCCTCCATATCCATCTCTATCTGAGCATATTGCCGCTCCGGTGGTACAAATATAACTACTTGACTTTCCATGAGCGGCTGTAAAGTTTCGGCCACAATCTGGATGGGCTGGCGCAAAAAATTTGCTAAATTGCGCAGATTGTATCCTTGCGTCAGAAATGGCAATATTTTTTGCTGCCGATTAGTTAGCACCAGATCATCAACGCTACTAGGAGTCGGCGTAACGATTTTGATGGATAAATTGGTATAAAAATCACCCAAGCCTCTGGCTTGCCACAACTGCCACTTTTCAAAAGCATTACTTAAATGTGGTTTGATCGCTAAAAGTGGTAGTGTCTGGGCGAGATTTTTTTCTTGATCACTACCAGAAATCCATTTGTAATCTAAGGGTGTGTTAGCAATAGAAGCAAATTGGATCACATCGAACAAGTTATCTTCAAACATCGTAGTGATGATGTCATTCAACTGCTTCCGATTGATTTTTTGCTTCGCTAATAAATTGACCAGAGTCGCCGATACCAAAGCTGGCTGCTTGACCATCGCCAGATCATTGATTTCCACCCCCGAAATTTGTGAGCAAATTACACCTAAATAGCGCCGCCAGCAATCGAATTGATCGAAATTTCGACCGCTCCAATTTAACCTGCCTAAATGAAAATTAAATACCAAATAGCTGTCGGTATTGTACGTACTAACGACCAAACTACCACTAAAAAAATTGGTCTTTACCCTTTTTAGCTGGAGAAAGAAATCGCGCAAGTGAGCAGTCGGTGATGTAATTTGCTCGTTCACAGTCAGCATTAATTATTCCAATGGCTAGCAACGATGCTTGGTCTCTGGTTGAGAAGCAAGTACTGGAATGCCCCTGTCCGCATTCACAAGCATTTGACTCTGACTTCTCTTTGTTATGATGCCCACTGCTAGCTATAAATTAACCAATGTGAAATTATGATCGAGAGTTATTCGACCCGCAACAGCCGCCGCCGCAGCATATCTAAGCTCTGATTAGCCGACATCTGGCGGATTAACTCGCGATCGAAATGAGTACTTAGCTGATACCGCATAGAGCCAGCTCGACCATCCGGGCGAGCCAGCCCAATATAGACCAATCCCACAGGCTTTTCGGCAGTCCCGCCCGTCGGTCCAGCCACCCCCGTAATGCCAATGCCCCAATCGGTGCCAATTTTAGCTTTTACGCCGATCGCCATTTGCTCGGCCACTAGCGAACTCACTGCGCCCTGAGCTTCGATCACCGCTGGATCTACTCCCAACATATTGACCTTTACCTCATTGGCATAGGCAATCACCCCGCCCCCAAAATAAGCCGAGCTACCTGGGACATCGGTCAGCATGGCTCCTAACATTCCGCCCGTGCAGGATTCGGCCACCGCTAACGTCTGCCCCTGCGCCAGCAATAACTGACCGACGACACTGGCCAAGCTGTCCTGATCAGTCCCATAATAATGTTCGCCAGCTAGCTCAATTAGCTGGGCAGCTACGGGGTCAATAACCTGAGCCGCTGCTGCCCAGCTGCTGGCTTTGGTGGCCACCCGCAACCGCACTTCACCTTTGCCAGCATAGGGTGCCACGGTCGGATTGCTCATCTGAATAAACTTGTCAACTTTCTCGGCTAAGGCTGATTCCGAAACTCCCCAAAACCGCAAACTAGTACTAAAAATTTGCTCTTGCCCGTAGCCCTGCGCCATGAGGTAGGGTATGGCCGTGTCTTGCCACATCCGGTACATCTCGCGTGGCACTCCCGGAAAAGTCAGAATAATCAAGCCGGGTTGGGGCTGCCACATCATGCCCGGTGCCGTCCCCAATGGGTTGGGTAAAATCTCCGCACCTTGGGGTTGCAAAGCCTGCCGGCGATTGTTGGCCGTCATGATCCGCCCGCGCTGGGCATATTTCTGCTCAATATCGGCCACCACAGCGGGATGTTCGACGAGCGGGGTTTGAAAAAATTCGGCAATAGTGGCCGTCGTCAGGTCATCGGGGGTGGGACCTAAACCACCTGTGAAAATTAAAATCTGGGCTTGGCGATCGATCGCGACCTGCATCACCTGCTGAATCCGACCCGGATTATCTCCGACCACCGACTGGTGATAGTGCGAAATACCCAAAGCAGCTAACTTTTGGGCTAAATATCGGGCGTTGCTATTGAGAATGTCACCTAGCAATAGTTCGGTGCCTACACAAATAATTTCTGCACTCATGGGTCGGGTCATTAAAACAGCTCATTTAGTCTAGCCGTTTTCGTCAAGCTACCGATAGCCATGGGCACTCAAAAAATCTAAGGTGATATCGGGCTGACTAGTCGGTGTTTGGCGCAGTAGCTGCTCTACATACTTGCTCAAAATATCCCCCTCCAAATTCACGAAATCGCCGGCGGCTAATTCCGCCAAATTGGTCGCGTGGTAAGTGTGCGGAATCACTGCCACCGTAAACCACTTCTCGGCACAGTCCGCTACTGTCAAGCTAATGCCATTTACGGTGATGCTGCCTTTGGCCACAATATATTTCTCAATGGGCTGTTGCCAAGTTTGGGGCGGTGGTAAAACGAACTTCATTGTCCAAGCTGCCGCCGACTGCTCTACTGCCACTAACTGACCCCAGCCATCCACATGACCAGTCACAAAATGACCACCAATCTTGCCGCCGGCTCGGAGCGAGGTTTCCAGATTAACCCGTTGCGCCGATTGGTCGCGCCGACTCAAAGTACTCCGCCGCCAGGTTTCTGGTGATACTACCGCCACAAAACCATGCTGAGTAGTTTTGGCCGCTGTCAAGCAAACTCCATCGACCGCCACACTATCACCGATCGCCAAATCTGTTAAAATTGCGCTGGCATTGCTTGGATCAACGACAATCTCGACCTGGTCATCGGTCAGAGGTCGGATACTGCCCAGTGCTTGAATCAATCCTGTAAACATTTATTTTCAGTCAAACGGCTAACGCCGATTGTAACCTTCATGAGTCATGATTAGTCCAGAACCAAACTCGTTCTCTCTAACCCGCCCTGTTGCTGGAATACAAAATACGAGCTTTGCCTTAATCCCTAAAAATTCACTATTATTCTAGCCGTAGAGGTAAAGTCCATGATCGAAATGAAGGTAGCTGGAATCGCATTAGATGCAGTATCGCGGAGTCCTATTATCTTGTTAAAAGATGCTTCCGAGCGACGGGCTTTACCCATCTATATCGGCCAAGACCAGGCTAAGGCTATTATCAATGCGATCGAGAAGCAGGCACCCCCCCGGCCTTTTACCCACGATTTGATTATCAATATGTTAGAGAGTTGTAATGTGCGGATCGATCGCGTCCTCATTAATTCTCTTCAAGACAATACCTTCTACGCCATGATCGTTATTGAGCAAAATGGTGTTTTCCAAGAAATAGATGCCCGTCCTAGTGATGCGATCGCCCTCGCTGTTCGTTCTAAGGCTTCCATCTGGGTGATGGAAGAAGTGGTGGCCAATGCTTCTATTCCAGTCGATCGCGATGCTGACGAGGAAGAAAGAAAAGCTTTTCGGAATTTTGTTTCCGACCTTCGTCCTTCTGATTTAATCAAACGGGGTGGCTACCGGCTAGAGAACTAGCTTGCACTATCGTCGCTTTGGTCGTACCGAACTACCCCTCTCGCGTTTTTCTTTAGGGACAATGCGCTGCCTCAGCTCCGCCGAGGTCTTCTTCCAGACAGTGGTACAGGCGATCAGCCTGGGCATCAATCATCTCGAAACTGCGCCCAGTTATGGTCGCAGTGAAGAATATTTGGGATTAGCACTACAACGCGGGCTATCGCGGCCAGATTTGTATATCACCACCAAAATTTTGCCCACCACCGATCCACAACAGGTGTGGCAAACTCTGCAAGCTTCTCGCCACCGTCTGCAAACCGATTATATTGACTGCGTAGCTATTCATGGCATTAATACCGCCGAACATTTAGCTTGGTCGATCGAGCATTGTGTCCCTGTTTTGCAGGCGGCGATCGAACGCGGCTGGATTCGGCATATTGGTTTTTCCACCCACGGCACTCTCGATTTAGTGTCAGCAGCCATTAACACTGGGCTGTTTTCTTTTGTCAATCTCCACTATTACTATTTTTTCCAGCGACTGGCACCAGTGATTGCTCTTGCCCAGGCTCAAGATCTGGGGGTTTTTATTATTTCTCCGGCAGACAAAGGTGGGCAGCTGTTTACTCCCCCCGCCCAGTTGCAAGAACTGTGTCGCCCCTTTAGCCCCTTGGAGCTGAACTATCGCTGGTTACTCAGCGATCCGCGCATTACGACTCTGAGCGTCGGCGCTGCCGATCCCACGGAGTTGAGTACACCCCTGGCGGTATGTGATCAGGCTGGACCACTCACGCCGCCCGAAATTATGGTGTTCGATCGCCTCCAACAAGAATTGACGACCCAATTAGGAGCTGATTTATGTGGTCAGTGTTATGCATGCTTACCCTGTCCTGCCGCTATTAATATTCCCGAAATCCTCCGGCTGCGGAATTTAGCTGTGGCCTACGACATGACCGACTACGGCCAGTATCGATACCGGATGCTAGGGAATGCGGGCCATTGGTTCCCCGGCAATCAGGGGAACCAATGCACCGAATGTGGGGATTGCTTGCCGCGTTGTCCCCAGCAGTTAAACATCCCTGAGTTGCTGTTTGATGCAGACGATCGACTGCGCACTAGTGCCGGACGACGACTGTGGGATTAGTGAGGGTGAGGGCTTTGTGGTGTATCTTATAATGAAGACACTGACTACGCTTTTGATGCTGCTTCTCAAAAATTTAACATATCATCCACCTGCTACGCCCCAACCCATTCTCAAAGCAGTGGATCTGGAATTAGCGCCGCAACAGTTAGGCTTAGTCATCGGCCCCAGTGGATCAGGAAAAAGTACTTTGCTAGAGATACTTTCCGGATTGGCAAGTAAAACGGCTGGCTCGATCGCTTGGCGCAATCAGAATTTGACAACGGAAAACCTACAAGAAATGGCTGGCTTAGTTTTCCAGTTTCCAGAGCGGCATTTCTGCGCTAACACGGTTTTAGAGGAACTACGCCTGGGTCATCCAGAACTGGGGAGTGAAAGTATTGCCCAAGCTTTAGCGGCTGTTGGGTTGGGTGATCTGTCGCTAAAAACCTCACCGCATGATCTGAGTGGCGGTCAACAGCGCCGCTTGGCACTGGCTGTACAACTCATTCGCCAGCCAGCGATTTTACTATTAGATGAACCAACAGCGGGTTTAGACTGGTCGATCCGCCAGCAAGTTGTGAATTTACTGGCCGAATTAAAGAGCAAATGGACATTATTAGTAGTCACCCACGATGCCAGCGATTTAATTGGTATTGCCGATCGATGTTGGGCGATCGACCACGGGGTATTAAGTGTCGTACCCACTTCCCCCCTGACCCCATCCCAGTAGCAGGCGCTATAACTAATGTCTATTCAATTACCAGCGATGCTAGACCAGTGGCAAGAAACCACCAACTGGCAACCAACACCAGCTCAACTCCAGCAGTTTCAGCAGTTTTATGACCTAGTAACGATCGCCAATCACAGCCTTAATTTAACTAGAATTATTGAGCCAGAGGCGTTTTGGGAAAAACATCTGTGGGATTCTTTGCAGCCGATCGTCACTGCTGATTTGTCTGGAGCTGTGATTGATTTAGGCACGGGTGGTGGGTTTCCGGGTATCCCGATCGCCATCATCCGACCAGATTGGGCCGTGACCGTGGTGGACTCTACTGCCAAAAAGATCAACTTCATTCAATCTAGCCTGCCCGCCCTGCAACTAAACAATGTGCAGGCGCTAGTTGGTCGTGCTGAAACCCTCAATCAAGATCGTCACCACCGTCAACAATATCAATTAGTCACAGTCCGCGCTGTGGCTAGCGCTGAGGTTTGTGCTGGTTATGCGTTACCATTCTTGGCACTGGGTGGTACCGCCATCCTCTATCGTGGTCAGTGGACAACAGCTGAAAAAGTAGATTTAGGACAGGCGGCCAAACGCTGGGGCGGAGAAATTGTTGATGTGAAAGCATTCCAGACCCCATTAACGCAAGGTGTGCGGCACTGTATTTATCTGCGCAAGATCTCCAATACACCGGGACTATTTACCAAAAACGCTGCGCATTAACCAGCGCTAACTATGGCTAGTAAGCAAGCAAGTATGAGGCGCTGCTGGAAATTACTCGGCCAAACTGTTGGCCAGTTTCAATCAGTATTTCGCTATAGTGGTAAAGCCTTAGAGCTGTTGTGGACAACTAGCCGAGGTTTGACAATTGCCCTGATCATTCTCACTGTCGGGAGTGGTTTGTTACCAGCAGTGGTCGCTTATGTCGGCAAACTAATTGTTGATAGTGTGGTGGTAGCGGCACAGAGTGGGTTGGCGATCGATCGAAATCTGGCTCTGCGCTATGTGGGTACAGAAGCAATTTTGATTATGCTCACCGCCGCTGGTCAGCGGGGGTTAATCGTTTGCCAATCTTTGCTGCGCGTGTTGTTGGGTCAACGGGTTAATGTCTTGATCTTAGAAAAAGCACTGACGCTTGATCTGGCGCATTTTGAAGACTCCGAATTTTACGATAAAATTACTCAAGCGCGATCGGAGGCATCTAGTCGGCCATTAGCTCTCATTAATCGCACCTTTGGATTGGGTCAAGCTGCGCTCACCTTGCTCACCTTCAGCGGCTTATTGCTACATCTTTCGGTCTGGGCGGTACTGATCTTAGTGGGGGCAGCAATTCCCTCTTTTATCGCCGAAACTCGCTTTTCTGGACATGCCTTTCGTTTGTTCCGCTGGCGATCGCCGGAAACTCGTCAGCAACATTACTTAGAAACCCTGTTGGCGAGAGAAGACTATGCCAAAGAGGTACAGCTCTATCAGCTCGGTCCGATCCTGTTGCAGCGTTACCGCAATATTTTTGCCAAACTTTATGGCGAAGACCGTAATCTCACTATTAAGAAGGGTCTGTGGAGCTATTTGCTAGGTTTGCTTAGTACGGGAGCGTTTTATGCTGCCTACGCTTGGATTGTGATGAAGGCGATCGCTGGCCAGATTACTTTAGGCGAAATGACCATGTATTTGGTGGTCTTTCGGCAGGGACAGTCTACTTTTGCCTCGACCTTGACTTCGATCGGCGGCATGTACGAAGACAACCTTTATTTGGCTAATCTCTATGAATTTTTAGAGCAGCCGATGCCGCGCTCCCGAGGTCGGATCACTCAGGGCATAAGGCCAGATGGTATTCGATTTGAGCAAGTTTCTTTTAGCTACCCGGGTAGTCAGCAGCCCGTCCTGAAAAATATTTGCCTCCAGCTGCGACCGGGTGAAAAGCTGGCGATCGTTGGGGAGAATGGCTCTGGCAAAACCACTTTGATCAAGCTATTAACCAGACTTTATCTACCCACTAGTGGCCGAATTCTATTAGACGGAGTGGATCTAAATGATTGGGATATTGATGTCTTACGACGGCGAATGGGGGTGATTTTCCAGAACTTTGTGCAGTATCAATTCACTGTTGGGGAGAATGTGGGGGTGGGAGATGTAGAGCATTTGGGAGATCGATCGGAGTGGGTAGCGGCTGCAACCAAAGGGATGGCTAAATCTTTTATCGATCGGCTCCCCCAAGAATTTGACACCCAGTTGGGTAAATGGTTTAAGGGTGGTCAGGAGCTATCGGGTGGTCAATGGCAAAAGATTGCTCTCTCGCGCGCTTTTATGCGATCGGGTGCCGATATTTTGGTGCTAGATGAACCGACAGCGGCGATGGATGCGGAGGCCGAGATGCAGATCTTTAATCACTTCCGATCGCTGACTCAAGATCAGATTGTGGTGTTAATTTCCCACCGTTTTTCGACGGTGCGGATGGCTGACCAGATTATGGTGATGGCAGCCGGGGAAATTATTGAACAGGGCACGCACGAGCAATTATTGGCAGTTGATGGCCGCTATGCCCAGCTGTTCGCGATGCAAGCAGCTGGTTATCAATAAACAGCGTTGCTGAATCATGACATGAATAAAAGTAAAAATTTATGTATTGCTCTGCATAGAACTCAACTCTGAAGAATAATAATGATCTGATCTGCTAGCTCCACTGTCTGTGGTAAGCT
>CAXTSZ010000015.1:50344-53606 GCA_964247125.1 uncultured bacterium
AACTCTGAAGAATAATAATGATCTGATCTGCTAGCTCCACTGTCTGTGGTAAGCTGCTGAAGCTGAAATTGGGGAAGTTCGGTGAGATTCCGAGACTGTGCCGCAACTGTAAAGCAGCCGCTGGGCTGACGAGTCAGAATACCGATCGCAGTGCTGTCCGATCGTTTCTTGCGTTGCACAAGAATATAAAACTTGATCTCTACTTCAACTAGTACTTTGGAATCCTTAGCCTGTCCGGGATTGTTTTATCCCACAGCTGCTCAAGATGGAATTTTGGCTAGGATGCGCACTCCCGGCGGATTATTAAGTAGTCATCAAGTAAGTGTCATCGTAGACTTGGCCGCTAAAGTCGGTTTAGAAGATGTTCAGGTGACCAATCGCGCCAATCTTCAGCTGAAGCTCACCCAAGTACTGACTCCCGAATTGCTTCAGCAATTACAAGCAGCTGAATTAGCGGCGCCGATCGCGGCGGTCGATCACTTGCGGAATATTATGGCTAGCCCCACGGCGGGGATTGATGCGCAGGCGGTGTTTGATACCCGGCCAGTGGTTTGGGCAATCGATCGATATATTTCTAGCCATCCCGAATTAGTGGGACTCAGTGCCAAGTTCAGTATCGGGATTGACGGCGGTGAAGCGGTCTCGATCCGGCAGCGCCCGAATGATGTGATTTTGGTGGCGCATCGTCAGGGACTGCGGCTGTTTTTGAATATGGGCGATGGCCTGGAGTTGGATACTAAATTGGGCTGTGCGTTTGATGATGCGGTGCCATTGGTCGCAGCGATTTATCAGATTTATCTAGAACATGCCGCCGCTTTACCGAGTATTCCCCAGCAACATCGCCGCAGCAAAAAGCCCCGCCTGCGGCAGCTAGTAGCGCAGGCGGGTCTGGATTGGTTCCGCAGCCCATTGGCCGCGAATTTCGATGATTGTCATGAATTAGCTTCAGCAAACAACAGTAAATCTGGGGCACATTTAGGCATCCATCAGCAGCGGCAAACTAGTTATTCGTATTTAGGAATAGTGGTACCTTTGGGTCAACTCACGATCGATCAGCTCCAGGGTTTAGGTAATTTAGCGCATCAGTATGGTAACGGTAGTTTGCGTTTAACACCTTGGCAGAACGTGATACTACCGCAGGTCTCAGATCCGGATTTGCCGAGTTTATTGCAAGCCATAGCAGAATTAAGATTGCAAATTGATCCTCATCATCCCGCTGGATCGATCGCCGCCTGTCGTGGCCAACCTGGTTGCCAAGCTGCTGAAACCAATAGTCATGCTCATGCGCAGGCTTTGATTCAGAAGCTAATCAATCGCTTAGACCAGCCTCTACAAATTCATGTGAGCGGTTGCGGCAAAGGTTGCGCTCATCCCCTCGGTAGCGATATTGCGCTACTTGGTATATTCAATGGACAAACTGAGGGCTATGAAATTTATCTGCGATCGGGTAATCAAACCTTTGGCCAGCGGCTATTTCCGCTGATCTCGGTAGAGAATGCGATGGAAACGATCGATCGCATGATCCATATCTACCAACAACAGCGCCACCCGCCCCAGGAATCTTTTGCTGATTTTGTCCAGCGTCATTCTCTCCCCGATTTATATCAACTTTTTGCCATTCAAACTTAATGCTGGATTACATTCGCGACGGCGCCGAAATTTACAAGAAATCATTTGCCACCATTCGATCGGAGACTGATTTAAGCAATGTGCCCTCAGACTTAGAAAAAGTTGTGGTACGGATGATGCACGGCTGCGGCATGACTGATATTGCTAGTGATATCGAGGCTTCGCCTTTAGCGGCGGCGATCGGCCGACAAGCCCTCGTTGGTGGAGCAGCCATTTTCTGTGATGCCCATATGGTCGCTGATGGTGTGACCCGCAGCCGCTTACCAGCTAACAATCAGGTGGTTTGCACCCTCAAACATCCAGATGTACCAGCCATGGCGCACCGGATAGGCAATACGCGCTCGGCCGCCGCTTTAGCACTATGGTTGCCAGATTTGGCTGGTGCGGTAGTGGCGATCGGCAATGCCCCCACTGCTCTCTTCCGGTTACTAGAACTACTAGACGAAGGAGCCAGCCAACCCGCTTTAATCGTGGGGATGCCCGTGGGTTTTGTCGGTGCGGCAGAATCCAAAGCCGAGCTAGCCGCCAACAGTCGCGGCATACCTTTCATCACTATTCACGGGCGACGGGGTGGCAGTGCCATGACCGCCGCTGCTATTAATGCTTTAGCTCAGGAGGCTGAATGACGATAACTACAGGTAAATTGTACGGTTTAGGATTGGGTCCTGGTGACCCCGAATTGTTGACGTTGAAGGCATACCGCATTCTTCGATCGGTACCCGTAGTGGCTTACCCGGCATCCCCCGATGGTCGTTGTATCTCGAGAGCAGTAGTGGCTGAATATTTGCGGCCAGAGCAGATCGAGATACCGATGGTGCTGCCTTTTAAGCTGGAAGTTTCATCTCAGCCTTACTACGACAAAATGGCCGAGGAATTGGCACAGCATCTAGAGGCTGGCCGGGATGTGGCGGTACTTTGCGAAGGCGATCCCTTTTTCTTTGGTACTTTTATGTACACCTTTAATCGCCTATCTCATCGGTTTCCGACGGAAGTGGTACCGGGGGTATCTTCGGTGATGGCTAGTGCTGGGATGCTGGGCACGCCTTTGACCTATCGGAACGATGTGTTTATTGTGCTGACCGGGACTTTACCAGCCGAGATAATTGCCGATCGGTTAAAAGTCGCTGATGCGGCTGTCATTATGAAACTAGGCCGGAATTTCGCAAAGGTCTGTGATGTATTGAAAGAGGTGGGCTTGTGGGAGCGGGCTAGGTATATTGAACGATCGACCACTATCAATCAACGAATTGTACCGATCGCCGATGTTGATCCGACGCAGGTGCCCTATTTTGCGATGATTGTGATTCCCAGTGAATGGCAGTGGATGAATGGCTAAAATTGCTGTAGTAGTGCTGAGTCAGGATAGTGTCGCGACGGCGCGTCAATTGATGACGGTGCTACCGGAGGCCGTGCTATATGGATCGGTTAAACGCACCACAGATGTAGATATTGGCTTCGATAATTTCAAGGCGACAGTCCAAGAGTTATTCAGTCATGATGTAGCCATTGTGGGGCTTTGTGCTGCCGGGATTCTGATTCGATCGATCGCCCCCCTCCTCCAGGACAAACTCCACGAACCAGCAGTGATTGCAGTTGCTAGCGATGGTAGTGCGGTCGTGCCGTTGCTGGGTGG